>CAYLXC010000008.1:0-36681 GCA_964387865.1 uncultured Gammaproteobacteria bacterium | reverse complement strand
TTAAATCATCAATATTTTTTACACCAAGATCAGCAATTTTTGAGGCTGTTTTAGGGCCTATGCCAGGTATATCCAAAAGTTCAAAAACTATGCCTGGAATACCCTTTTTGACAGATTCAAAATGCTTAACTTTGCCTTTTTTGAATAATTCGTCTAAATATGCGCGCAGTTTCTCGCCCAAACCAGAAACTTCATCAAGCTTACCCTCATCCCATAAATCTTTCACTTCGGAAGTTAAATGCTCAATCGAATCAGCAGCATTTTCATACGCACGAATCTCAAAAATATTTCCTGTTTTTTTGATTGTATAAGCTGCAGCAATTTCTCTTAAGAGTTTGGCAACATCTGCATTAGAGGTTCGCATAATGATAATATACCACTTTCGATTGCATTCCACACGAGTCTTCTGTACAATACTTACTACAAAATTCCGAAGGAATTTTGAGAGGAGAAGCCGGCGTAGATTGAAGCAAATCAGAATTTGCGTAAATCATAGCCATGCTTCGACGAGGGCTCGTAGTGTAGCGGTTATCACGGTCCGATGTACATCGGACAGATCGCCGGTTCGCCGATTCAATGTTATGCTACTTAGTATTCGCAAAGGGTTATGGGAATAGTTTATATACTTAAATCTTTGGTAAATGGTAGATATTACATTGGATCAACAAATAATCTTCGGAGAAGATTGTTTGAGCATAACCATGGTAAGACTAAATCAATTAGTTTCACACGACCATATGAGTTAGTATTTAAGCAAATTTATAGTTCAGTCCTAGAGGCTAGAAGAGTTGAAAGAAAATTGAAAAACTTTAAGAGTAGAAGAATTATTGAGAAAATAATAGCAGATAGGTTTATTAATTTGGGCTCGTAGTGTAGCGGTTATCACGCCTCCCTGTCACGGAGGAGATCGCCGGTTCGAATCCGGTCGGGCCCGCCTTCGTCTGCTGAAGCGGACTACGGCGGATAAAACCCGCAAATTTATTTGAATTGTGATAAAATTGATTATATGAGACAAAAGATCTTGCAATATGATGCTGTTTTTGAAAAAGAGGAGGATGGAGGTTACTCTGTATGGATTCCTGATCTTCCAGGTTGTACCTCTCAAGGGAACAACTTAGAAGAGGCTATGGGGAACATTAAAGAGGCTATGGAGCTTTATTTAGAGGATGCCGACGATGATAAGATAGAAGAAGGCAAACTACATAAGGATCGTTTTATAGTACCTGTCCAGGTTGCAACTTCTTAAATGTCAAATGTTCCTCAGGTCAGTGGGAAACAAGTTGTTAAGGCGTTAGAAAAAATTGGTTTCATAGTTTCAAGACAAAGAGGTAGTCATATAAGATTAGCTAGAATGCAAGATGAAGTAAAACAGCTTGTTACAGTTCCAAATCATAAAGTTATCCGTAAAGGTACACTTTTAATTGGTATCTTAAAACCTATCAATTTATCGCTGGAGGATTTTAAGAAATTATTGTAATTCTTAATTGTTGCAAAGTTTTGTACTGATATATTAAACTCTGGTATAGGTGTTCGAGGTTTTTACCTTTGACCCCACAATTTTTTTAAAAGTATGGTAAAATTAAGTATATGAAAAGTTTGATCACCCAAGATCCCGAAATATTAGGTGGTAAACCAATAATTGCAGGTACAAGGATGTCTGTTGAGGTTATATTAGAGTTTTTAGCAGGTGGAATGGAAATTAAAGAGATGCTAAGAGAATATCCATTCCTCAATATGGAGCAAATTCAAGCTGCAATCCAATATGCGGCAAAACAGGTCGGTAGCAAAAAATCCGCATCTCGGGTATTAGATAAACCACAAGCAATTCTACATGAAATTCATCGCAGACGTTAATGTTGCTCAAGTAGTCATTAAATTTCTTCACCACGCTGGCCATGATGTAATTGATGTTAAAAAGGTTTTCCCAAAAGCTTCTGATATTAAAATCATAAGCCTAGCTTCAAAAGAGAATAGAATCATTTTGACTCATGATAAAGACTTTTTCCAAATTTGGGGGCTTGACAAATATTAATATATAGGCTAAAAAGAGCATTGTAGAAAGCTGTTCCTATCCCGATTGAATCGGGACTGCCCACCTGAAAATGGCAAAAGGAAGATATAGTACAAAAGATATAGAACCCCAAGAGGAATCTTATTTGGATAAAATAAGTGGTGATGTACAATCAAACCAATCCAAATTGAGTATGGTTTTGGGTGGTTTGATAATTTTGGTTGTGGGAATTTTAATCTTCAATTACTTTAATAAAGGCAGTCAAGAAGTTGGTCCTGCACAACAAGTAGAACAGGAGGGAGATGTTTCTCCTGAAAGTCTACCGGGAAAATATACAATCAAGGAAGGCGATACATTATTTACCATAGCTGAAAAGTATTATAATGACGGCTATAAATATCCTGAAATCGCAAATGCAAACAGTTTAACAAACGTTGATGCAATAGAGGTTGGACAAACTCTTGAAATACCAAAACCGGCAGAAGATTTGGCAGCTGTCCCATCTCCTGAGGAAACTACCCAGCCAGAGGAATCTCCTCAAATGGAGCCAACTCCCCAACCTGATATAACAGGAGATGTTGGAGTTGGTGGTGCTGATACCACAATTTGGGGATCAAAGATAGAAGGTGATAGCTACACTGTAGTTGAAGGTGATTGGCTATCAACAATTGCTGCAAGAGCATATGGTGACATTTTAGCTTATCCAAAAATTGCAGAAGCAAACAATATCCAAAATCCTGATCTTATCCTTCCTGGACAAGTACTTAAACTCCCAAGATAATTACGTTTAGGCTTATTTTTACCTGTTGACGTCAGAAGATCTATTTCCTAAGATCTTCTATATGACAAAAGAGAAAAAAGTTAAAGAAATCATCAAGCGCTTATATAAAGTTTACCCACATCCTAAAATTGCATTAAATTATGAAAATCCATATCAGCTTTTGGTGGCTACAATTTTGTCTGCACAAGCTACAGATATTTCTGTAAATAAAGCAACCCCCAATCTCTTTAAAAAATACCCGAAACCGCAGGATTTGGCTGAAGAAGGTATTTCCGAAATTAATAAACTGATAAAAAAAATCAATTTTCACAATAATAAAGCCAAAACTATCAAGGCTGCAGCCATAATGCTTGTGGAAAAATTTGGTGGTAAGGTTCCGGAAAATATGAAAGATTTAGACTCATTGCCAGGTGTTGCCAGAAAAACTGCAAATGTTATATTGGGATCTGCTTTTGGCAAATCAGAAGGGATTGTTGTTGATACTCATGTTATCAGACTCGCCAATAAATTGGGGTTAACATCCACAAAAGACCCTGTTAAAATTGAAAAAAATCTTATGGAAATCGTACCTAAAAATGAGTGGATTAATTTTCCTTTGATGCTTATTCAACATGGAAGAGATATATGTATTGCCCGTCCCCACACATGTAAAAATTGCCCATTAGGTAATTTGTGCCCTGATAGAAAGGATTAGATGGATCAACTTAAAAAGCATTGGCTAATATATTTTCTTTTGCTAATTTTAATCCTAATAACTTATGGCAATTCACTAAATAACGCCTTTCTCTCCGATGATCTTGCGGAAATAGTTGAAAATCCAAACATCGGAAATTTCAAAAATATTTCCGCCCATCCTTTTGGTTTTATTCGTCCTTTGCTATATTGGATAGTTTTCCATATTGTGGGACTAAATCAGATAATGTTTAGATCATTAAATCTTCTTTTTCATATCGGATCAGTTTTTTTAGTATACACCTTATTTAATTTTTTATATAATAAAAAGCTTGCTATTTTTGTTGCCGCTATATTTTCCATACACCCTGCCATTTCCGAAGCGGTTGTTTGGATTTCAGGTGGAATGTATCCTCAGTACACATTCTTC
Organism: uncultured Gammaproteobacteria bacterium; assembly: GCA_964387865.1. Lineage (GTDB taxonomy): Bacteria > Patescibacteriota > Microgenomatia > Daviesbacterales > UBA10151 > CAYLXC01. Next base: position 32,787 of record CAYLXC010000008.1, on the reverse strand, counting down.
TTCCTCTTATCATTTTTGTTTTACATTCTATCTGTAAAAAAGGGGCAATTCCTGCTTCTTTCTTCTATCTTCTTTCTTCTATCTTTCATGTCCCATCCTCAAATGCCATTATCCCTATTTCTACTTTTTCCTCTTTGGGAATTTTCATTTGGAAATCTTAAAAAAAACTGGAAAAAATCCATTCCCTTCGTAATAATTACCATTGTTTATGTACTTGTTGCTTTTAGTGCTTTACCGGAACGGACCACCACATTACAATCTCTTCATTACCAAGAAGGAGGGATCGATAATCCACTCATACTTATACCTATTGCCATTACATCTTATTTTGAATTAATATTTTTTCCAAAGACCTTAACACTCTACCATTCAGAATTGGCTTTTGGAAATATTGAGCTTGTCGTAAGAGGGTTAATCACCCTTCTTTTCTTTATAGGGATATTAATAAGTTTTAAGACAAGTAAATTTATCTTTTTCTGGTCCTCTCTTTTCTTTATAGCCCTCTCTCCTACCTTAACCCCTTTTAGGCTAAATTGGATTGTTGCAGAACGCTATTTATATTTACCCATTTTAGGAATTTTGGTTGTAGTTGGATTTGGGATTGAAAATCTAGGCAAGATATTAAAGTTAAAGTGGCTACTTTATGTTTTGTTAATACTTTTTGTGATTCCATTATCTGTAAGAACTATTATGAGAAATATTGACTGGAAAAATGAGGATAATTTATGGATCGCAACAGGAAAGACTTCTCCTTCCAGCCCCAATACCCATAACAACTTAGGGGATGTTTACGGGAGATGGGGAGATAAACAAAGAGCTTTGCAGGAATTTCAAAGAGCTATTGAGCTTAAACCAAATTATGGGGATGCTTATCATAACTTGGCAAATACTTATATGGAATTAGGACAAGTTGATAAAGCTTTGGAAAATTATCAAAACGCAATAAAATATAACCCAAATCTTTGGCAGTCTAACCAAAATATTGCAGCTATTTATTTTCAGCAAAAGCTCTATGACAAAACTTTGGAATATATTCAGAAAGCTATCCAAATTAACCCTAAGAATATAAATCTTTATAATAATTTAGCTATAGTTTACTTAAGTATGGGGGAAAAACAGAAAGCTTTCGATGTTTTTAACACGGTCTTAAGAATGGATCCCCAAAATCAACTTGCGAGACAAGGAGCAATTGAGGCAAGTAAGTGAGCTACAATCATGTAAACTGATTGTAGTGAGCCGGTGGACGGGATCGAACCGTCGCTCTTACGCTTACGAAGCGTCTGCTTTACCACTAAGCTACACCGGCTGGAGCGGGATACGAGAATTGAACTCGCTTCTCCACCTTGGGAAGGTGGCATACTACCGGTGTACTAATCCCGCTTCTCACTTCATTCGAAGTAAACAATATTTTACCAAATTTTAGTGATATACTTATGGATGAATCCCATGGCTTACCGGTATCAATCCAGAAGATATGCCAAAAAACTTGCCCGCCAAAGCAGAACGAATTTTATAATTACCCTAATAATCATAGGCTTTCTTGTATATGCCACCATCCAATGGGTACTTCCAACACTAATCAATAGTCTTGGTTTTATAACCGGAACTTTTAAACCTTCTCATAAAAATACGACTTCCATACCTGAAAACGCCTCTTTTGCCCCGCCGGTCTTAAATATTCCTTATGAGGCTACAAATAGCGCAGAAATAGATATTAGAGGATATGGTACCCCAAACTCAAAGGTAGCAATATTTTTGGATGATGAAAAAAAAGATACGGTTGATGTCTCAGATGATGGAACATTTGAAATAAATAATATTCAACTTGTACTGGGAACTAACAATATTTATGGAAAATCCATAGATCAAGATGGAAAAGAGAGCTTATCCTCCAAATTAATAAAAGTTATTTATGATAATGAAAAACCATTCTTAGAGATCTTAGAACCTGAGGATGGAAAATCCATCCAGGGAGAAAGAAAAATAAAGGTTAGCGGAAAAACAGATTCTGAATCAAAAGTTTTTATAAACGATTCCCGAGTAATTGTAAATTCAGATGGAACATTTACCAGTATTCATGAGCTCAATGATGGAGAAAATATCTTTACCATTAGAGCTCAGGATTTAGCTTCAAACGAAACTGAGGTTTTACGAAAGGTAAACTTTAGTCCTTAAATTTCAGCTGACCCAGTTACCATTAGTAAACATAATTGTAAAGGCAGAGAGTAATAAGATAAATATAAGTTGGAAAGCAAATGTCACATATTTGTTCTCAATAAGCGCCATCAAAATGAAAATTGGGAATACGGGTAATAAAAACCGTGGCATGGAGGTAAGCGAGGATGTAAAGAGTGGTAGCGCAACAGATGCTAAAGCATACGTTGCATATGATGAAGGTAAAAATCTAAAGCTTCTTATTGCCATTCCTAATCCAAATATTGCAAAAAGTAACTCTAATATCAAATTAAATCTATTCTCAACATAACTCCAACTTACAATAGATTTTAAACTTTCCCAAAATCCTACACCGGGAAGCGATAAACTTCTTAACCAATGATTCTCTGCACTGATAAAATAAAAAGCGTCACCAGTGGTTTTAAATAGAAAAAAACAGTAAACAAAAATTCCGCCAAAAGATAAAAGTACATACCAATTCTTTTTATTAAAACCATCCCTTAAATAAACATCCCCCAATAGTGCTAGCACTACAGCCATACCTGCAAGCCTGGTTGCTGATGCTAAAGCCGCAAATAAAGTTGCTAAAAATAAATTCCCTTTTCTTAAAAATAAAAACGAGGAAACAACAAAAAGGAAAAATAAGCCTTCAGAATATGCTGTTAAGAAAAAGAATGAGGTTGGAAAAAACAATAACCATAAAATGGACTTTTCAGCCAATTTTTTACTGAAATCCAAAGACACCAACCGGTAAAGGAGGTTTGCTGCAAGAAAAAAAGAGAGAAAACTTACTAAAATTGCAGACAAAGTGTAGTTTTGAATTATCTGATTAACTCCTCTAAGTGTCAGTGGGTATAGGGGGAAAAAAGCGTATAAAAAATCATCAGTATATCCAAATTCTGCAATTTCCAGATAATGACCGCCATCCCAAAAAGCCAAGTTATTTAAAAATCCACTTCCGGAAAAATCTGATTTTGCAAAAGTTGACAAACCGAAGAAAGATATTATTACAAGCGATATAACCCAAATTCCTACCAAAATAGTTATGTTGGAGTATAATTTCATAAGTGATATTTGAAATACTTTTGATTGTCTCGATTTTAGCAGGTCAGTTAATCAAGTTTCCACTATTTGGAAATTTAGGTCCAACTCTTCTTGATTTAACTGTTTTTGTGTTAATCATTTTGGCACTTTTCCGCTTAAGATACAAGTTAAAAAAGCCTCCTACCTTTATCATAGCGGGATTTATTTTTATATTAATAGCCATATTGTCATTAATATTAACTCCTCTTAATTTAAATTTCGTAGAATATCTTGCTAGTTTTTCTTATACTATAAGGTTAACTTTATACCTTACTTTAGGCTGGGTTATCTTATCAGGTGCTTTTGTCAACCTCAAAAAAAACATACCCTCAGCGCTTTTACTCTCAGGTGTAGGCCTTTCTATCTTAGGTTTATTACAATTTATAATATTTCCCAATTTAGGACCTTTACAGGAATTTGGTTGGGACCCTCATTATTTTAGAACAGTATCCACTTTTTTAGATCCAAATTTTGCTGGAGCATATTTCGTTCTAACTTTGACCTTAATATTCCAAAATCGTGCGGGAGCACTAAACTGGAGCAGACATACCATTTTTTTTGCACTTGTTTACTTAGCTCTTTTAACAACTTTTTCAAGAAGTAGCTACCTCATGTTTCTAACAGGTGGTCTTACGCTTTCATATTTTAATAAATCCAAAGACATACTACTTAAAACATTAATTCTATTTATTATTCTCATGGGGGGATTTTACCTATATACCTACTTTGTTGCATCACCCAGAAATATAGATCGCACAAAATCCGCTTCATCCAGAGTAAATACATGGATTCAAGGGATAGAGGTTTTTAAACATTCACCAATCTTGGGGGTTGGATTTAATAGTTACAGATATGCTATGAGGGAATACAATTTATCTGATTCCAACTTTTTACAAAGTCGCGGCTCCTCAACTAACGATTCATCCCTACTTTCAGTTTTGGCAACTACTGGAATTTTAGGTTTTATTGTCTATATCATATTCATAATCTCAATATTATATGCCGGTATAAAAGGAGATCCTGCTTTAACTGCTGGATTATCTGGACTTATCATTCATTCCTTCTTTGCAAACTCCCTTTTTTATCCTTTTATTTTTCTTTGGGTAATTTTAATGGCAAGTTATAATCCTAAGACTTCCTTATAAACTCTTAACGTCTTATCTGCTGCCAAACTCCAAGTAAACTTTTTAACTTGAGAAAATCCCTTTTCAATTAAGCGTCTTCTAAGATTTTCATCAGATAAAATTTTAGATATTCCCGCTGTTATATCACCTACATTTTGTGGATCCACATACAACACTGCGTCCCCCCCAACTTCTGGCAATGACGAAACATTAGATGTAATAACTGGTGTACCGCAGGCAAATGCTTCTAATACTGGTAACCCCAGCCCCTCATAAAGCGATGGAAAAAGAAAAAGTTTCGCCCCGTTATAGATTACAGCTAGTTCCTCATCTGATACAAAGTTTGTCAATATTACCCTGTCCTCTATTCCTAATTTTTTAAGCTGACCTCTCCAGTCTTTCTCTTCAAAGATCTCTAATTTACAAACAACAACTAAAGTTAAATTATTATTTTTCAGTCTAATATAATTCTTAAATGCTTGAAATATACTCAAAATATTTTTGTGAAAACTGTGAGTTGAAACAGTTAAAATATACGGCATTTTTATGTTATATATATTAAGTATTTTCTCCACATCATCCTTACCCATCAGCTTAAAACGTTTATCAACACCTCCATAAATTACTTCAATTTTTTCAGAAGATATATTTAAAATTTTAGCAATATCTTTTTTAGAGGACTTGGAAATAGTTATAATTTTTGAAGCTTTTTTGGCTTGATTAAGCCTCATCAAATACCAATCTTTAGCCTTTTCATTCTGAAAATATTTATCTGGATAGATAAGTGGGATAACATCATAAAGTGTTACGATAGATTTAACATTATCTGGTACATACAAATAATAAATCTCAAAAAGTGAGGGGATATGAATTAATTCAGGCTTTATTTTCTTTAAACTATGTGACCAAAAAATTGAAAAGATGGAATCAAATCTTCTAAGTCCTTTTTTTGGCCAAAATAAGGCAGGGATATTTTTAAATTTATCAAAAGGCCCAACCCTAAACTGAACAGGTAATCTACTTTTTGGAAAAGTAATTAAGTTAAATGAAATTTTCGGGTGAGGTTTTGAAAGCAAATTCAAGAAAAGATGCCTGTTATAATATCCAATTCCCCTTTTTCCAGTGGGACTTTCCAAAGATCTCAAATCAATCGCTATTTTTTTCATTTTTTACTCTTTTTTATTTTTGCAAGATACATAGTGTTATCAACCCGATAAATAAATCTATTTCTTAGGCTCTTTCGCTCTACACTATTATATGAAAGACTTACTAAAAGTTTATACCTTCTCTTAAGAAGAGAGTCCCAAAAAATATTTGGTAAAAGTCTTTCATCACCAAAATCTATATTTTTATATAAATTATTTGGAACACTCAAAACAACAATTTTACCGACCCTTAGTTGTTCATCCAATAGTTTATATATATTAGCATCAGAGAAATGTTCCAGAAGTCCCTGATGAAACACAACATCAAAATAATTATCCCCAAAAGGAATATTAAATGCATCATTTAGTGTAAACTTAACTTTACCATTTAGCTTTTTTGCTAAATTTTTAGCCTTCAATAATACTTTGCTATCATTGTCCAAAGATGTAACTTCATACCCCAAATAAGACAAAAATGTAGACATGGAGCCAGTACCACTCCCCACCTCTAAAATCTTTTTTGGTTTTTCTTCATATATAAGATCAAACATTTCCCTATGGCATGAAACATTCCTTATTAAATAATCCAATTCATAGGATTTTGAATAAAATTCCCCCCAGTGATTCATATGTTTTTGCTCTTTAAAATAGATGAAATTTTTAAAGCAAAATAGTATGCTGCTAATTTGTCCTTTTTGTCAAAAGTACCCAGGAAAAAATTCATAAGTATATAAAAAAATGCAAAAATAATTAATCCAAGTGAAAAATCTGCTAAAACATTGTGCGTAAATTTTGGCATTGAAATCACAACAATTGAACAAATTATTCCTGAAATAATTGGTCTTATATATGATTTAGTTAAAACTTCTAAACTTGAGATTTTGACTATGTTTTTGTTTATAAAAATAAGAAATATAGGAACTTGAGAAATAAAATTGATAAGTAAGGCCCATGCTGCGCCTTCAATTCCAAATTTGGGTACCAAAATTAAGGCAGCTGTTACATTTATAATTGCACTAATTAAAGCAAAAAAAGCTGGGATATGTGGCTTTCCGAAAGCATCCGCAACTATTACACCTGGAGCAGACATACTTGCAAAAAAGTAAGAAATTGCAAGAATCTTCAAAGTGCTTGTGCTTACATACGCAAAATCTCTTCCCATCCATAAAGTTAATACGCTCTCCGAGAAAATAAATATTGCCGCCATCAGCGGAAACATAAAAAAAATAACAAATTTCGTCATTCGAATATACAAATCTTTTGTTCGTTGTTCATCATTTAAGGAATGTGACTGCGAAAGTGCAGGGAATACGGCATTAGTAATATTAAAAATTGAAATAAATGCTTTTTGCACCACTAAATTAGGAACTGCATAAAAAGTTACAAGGCCAATTGGGTGAAAAAAACCTATAATAATCTTATCCAGTTGAAATACCACTTGGCCGGAAACATTTCCCAAAAATTTGAAACCCCCAAATCGAATTAACTTTAAAAAAATTTTCTTATCAAAAGAAAATCTGATCAAAACATTTTTCAAAAGTTGGGTAATAATTCTAAAAAAAATTAATGTAGCTAAGATACTTATGAATATATTCCATATTACAATGTGCACTAAATTACCTCCCAGTATTAAAATTGTAACCATACCTAAGTAATTTAACAGTCCAAAAAGAATATTCCTGCTATTTGTAATATCCATCCTTTGAAGTCCATTAGGAATGGAATTAAAAACTGTCAAAATCATATTGATTAGAAAGCCGATTGCACTTATATAAAATACTGATAAAGCAATAGATATAAAATCAGACGGGATACGTAAAAAATTATGTATAAGGAATGGTGTTAAAAGAACTATTATTGAAGCACCTATAAAACCTAAAATTGTATACGCAGTTAATGCGGTTGTAATGATTTTACCCAAAGCTTGGCGGTCATTTTTTGCATTATACTCGGAAATGTACTTAATTACTGAAACTCCCAAACCAAGATCTAGGATGGAAAAATAACTGACTGTTGCTAAAACTACCGAGAATATTCCGTAGGATGTATCACCCAGGCTATGAACTATAAAAGGGGTTGTAATAACTCCCAAAATTAAAAGTGTGCCCTGTCCTAAGAAATTAAAAAAAATATTTCTACTTATTTGATATCTATTTTCCATAAAAAACTTATTCTAATATTTGTGGACTCGAGAGGGTTCGAACCTCTGACTTCTTCGATGTGAACGAAGCACTCTACCGCTGAGTTACGAGTCCAAGCTATCTCATTCTAACATCCGTATAGTTGCATCTCAACCACAACTATGTAACTAGTTGTGGCCAAGCTAAATTTTTGAGATAATGAGGGGCATGGATGAAATGAATTACTATGTTGGCGAACGCAAAAGCTTTTTCCAAAACCTGGGCTCCCATGTTATAGATTTTATACAGACATTTGTAGTTTTTGGTGCAATTTTTGCACTTATTTATCTTTTTGTTGCTCAATTTCATAAAGTTTCCGGAAACTCCATGATCCCAACCATGCATAATGGTGATTATTTGATTACTGAAAAAGTCAGCTACAAACTTGGAGATCCTAAAAGGGGAGATATCATTGTTTTAAAAAATCCCAGAGATGAATCTCAGGATTTTATTAAGCGAATAATAGCTGTACCGGGTGATACAATAAAGATTGAGGATATGGCGGTTTTTGTAAACGGAGGTCAAATCCCAGAGGAATATTTGCCGCCTCAAACCCCAACTCACACCGGAGCATATCTCTCACAAAGAAAAAACATACGTTTGGATAGCAATGAATATTTTGTGATGGGGGATAATAGGGATCATTCTTCTGATTCAAGGGAATGGGGACCAATCACAAAGCAGGAAATAGTTGGAAAGGCATTTTTCAGATACTGGCCTCCTGACGGGATGGGGCTTCTTATTGATAAAAGAGTGAAATAATCATTAAGTGATATTAAAGTACCCTACAATCGCTTGACGTATATCTTCTAAAAGTGCAGTAGTTTTACTTGGTTCCCCTTCAATTGTTAGCTCTACCTTTGCCTTTTTCCCTGTCTGAGTGCACTTAACCTGTGTTTTATCCGCTTTTTTGGAAAGAGCTTCAGCCAAGTCATTTTGAACACGGTCAATTTCATCCGAAACTATATGCATACTTGTCACATCCGCACTTCTTTTGGGCCCCATACCACTTTTTGCCCTAAATCTTCGAACCAATTCCTCAGTCCCCCGAACAGATAAATTTCTTTTCAAAACCTCTTTATATGCCTCAATAATAAAATGCGGGTCTTCCAATGCTGCCAAGGCTCTTGCGTGTCCTTCTGTTGTTGCATCTGACATTAACGCATCTTTTAGGGCATCAGGTAGCGTCAAAAGTCTTATCGTATTTGAAATGTATGACGGAGACTTTGAAACCCTTTCCGAAATCTCGGAATTTGTTAAACCAAACTCTTCCATAAGCCTTTTATATGCTTGGGCACGCTCTAAAGGATTAAGATCAATTCTTTGAACATTTTCAACAATCGCCATCTCAAGCATGCCCTGGGGTGATGTTTCACGGATTATTACAGGAACTTTATTCAGTCCAATAAGTTTTGAGGCTCTCCATCTTCTTTCTCCCGCAATAATCTGAAATCCAGCAGGAGTTTTTGCAACAACTAACGGCTCTAATACGCCGTGTGACCTAATTGATTCAGCCAGTTCTGACAATGACTCAGGGGTAATTAAACCACGTGGCTGTAGTGGATTTGGCTGAAGCACATCAATTTCTAGTTCATAAATCTGTTCGTCCATTATAAAACGTTAATTATATTTTTACTTAGTTTCTTCTTAAATTCCACTTTTCCAGAATTTACTGCAAAAATTGTATAATCATTCCCTTGTTTTACCCCTACTCCAGGATAAAACTTGTTCCCTTTTTGCCTTACTATGATATTTCCTGAAACCACATTTTCTCCACCATATTTTTTGACGCCTAAACGCTTTGAAATAGAATCTCTATTCTTTCTAGTACTTCCTCCACCTGTTTTGTGTGCCATGAAAAGCAGTATAGTCTCTGTGAAAAGTAAAATCAATACATCAATTTTTCACGACATGGATAACTTGTGTTTTTTTAGTCCTTGATCCCAAAACTTTCCTGTAATTTGCCTTGGCATGAAATTTTGCCACTCTAATTTTTTTAGATTTTATAGTTCCTAAAACATCCAAAGTCAACTTATCCTTAAGGTAGGGATTTCCCACCTTGATTTTTCCACTCTCCGATAAAAGAAGCAATTGAGCCTCTATTTTCTTTCCATCCTCACCTGTCCAATCCACTAGAAGAGGCTTATTTGGTATAACTTTATATTGTTTACCCAAAATTTCACAAATTGCAAAATCAAACATGAAGGTGATTTTAACCTCAATATCAGTCTATGTCAATTCTTCTCCTATCTTTTGCAACAGATGCTACTAATCCCAGACAAATAAAAGTTGCAATTAGAGAACTTCCACCATATGAAATAAGCGGCAGTGTAATGCCTGTTATCGGAACAATTCCTACATTCATTCCAATATTTATAAAAATTTGAAAAAGCATCATTGAAAACACCCCAATTATTACTAGGAAGCTAAAATTATCTCTTACTAAAGTTGCAACCCTTAAAAAATAACCAAGTAGATACAAATAGATTGCAATTATTATCAAAGATCCAAAAAACCCCAGCTCTTCCGCAATAGATGCGTATATAAAGTCAGTTCTAAATTCAGGAAGGAATTGCAGCCTTGATTGCGTTCCTCTGCCTAATCCTCTACCTAAAAGTTGACCGGAACCAACAGCTATAGTTGACTGAATTACATTATAACCTCTTCCTAATGGATCTGCCCCTGGTGTTAAAAAGCCAATAATCCTTTCCTTCTGATATTCCCTTAGGAAAACGTAACTGCCGGGAACTACTAAAATAGCAATTATTATTAAAAAAATCATCTTTTTAATTGAAATTTGCGCTGCAAATAAAATCCCTATCCCGGTAGCAATAGCTGTTAAGGATGTACCTAAATCAGGTTGTCTAAATATCAACAAGACAAATGGTAAGATAAGGATTAGACTTTTGAAAATATTGCTCCATCCAACTTTATTATTACTCCAAAATAAGGCTAGCATCAAAATTAAAACAGGTTTTGCAAATTCCGAAGGCTGAATATTAAAAAAACCTAAAGGTATCCATCTAATAGCTCCTCTTGTTTCAATGCCCAATATTAGTACTGTTATTAGAAGAAAAATTGTCAGAAAATAAAGGGGTTTTATAACATTTCTTATCGCAAAAAGATCAATTTGAGAAATAAACAAAAAAAATATCATTCCAATGATTGTAAAAATGAGTTGCTGAAAAGCAAGTTCTCTTGAGGATGAATAAATTACCAAGATTCCAACAGAAACTAAAAGCAGACCAGATAGGAAAATTGGCCAGTTGATTTTACTAAAAAAAGTAAGCATCAGACTTTAGTTACTTTAAATTCGGCTCCTTTTTCAATAGATATTGAAGCAGTACTTTTAAGTATTTGAGCCTCAAAGCTATCAGGCCAAAAGGGAACTTCAATTTTAGTTTTATCTGCCATTGTTAAGTTTTGTTCCTTCCTAAGTTGCTGAACTTGTCTGATTAATTCTCTTGCATCTCCTTCCTCTTTAAGTTTTGGAGTAATTTTTGTATCCAATGTAATTTTCGGACTTTTACTTGAGTATTTTTTGTATGCAATAGACTTTACATTTAATTCTTCAGCAAAAATTTGCTCCAGTCCTTCATCTAATTTTTCTCCCCACTCATATGTAGCTGATTGTAAAGGTTGTCTTAATTTTATCCCAGCTTCTTTTCTCTTTGCATGTCCCGCTTCTGCAAGCTTTCTTACAATAACCATATCTTTTGTTAATCTGTCATCTAACAATGTTTTATCTGGCCCCGGGAAGTTTTCAAGATGAACAGATACCTCATCAGTCAAATTTTTAAACATTTCTTCTGTAACGAAAGGAATAAATGGTGCCAATAGCTTAGTCAAAGTTACTAAAACTTCATACATCACTGTTAAACAAACGCTTTTATCCGCTTTATCAGCTTCGGGACCTACCCTATTTCTTGATCTTCTTATATACCATGTTGAAAAGTCATTTACCACAAAATCCTTGATTAGCTGCACATCTGTTACACATTCATATTTATCAAACCCATTATGCAATTTCGCAGTGAGCTCTGTTAGTTTAGCCAAGATCCACTTGTCTAAGATCGAAAGGTTGGACCTTGCGAGACTAAATTCCCCTAAATTGGCATAATCGATAAAGAATTTATAACTATTCCAAAAAATGAGCAAGAATCTGTAAGCCTCTGCTACTCCTTCTTCAGAAAAATTCATATCCTCACCCCTCATTAAAGGTGAACTAATAAAATATAGTCTTAAAGAATCTCCTCCATACTTTTCCAAAACCATTCTGGGATCAGGAAAATTACCATAATTTTTACTCATCTTCCTTCCGTCGGTTCCCAAAAGAACCCCTTCAACTAAAACATTCTTGAAACCGGGACTATCATATAAAGCCGTTGTAATAACATGAATTACATAAAACCATGCTCTAATTTGCCCTGTATATTCAGCAATAAAATCAGGAGGAAAAAAATCTTCAAGCTTTAAATTCTTTTCAAACGGGAAATGTCTTTCTGCAAAAGAAGCAGATCCTGCCTCAATCCAAGAATCCAAAACCTCAGGAACTCTTTTAACTTGCCTGTCGCATTTCTTACATTTAACTTCAACCTTATCTATTTCCGGTTTATGCAGATTAGTGATTTTTGCACCAGATGCCTCTTCCAATTCTTTAATGGAACCCGGAACAAATCTTTCTCCACAAATACATTCCCAAACAGGTACAGGAGAACCCCAGTACCTATTTCTTGAAATATTCCAATCAGGTGCAGCCTCCATGCTTTTTGCGAAACGTCCATATTTAAAATGTTTAGGAAACCAATTTATACTCTTGTTATTTTTAAATAATCTGGGCTTTAAAGTCTGAACATCCACAAACCAAGCGTCTTTGGGAGCGTAAAAAAGTCTTGTTCCACACCTCCAGCAGTGCGGAACAGTATGAGTATAATCATCAACTCTATATATGAGTCCTCTATCTTCTAAATCAATTATAACTTTATTATTTGCATCCAGATAATTTAATCCTGCAAATTTAGGAACAAAATCTTCTATTACCCCTTCATCATCCAAGTGCATTACAAGCTGAATATTTTCTTTCTGCATCGCAGCCAAATCTTCTTCCCCGTAAACTGCTAAGGTTACAATTCCTGTCCCTTCTTCCGCCGAAACAAAATCTCCACCAATTACAATAAATGCTTTTTTATCCGGATCAATTTTGTAAAAAGTGTAGTGAGGAATAAATTCCTTGCCAATTAATTCCTTTCCTCTAAATTCAGATATTTTCTTGTAATCACTCTTAAGGATTTTAATAGCGGATTTTGCCAGGATATAATTTTCATCTCCTTGCGAAACTTTCACATAAGTTAATTTTGGATTTACTGCCAAAGCAGGTGTAACAAGCTTATTCCATGGAGTTGTTGACCAAGCCAGCATGAATGTATTTTTTTCATTTTTAAGTTGGTATTTGTAAACTGCGGTGGGTTCAACAACATCCTTATAATTATCAGAATCCATTGCGACTTCAAAATTTGAAATTGGAGTTGAACAATGCGGACAATACAAAGATACTCTTAAGCCTTTATATATTAATCCTTTATCATAAATTTGCTTAAAAACCCACATAACTGTTTCCATATAAGGAAGATCCCATGTTTTATAAGCATTTTTGAAATCTACCCATCTTCCTATATGATCTATATACCATTCCCATTCAGAAGATACTTCATTAACATATCTTAAGCACTCCACAATAAATTTCTTAACTCCAATTTTTTCTTCAATATCTCTCTTTCTTTTTATCTTCAGTTCAATCTCGACCTTATTTTCAATAGGTAACCCATGTCCATCCCAGCCCCAAACTCTTCTAACCCTATACCCTTTCATTGTCCAAAATCTGCCATATAAATCTTTGGGGATGGAAGAAAGTAAAGTTCCGTAATGAGGTGTACCTGTAACAAAAGGTGGACCATCTAAAAAAGTCCAATTCCCGTTAGGTGCATCTTTTTCCAATGATTTTTCAAATATTTTATTTTCTTTCCAAAACTTTAATATTTCTTCTTCAAGTTCAAAAAAATTAACTTGTGAAGAAACACTCTTAAACTTTTGCATATGGGGTCAATTCTAACAAAATTCACCCTTTCTTACTAGCGTTATTCATTATTCACACCAGGTGTGTCGTAGCTTGACACATAAGGATTCTTGAGGTATTGTATTTTTATGCCTTATCGCGTAACGCCCTTAGTGACTGGAGAAGTTTACCATGTCTTTAACAGAAGCATTGCCCGGCAACCAATATTTCTTACAAGTAAGGACTTTCAAAGAGCATTAGATTTAACAAATTACTATAATCATTTGAATCCACCAATACGTTTCTCACACTTTAACCGTTTACCCATTCTTTTAAAAAATAAAGTCTGGGAGAACTTAATTAAGGAAAATCAAAAATTAGTCGATATTCTGGCATTTTGCTTAATGCCAAACCATATACATTTTTTAATTAAAGAGATCAAAGATAATGGCATAACTACTTTTATGAGAAAATTTCAAAATAGTTATGCAAAATATATAAATGCCAAAACAGAAAGGACTGGATCCTTATTCCAATCCATGTTTAAGGCTGTCCGAATATTAACAGATGAACAGCTAGTACATGTTGCACGTTACATACATCTCAATCCTATTACTTCATACATGGTTAAAAATATTGAACAATTAAAAGTATATCCATGGTCATCATTTCCTTTATATTTAGATAAAAATTACTCTGGTCTGATAAATACAGAGGAAATTCTTAACTCTTTTAAATCAAGAGTCGAACTGATCAAATTCACAGAAGATCAGATCAGCTATCAAAGAGAATTAGCTAAGATTAAGCACCTATTATTTGAATAAAACCCTGATGTGTCTACTTAACACACACCTGGTGTGGGTCAAATCCACCTTTTTGACCTACTTTCATCACTTTCTAATTCAATTCTATCTTTCAACATTTTATCTATTGCTTCTTAGAAATGCTGGAATTTCTAGGTCTTCCTGTTCTTCTTCTTTAGGTTTGTCTACAGGAATTTCACCTCCCTCAGAAGTCGCCTGTTGCGCAGGCGTTTCTTCCTGAACATCTGACCATGAAGCAGGCTGCTGCTGCAGAGATGCAGAACCAATACCTGTACCAATGTATTCTCTTAACCTTCTTCTTGATTCATCAAAACCTGTAGCAATTACTGAAATTTTAACCTGATCTAACTGGTCTTCCTTAATAATTGCACCAAATATAATATTTGCGTCAGGATCTGCAGCCTGTGCGATAATTTGTGCAGCCTCATTAACTTCTGTCATAGAAAGATCAGATCCGCCCACAATATTAAACAGAACTCCTTTTGCTCCCTCTATAGAAACCTCCAAGAGAGGTGAGGCAATTGCCATTCTGGCAGCAGCGGCTGCTCTATTTTCCCCACCAGCCACCCCAATACCCATCAAAGCAGATCCCGCATTAACCATAATTGCCTTAACATCAGCAAAATCAACATTGATTAGCCCGGGCATAGTGATTAAATCAGAAATTCCCTGTACACCCTGCCCCAAAACTGAATCAGCAAGCCTGAAAGCTTCTTGTAAAGTCATATTTTTCTCAATTGTTTCCAGAAGCCTTTGATTTGGGATAATAATTAACGCATCTACTTTATCTCTTAATTTATCAATCCCTTCCTCTGCGACAACCATACGTCTTGTCCCCTCAAAAGAAAAAGGTTTGGTAACAACTGCAACAGTTAGAGCACCAACATTTTTGGCAATTTGCGCAACAATTGGAATTGAACCTGTTCCGGTCCCTCCTCCCATCCCTGCTGTTAGAAAAACCATGTCTGCATCCGCCAAAACATCTTCAAGCTTTTGTGTAGATTCCTCAGCAGCCTGTCTTCCTATCTCAGGATCTCCTCCTGAACCTAAACCGCGAGTTAATGTTTCACCAATTTGTACCTTTGTAGGGGATTGATTACTAAGAAGGGCTTGAGCATCCGTATTAACAGCCACAAATTCAACCCCCTGAATCTGTTGTAAAGAGATCATGGAGTTTAATGAATTAGAACCACCTCCGCCTAGTCCCATTACCTTTATTTTTGCAAACCTCTGGACATCAGGTTTAATCAGCATAAATATGAATTTGAGGCGATTCTAGCAGATAATTTCTGCTGTTACAATCCCCCATTTCAGCATAAAATAATTATGGGAGTATGGATTTTATTAAGGCAATTCCCTTTTGCACAATTCCCTTAAAGGGTAAGCTTCCGGAAAAAACAGGAATATGTAATTCACTTCCTCTTCCTTGTGTTGCACCATATAATATTAAACCTGCAGCCGATGCAAAGGATGGAGAATCAATCTCATCAATTAAACCGGAAAGACCCTCAATTTGGCCAACCCTTGCGGGAAATCCCAAAACATATTTTGCCTGTTCCAATATTCCAATAGTTTGTGCTCCGCCTCCGCATAGTACCAGTCCCGATGGGATTTGGGTACCAAACCCACTCTTTTTTATCTCCTTACCCACAAATTTAAATATTTCATGAAGTCTTGGTCTTATAATTCCGTCAACAACCGCTTTTTTGGATATTTTTTGCACATCTTCCTCAATTCCTATAGATTTAATATCTAAAACCTCTTCATCTTTTTTCTTTTCCTTTGAGTTTGATTTTTCTTCCATTTCTCTATCATCTGCTAAAACCGGTATCTTTTGAATTTTTCCCAAAGATAATTTTATCTTTTCTGCTGATTCCAAAGAAATCCTTAAACCAACAGCCATATCTGATGTGATATGACGTGCACCAATTGGTATAACAGAGGAATATGAAACTGAACCATCTATGAAAATAACAACATCTGTTGTCTCACCGCCAATATCAACAAGTACAACTCCTAATTCTTTTTCCGTATCCGTCAACACAGCCAAAGATGAGGCTATTCCAGAGAAGACAAGCTCAGATACATCTATACCGACTTCTTGAATACATTTAACCAAGTTCCTCATAGAAGTTGTAGCACCAGTTATAATATGAGTTTCTGTTTCAAGTCTGACTCCAGTCATACCAATCGGGTCCTTAATTCCATCCTGACCATCAACTGTAAATGTTCTCGGGATTACATGTAAAATCTCTCTGGATGAGGGTAGTGGAATTGCTCTTGCAGCATCATTAACCCTTTGGATATCACTCATCTTTATCTCACCTTCAGGCTCGGAAACTGCAACTACTGCATGCTGATTAACACTCTCAATTTGCGGCCCGCCTAATGAAACAAAGGCATCAGATATTGAATAACCTGCCATTCTTTCCGCAGATTCAACAGATTCTGTTATTGCTCTGACTGCCTCATCAATATCTACAACCTGATTTTTTCTTACACCTTTCGAAGCTGTTGAGGAAACACCAATAAGATTTATTTTCCCTCCGGAAGAGGCGGATTCATCAATCGATGCAATAAGTGTTGCAATTTTTGATGAACCGACGTCTATTGCGCAAATTACTTTGTCTTTAGCCATAAGCTACTTCTTTTTCGGGGCAAACCTTATAATTGGTTTATCAAATCGCAGGTCGATAAACTCTAAATTCTCCTCATTTATTTTAGCTTCATTCATAATTAGTTGTAAAGATGCAATTTGAGTATCAATTTTATCTTCCAACACAAGTATTATTTTTGGCACGGAATTTATCAAAAGAATATTTTCTGAATAGATTTTAGACTCAGTCAAATTTAGCCCAAAAATCTTTAATTTCTCCAAAATTTTTAATAAATTTCTAATCAAATTCTTTTCAATTTTTTCTCCCAAGGTCAAATTTAAACCACTAACATAAACTTTTGGAGCAAATACTTGTTCAATATTTTTTGAATACAAGATTCCCTCATTATCAATCAAAAAACTTTCGTCTGCTTCTGCGCTCATTGTAGATTCTAATTTACTAAATTCTTCTAATTCCGAAGATTCTGAAGCCTCTTCATTTCTCAAAACCACCAAAATTGCAGCAGGCTCTCTTCCAAAAATATCAAGTTTAATTTTGTTTGGAAAAAATTTTGAAATTGTAACTGATTTAATACAAATATAATTTTTCTTAAGATCATCCTCAATTTTTTTGGAATTTATAAAAAAGAAATTTTTTCCTAAAAGCTTGGAGGCGGCTTTTACTTGTTCACCATCCACACATTCCACTTTTTCTGTGGATACATCAATTGATCGAATGATAAGAATATTTGCGCGGAAGAGTAAATATATGGAGACAACAACAAATATTACGAGAAATACAAGGATTATTTTTAAAAAACTGATCCCAAAAATCTCTTTACTTCTTTTAACTTTCCTCCACCTCATATCCTAATTATACTGTTTTTCCAAGGAGTATAGTTTCCAAAGCTAATCTCTTGGAAGCATCGGGGATGATAAATTTTTTTACCTTTTTAGCTTTCTTTTTGAAATGATTCAATCCTCCCCTGACAAAGGAGGGATCATTTAACATTAACTTTATATTTTCCACTAAACTTTTACCTGAAAGTCTTGATTGAGGAAGAATTTTTACCAAACCCAATTTTCCAAAATATTTTGCATTTTTATTTTGTTCATCTTGGTAAAGATATGGAATTGGGATAACCAACGCAGGTTTTCCCATATATGCTAACTCTGTTAAAGTATTTGCACCTGCTCTGGAAACCACCAAATCAACCTTTTGCAAAATTGCACCATACTCCTCCCCAATCCACTTTTTAACCAAATATCTTTCTCCATACTCTCCTAAATCCCTTAATCTCTCGAAATCACTAAATTTATTATCCCCAGTTACGTGGATAATACAGGCAATTTTTGTAAGTTTCTCAACACAAGTTTCAATCGTTTCATTAATTATGTGTGAGCCCTGATTACCTCCGCCAATTAGTATTACTGGAAGTTTTTCTCCTCTTGCCACATTGAAAATTTTGTAATACCCCCCTAAATTCCCATCGGGGTGTGTAACAATAGATCTTATTGGATTTCCACTAACAAAAGTATTTTTATTATCTGCTTCATTTCCACCCCTAAATGAAAGCGCAATTTTGTCTGCAAAAAGTGAAGTGATCTTATTTGCTAAACCAGATACCAAAGTTTGTTCATGAACAATGATAGGAACTGAAAATAGCCATCCCACAATAACAGTTGGCACTGCCACATATCCACCAAAAGATAAAATCACATCAGGTTTTTCTTTTAAAGTAATAAAAAATGCTTGAATTATTCCTATTGGAATTTTTAAAAGGGAGGGGATGGTATATATTGTAAATTCTCTTTGTAATCTGCCGGCTATTATAGGAATAAATTTTACTCCAAGTCTTGGAACAATCTGTGATTCTTGAGATGGTGATGAATCACCTTCTTGGGTACTTCTTCTTCCCACGTAAACAATATTTACATCAGGATATTTTTTAAGTTCCTCAATTACAGCAATAGCCGGTGTAAAATGAGCTCCTGTAAATAATACTTTCATTGCTAAATTATATCCTAATTAATCTGAAGAAGCTTGTTTGGAGATATTTAAGAGGATTCCAACTGCTGTTAAATTGGCAACTAAAGCTGAGCCACCATACGAAATAAAAGGAAGAGGGACACCTGTTAATGGCAAAAGAGCTGTCATGGAAGATAAGTTTATTGCAGCCTGAATTCCCAACCATGAGGTGAAACCCAATGCTAAAATTTTTCCAAAATTATCAGAGCAATTTTTTGCAATTTCTAAACCTCTAACAACTAAAAAAACAAATAATCCTATTAAAAATAGGGCCCCTAAAAATCCAAGTTCCTCACCTACAATTCCAAAAATAGAATCAGTTGTGACTTGTGGAATATATTCAAACTTCTGTCTGGAATGTCCTAATCCCAGCCCAAAAAGTCCTCCTGACCCTAAGGCTATTAAAACTTGGGAAATATGATAGGTAAAACCCTGTGTATCTGAAAAGGGATCCAAAAAAGCAAGAATTCTTTTGCTCCTATAAACAGATGTAAAAATTAGCGCAAAAAGTGCAGCTAGAGCAATGGGTAAACTTAAAAGAAAATGCCAAAGAGGAGCACCGGATGCAAAATATAGAATAGCTGCGGTTGCCACAAATACAATTGAAGAGCCTAAATCTTTTTGAAAAACTGCTGTCACAACAGTTACTGCGGAAACTAAAATTAAAAATGGTAAAAATCTTGTCCCTTTTTCAAAAATAGCTGCCAAATAAATAACTCCTGTTAACTTTATTATTTCTGCAGGCTGGATCGTAATTGATCCCAAATTTAACCATCTATGAGCACCTCCACCTGAAACTCCTAAGCCAGGTACGAAAACCGCAATCAAAAGTAAAAATGAGGATAAAATTAAAGGAAGTGAAAAAAATTTAAGTTTTTTATAATCTAACTGATAAAAGAAAATCATCGAAAGAATACCCAGTGCCACCCAAATTATCTGCTGTCTTATATAATAATAGCTGTCAGAAAAATCCTTTAGTCCTTGAACAACTGATGCATCATAAACCATCACCAAGCCAAAGATCACCAGTATTGCAATAGTCACAAGGAGTGACAAATCCAAGTTCTTTTTTTGTGATTGGAGAGAAATTTTTATCTTTCTCATCTTGAAAGTAGTGCTATCCAAAGACCAAATATTGAAAATAGGCCTTGTGCCAACCAAAATCTGACAACAATTTTTGGCTCTTCCCAACCCAAATATCTAAAATAAAAATGTATTGGAGCAACAGGCAATATTTTTTTGCCAACAATTTTTTTTGAAAGAATTTGAAAAAGTGAGGAGGAAACAATAATTACAAACATGCCTCCAATGATAGCAAGTGCCACAATTTTTCCTGTTAAAAGCCCTACAACAGCCAAAGTTGCACCAAAAGCAAATGAACCTGCATCACCCAAAAAAATCCTTGCAGGCCAAATGTTAAAATATAGAAAAGAAAATAATGCCCCAATCCAAATTCCTATAAATGATGCAAGTGTTAAATCCAAAGATTGCGAGGCAAGTGCCAAAAATGCGAAAAGACATATAAGTAAAAGGCCTGCAGATAATCCATCTAAACCATCGGAAATATTGTACGCATTTGCAAATGAAAGAATTATAAATGCAGCTAAAGGAATATACCAGCCATTAATAACAAAATTACCCAATCCCGAAATATATATATTATTTAATCCTGCCAAAAAAAATAACATTGCGGCAATTGCAAATGATAAAAGAAGTTGTATAGTAAACATCCTTTTTCTTCCAAGTCCCATAAATTTCCCGGATCTTTTTGTAAGAATCAACTTTACATCATCAATAAGTCCCAGGAGTCCAAAAGAAGTTAGTGTAATAATAAGAATCTTCAAACTTACTTTATCAAAAGATGAACTTAGTAATCCGTAACCGGCACTCAAAATTATCAATATTAAAATTATTAATACTCCACCCCCGGAAGGCGTAGTCACATCAGCTTTCATCAACCTGTCATGTATAGGTGTTTCGGACTTTTTTTGATCCTGATTTAAATTTTGAAATCTTCTCTTTAGAAAAAAAAGGAAATCAATAAATGGAACCATGCAAACAGAAGTTATAGCAAAAGATAATAAAACCAGACCTAAGAGTTGAGTCATTTTTTTGCAATTCTTTTTACTATCTCATCTAATCTTACCGCACGGGATCCTTTAATTAAACATATATCCCCTTTACCCAAATTTTTAAGAAGTTTACCTACAATTTGTGAATTTTTAAGATTTCCTTCAACCCTCTCATCCCAAAATCCCAAGCTTTTTAGCTCATCATAAATAATTAGTGCATCCCCCTGGCCCAAATAAACAAAATCTATTTTTTCTTTGAATATTTTTTGAGCAATCTGACGGTGCAATTTTTCTGAAAATCTTCCTAACTCTCTCATCTCTCCCAATACTAAAAATCTTCTTCTTGCCGGTACTTGTAAGAGTGTATCTATCGCTGCATCTACAGCAGCTGGAGATGAGTTATAAGTATCATCCAAAATAGTAGAGCCGTTTGGACCTCCAAATTTCTGCATCCTGTGCTCTGATGGTATTATTTCCTCCAAAGCCTTATTAATTCTTGTTAAGGGAACTCCGTTTATAATCCCTAAAGTGGCGGCAGCCAGAGCAGGATAAACTTGATGCATACCTAAAAGCTGATAATTAACTTGTACTCTTTCTACCCCATAATTTAGCTCAAAAGTTGTTATGAAATTTTCAATCTTTATATTTCCTGCCCAGACAGTGCAGTTTTTTGGATCCGTTCCAAAATATAAAATTGATCCGCTGCATTTTTTTGCCAAAATCTTGGAGGCTGGATCATCAAAATTTAAGATTGCTATACCTGTTTGGTCTAATTGCTCAATAAGCTTTCCCTTCTCTTCAATTATTTCATTCAAATCACCCAAAAATTGGCTATGCGCATAGGAAATTTTTGTAAATATAACGGTCTTTGGTCTTATTAAAGATATATAAAAATCCATTTCATCTTTATACTCAATTCCCATTTCCAAAATTACTTTCTTAACAGACGGGTTTATCTTAAGAATTGTTGTCGGGATATTTAAAACAGGATCCAAATTAGATTTTGTTGCAATAACTTTGAACTTTTTTGATAACACTGCCACACATGCCCTAACGCAAGTAGTTTTCCCAACAGAACCTGTCACACCGACAAACATACTGGAGGGATAAAGTTTCGCATACTGCCTTGCCAGATAAATTCTTAATAAATGTAACGGCTTCTTAATAACAGGTATTCTGGCTTTATAAGGGGTTACCTGTTTCCAAATAGGATGATCGAGAATGTCCATAACATTAAGTATAATTCATACACTAACTGCTTCAATTTCAGCACCTAAATTTCTGAGTTTTCCCAAAACATTTTCATAACCTCTTTCAATAAGCTCTGATTGTTTTATGATACTTTCACCCCGCGCAACCAAAGCTGCCAAAACCAATGCCATTCCAGCTCTAATATCAGGCGTATCCAAAATTCTACCATGAAGTTTAGTCGGACCATATACAAATACTCTGTGCGGATCTGCCAAAGTTATCTTTGCACCCATTGAGATCAACTTATCAACAAAAAACATTCGGGACTCATACATCCAGTCATGGCACAACGTTATACCTTTTGATTGTGTTGCTAAAACTATGGCAACACTCATCAAATCTGTTGGAAAACCCGGCCAAATATTAGTTGTTAACTTGTTTACAGACTTAAGTTTATTCTCTGTTATGGTGATTGAATTACCCACGAGTTTCACCCCGATTCCAAATCTTTTTAATGGTTCCAAAATTGGATCCAGATCTGTTTTATCTGCTCCCTCTATTATCACTTTTCCATGCGTTATAGCAGCAGCCACCGCATAAGTTCCAATTTCAATATAATCAGTACCAATTCTAAAGCGTGTGCCTTTAAGTTTTTCTACCCCCTCAATTTCCAGTTTGTCAGAACCTACCCCCTTAATTTTTGCACTCATCCCAATTAACATATTACAAAGATCCAAAATATGTGGTTCTTTGGGACAATTTTTTATCGTTACCCTTCTTTTTCCCAAGACTGATGCCAATATTAAGTTCTCACATGCTGTTACAGATGCTTCGTGAAGATAAATACTTATGTCTTTATTTTCCATAGGTTGTAAGAAACTTAAATTAAACTTCAAATCTTCCCTTTTTAGTTGGGAGCCTAAAATTTGTAAAGTCTCAAGATGTGTCTCGATGCTTCTTTGTCCTATGACATCTCCCCCAGGATGATAAAAGTGGACTTTACCCGCTCTTCCTAAAATTGCTCCTACCAAAACCATAGAACCTCTTAGCTTAACCATTAATTCTTTTGGTAAAGTGGTCTGGCGAATTTCCCTTGCTTCAATTTTAAGAGTCGTACCACCCCTTAATACATTAACACCTAATTTTTTTAGAATTTCCACTAAAACATCAGTATCCCGAAGATCTGATACGTTTTCCAATATTACTTCCTGACTGGTAAGAAGACTCGCTGCCACGCATGGAAAAACCGAATTTTTGTTTCCGGAGACCTTAATTTTTCCTTTTAACTTTTTTCCACCTAATATTTTGTATTGCATATCATTCTTTCGCTTTAATCCTAAAAACAGCTGATAAAATTATGTGTTTTTTAGGACTTAAAGCCTCAGCTGAAATTTCTTGCGCTTCAGATTCTAAGTCTAATACTTTAATACTTTTAACCTGTGTTTGCAAAAATCTGCTTAAAAAAAGATTTCCGCCAATGCTACCCGGGATATTTGCAAAGTCACCGATTTCCAGATTTTGAGATTCTAAATACTCACGAAATTTATTCATACTAACACCAGAATCAACTTCAACTAGAGCCTCCTCAACCCCTATTCCGAATTTTGAAACCTTCCCTTTAACAGAAACAGTTTTTATATTTTTACTTCGTACCTTAATTACCAACCCATTAAAACCATTATCGGAAATAATCATTTTACTCCCTGTTCCAAAAATGAAAAAAAGAAGTCTAAGCTGTCTACACATCTTTATTATTTTTGTAAGTTCCTCATTTGTAAAAGCTATAAAAAAAAGTTTTGCAGGACCACCAGCTTCCAAAGCCGTGTAATCTTTTAAAGGCTCATCAAATTTAAATCTTTCTTTCCCAAATGAATCAACTATCAATTTGTATTTATTATCCATTATGTTACTATAGGGCCTTCTTAACTACATCTACCTCTGACCAGGGAAATTCATGTTTTCCATCAATATTCATTGACCTCTCATGTCCTTTACCAAATATTCCCACAGTGTCTCCTCTCCTGGCCAACTTATTTATGGCAAAATCAATAGCTTTCTCTCTATCCTCAATAATATGAAAATTAACTCCTTCTTTTGCTCCAGCTTTTTTTGCACCATCTCTAATTTGTCTATTTATAATTTCCAACTGCCCTCTTGGATCAACTGCAGTCACAATTACAATGTCGGATAATTTCTGTGCAATTTCCCCCATCATTTCACGTTTTCCAACATCTCTGTTTCCTTCACAGCCAATTAAGGAAATTAGCCTCCCAGGGGACGCCTTGGAGCGTGAAGCTTTTAGAGCCTGTTTCAACCCATTTGGAGTATGTGCAAAATCAATAAAAATCTTAATTCCTTTATTATTTTTTACTTCCTCCATTCTACCTTCCAAACCTTTAAAATCTTCCACTGAGTTTCTGGCAATCTTTTTATCAATTCCCAAGACAAAAGCAACAGCAAATGCTGCCAAAGCATTTTCAACGTTATAATCTCCCACTATTCTAAGCTTCAACCTGGTATCCTTCTGATTAATATCACCTTTGCTTAAACCAAAAGTGACCAAATCTGACTTGATCATCCCGAATTCATTTCGGGATACATTTAATATATTTTGATTTATTACGGCATGTTTAATATCTTTTAACAGTTTTAGTTTTGTGTTTTTATAATTTTCAAAGCTTTTATGGTAATCAAGGTGTTCATGGGTAATATTTGTTATTACTCCAACATCAAACTTCATCCCCCAAAATCTAAACTGATCTAAAGCATGTGATGTAACTTCCAAAATTAAATATTCATCACCTAAATCAGCTGCCTGACGAGCAAATTTTTGTATCATAAATGGGTCAGGGCTTGTTACATGAAAACCCGTATCATAATTTTTTCCACCAATAAAAGCATTAATTGTTGAAACCATGGTAACTTTTTTACCGGCAGCTTTTAAAATCTGATAAATCATATTAACAGTTGTGGTTTTCCCGTCAGTCCCAGTAACTCCAATCACAGTTAGCTTCCTTGTTGGAAATCCATAAAAAATATTGGCCAAGATAGCCAAAGGAAGATGATAAAAATAATTAATTACCCACTGCGGCAAAAGTCTGCGGAATACATCTTTCATTGAGGGTAATTATATAACAAAAGCCTATTCAGTAGGAGCTATTTTGTAATATGTAAAGAGTTGTCTGGATATTTCAAAAAATGTGGGGGCTGCGGTTTCTGAACCAAAAATTGATGATTGTGGCTGATCATATCTTATTAGCATTACAAACTTTGGATTATCTGCCGGGGCAAATCCTACAAATGAAGCTATAGTTTTATCCGGATCATAGTGTCCTGCAACTGGAATTTGTGCAGTTCCTGTTTTTCCCGCAATTTTAAACCCTTTAGGTTTTGCAAACTTTGCTTCACCTTCTTCAACTGCTGCAACCATCATCTCTGTCATTATCTTTGCAGTTGATTCCTTAATCACCTGACGAATAACTTTGGGTTTTATTTCAAAGCTCTCATTTTCATCCTTAATTTCTTTAACAATATGCGGCTCCATTAAATATCCTCCATTTGCAATTGCAGATAAAGCCATAATCATCTGAATTGGGGTAACTGCAATCCCCTGTCCAAAAGACGCGGTTGCCAAATCGATCTCCCTCCATTCATCTTTTTCTCTTAAATCTGGTGTTGATTCATCTTCCAAGTCAATCCCAGTTATTTTTCCAAATCCAAAATTTTCCAAATACTCGTAAAATTTATCCAAACCTAATTTAAGACCTGTAAAAACCATACCTGTATTATCTGAATGAATTATCACATCCTTCATTATGGTATTTGGGAAATATTTATTATTCCATGTCTTAATACTATATTCCCCCAAAGATATTGTGCCGCTGCAAATATCACAAATTGTATCCGGCTTCAAAACTTCTTCATTTAATGCAGCAGACATAACTAAAACTTTAAATGTGGAGCCCGGCTCATACTGATCCGCAACCAACGGGTTTTTGTAATATTCTTGAGTAAATTCAGAGTATTTTAAGGGGTCAAAATTTGGAAAAGAAGCAGCAGCTATGATTGCCCCACTTTTGGGATCAGCTATAATGGCTGATGCTGCCTTTGCTCCATATTTTTCCATCCCTTTTTTTAGGGCATTTTCCACAATATATTGCACAGATCCATCAATATTAGTCTGAAGATCTTTTCCATTTCTTGCCTCAGATTTAAAGAAATCGCCAATCAAAATAGGCAAACCCAGAGCATCTTTCTCATGCCTTAAGGACCCCGGGACACCCTTAAGCTCGCCTTCATAATAACCTTCCAATCCAAAATATCCCTTATTCCCTCCTCTAGCATCTGATCCTACAAAACCCAAGATATGAGCAGACGAGGACCCCTCAGGATAAAACCTTGTTTCTGTCTGATCAAATCCTATTGCTTCCAATTCTAAATTTTCAACCTCTCTTTTTTGTTCGAAAGATATATTCTTAAAAAGCTGTACCCAAAACAAATCTTGTGATAATTTATTCATAAAATCATGTGCAATATCATCTACTTTTTCCTTATCTACCAACACTTTCGCAAGGGCATAACTTACATCAGAAATATTGTCCCTTGGGATAAGTTTTGGCTGGCCGAAAAGTGTAAATGAGGGATTCGAGGAAGTTAAAACAGACCCATCAGAAAAAAATATACTACCCCTTAAGGCTCCTACTTTTATATCTTTAAAATGTTGTCCTTCTGCCTGGGCCTGCAAAAAATCTGCTCTTACTATTTGCCAATAAAATAATCTGGCAATAATTAATGAGAAAAATATTAAAAAGAAAATTTTTACCAGCAATATCCGCATTAGCGAATATATTGTATACTCTGCTCAGAGGAAAAACCAAGTTTTGCTGATTTTGAGGCAATATTTGTTAAAGAGGCTTGTTTTGCAATCTCATTTTCCAAAATTTGATTTTCCATTTCCAAACCCTTTGCCAAAGCAGATAATCTTTCAAATTTTTCTCCATAAGTAATAATTGTATTATTTGCCCAAATCTCAATTATGATCAAAACAAATATCCCTAGTCCACCAAGCACAAAATATCTTCTAGGCAATCCTTTTTTTTCTTTTTTACTTTCATCACCGTTTGTGTCAAATGTTTTAATTATAGTCATAATCTTTTAAAAACTCTCATTTTTGCAGATCTTGACCTGGGATTTTCATTTATTACATCGACTCCAGGCGTGATCGGTTTTTTTGTTATTACTTCACCAAAACCTCTATTCTTCCACTCCCTAAAAGCATTCTTGACAATCCTATCCTCCAATGAATGAAAACTAATAACTATAATTTTGCCATTTTTTTCTATTAAATCTATCGCTTGATCCAATCCTTCCTCTAAAGCTTTTAGTTCATCATTTACTGCAATCCTAAGAGCCTGAAATACTTTGGTTGCAGGATGGATTCTAAAATGCCTTACTCCATGTTTTCTGTAAACTCCCTCAATTAAATCTGCCAAATCCTTTGTGCTTTTTATTCCACCTTCTATCTTCCACCTTCTATCTTCCAAACTTCCTACCTCACGGGAGCTGACCAAAGTATCACTAATGGCTTTAGCAAATTTTTCTTCACCCAGTTTAGAAAATAATTCATAAAGTTCCTTTCTTCCGCCAACATTTATAAGATCCAATGCTCTAACTTGCAAATTAGGATCCATCCTCATATCTAAAGGTCCTACTTTTCCAAAAGAAAAACCCCTTTCGGGGCTTTCAAGCTGCAAGCTGGAAACCCCCAGATCAAATAAGATTCCTTTAAACCTTAAATCCGCAAGGCTTGCCCGCCGAAGCCTTTGCGAAGGCGGGTCCATCTGCAATAAGTTCTTAATGTCTCTAAAATTACCCTCAATTACTCTGAATCTACCTTCTTCAATCCCTGAATTCTCAAATCTCTCCGAAGCTCTTTTTAAAGCCTCAGGATCAACATCTATTCCTACAACATTCCCCCCATGTTTTAATATCTCTAAAGAATGACCACCATCCCCCAAAGTACAATCCAAATACCACCCTTCATGCTGAACATTCAATTTCTCTAAAACTTCCCTCAGAAGAACAGGTCTATGATACCCCTTCGACCCACTCAGGGTCTTACGACCTTCCATAATCTCTTTCTATCTCTTTAAGATGCTTTTGCCATAACTTATTATTCCAAACCTCAAAATGATCACCCGCACCAATTATTACAACTTCTCTTCCCAACTTTGCGTAAGTCAGCAGGGCAGACGGAATTACAAACCTACCTTGGCTATCCAACTCTGCTGGCACGCTTGATGAAAACAAATATCTTCTTAGCATCCTAGCCCGTTCTTCTGTTGCTGAGATCTCAAGCTGCCTCTTTGCTTCTTCCTCAAATCTTTCAGGTGTAAAACCCCATATACAGTTTTCAAAGCCTCTGCTTAAAATAATTTCTAAGCCTTTAACTTCTTCTCTTACCTTTTTAGGAAGCAAGATTCTCCCTTTTCCTGAAAAATTTAATATATATTCGCCCAAAAACATATGGACATCCATATTTATCTCGCCGAAGGTCGGTTATCCGACCGAAGGCGGATTCTGGGCAGAATATTTTAGGAAAGATGCACCGCATGGTGCGTCTCACCCTATTTCACCATCTATATCCATTTTCCGCCATTTTAACACTACTTGTCAAGAGGGAAAATAATGGATAAACTATTAGTTATGAGTGATGATTTAAGTAAAGTAGAGGGAATAGAAATAAATCAAGACCTTACTCCTAGAGTAGATTTGCCAACAGCTAGAAATATGCTTCAAGCTGTTGTTTCTACACATGAAAATTCATTTACTAAGGATTCTCAATTAGATAGAGTTGGAAGTTATTCTACAGACCAAGTTAGAACCGCTTTACAAATATTTTGCTTAAGTTTATTAAGTAATCATGAGGTAGTTGATACAGAATTAGCTGTTTCAACAAGAAAACTTGGATCCTATGGAGAATTAGAATTGATCCTATTCAGAGAACAAGATGACAATCTCCATCCAATGACAGACTTCCAACATGTTACTCTTCGTCTCGTAGACCCTTCAAATAAAGGACAGTTAGAAAATACAACCCCTCTTAAGAATGTTAAGCCGAACAAAAGAGGGAGTTGGGACAGCAACTTCGGGTTTGCAGACACTAGAGGAACTACAGTTGTTAGTCAATTTAAAAGAGCTGATTTATCTGATCTTAAGCATGTTTTCAAACTAGAAGATTTTCGCTTAATGTGGCGAGGTTTGAGATGGATGTGTGCAAATATACTTAATTGGGATCAACCTAGCATAATAATACCTGAACAATTAGATACTCCCAGCCTACCACCAAAAGTATAAAATAGAGCACAAAGCAGAAATACCCACACCAGGTGTGTCGTAGGTAGACATTATGATATACTTATGGGCCAAAATGATAAAAATTCCTTTCGCATTTAGTTCTTATAAAGAAGAGCAGTATTGGTCTTCTGTCTGTATAACTTCATCTCAAGTATTTCTGGCCATTGTTGCTGCTTCAATTTTCACTGGAGATCTTGATTTAAATAGAGTATTTGTGATACTATCAAACCTGATTCTAACAATTGTCTGCTTTTATTTAGGATGGAGGATAATTAAATAATGGAGCTTTTACAAAATAAATGGATTTTTTTAGTAGCAATAGAGTTTTTAGTTGTGATTATTCTATTTGGAATGATCCTGAAAACTTTAAGTCAAAAGAGGAAATAGGGAATGACTGAAAGTATTAATCAAACTCCAACATTCGGTGAACAGCTGCGTAATATTAGAGAAAGAGTGGGACTTTCCGATCGCGAGGCAGCAAAGACATTAAAGGTACGTAATTCAACCTATCGGGAAATTGAAGATGATATAATTCCACCTCCCAGGGGACTACCCTTTTATTATCGACTTAGAGACACACAAGGTATTTCTGAGAGTGATGTAGTTAACCTATTAAGAGCAGACGGGGTTCCCAATAGACTCATTTCAAAATTTACTGGCCCCAAGCGATTTATCACTGTTCCAGAATTACCAGGTATTGAGATTCCTGTCTTCGTAGACATGGGTATGTTAAGCGAGGATCAACTAAATGCTGTGTTATCTAACATGCGGCCATTTATATCAGAATTCTTCGCTAAAAATAATCCAACTAAATCTTAGGGGTCAATACCGCAAAAATTCCAGCTCCATCTGCATTAGTTGATAATTTAGAACCATCCACTTTAGTTTCTAATTCCCTCCACTCGCTCCCATCATATCTATAAATCTTTGCATCTTGTGAATTTTCTGCAAGTTCCACTGATACGTCACCAGCAGGTAAATTCTTTGCAATTGGTACATTTAACCCGTAAACTTTTCCGAAAACCTCTTTTCCTGATGGTAACTTTGGCACGCCAGTTAAATCATTAACAATAGAATAACCTACAGCACTCAAAACTTCTCTTTCAGCATCTGTTTTATATGTAAAATGGTTATCACCAGATGTCAAAATACCTAGAGCTATATCAGGCTGTTGAAGATGCCACTGGGTTATCATCCGATATGCTTTATTTCCCTTTTTAATATGCAAAGTTAATGTGCCGTTTTCAACACCTTTGTCATATTTACAAACATTTTTGCTGCAAGTTCCAAATAATATTTCCTGTTCATACTCTCCTTTTTTATCTTTTGTATCAATTGTCCCCTGTACACCCCTATCTATTGTTCCTCCCTCAGGTGCACTTTCTCCATCATCAGAGACTTTATTCCCTTTAACTATGGTTTCATCCACTTTTGATGTATACGCAAGCTCATAGGTTATAGAATCATATGATGATGTTCTAGTTAAATTCAATATTAAAGCATTCCCGTCTTTCCTTGGAAAAAGGAGTGCATATGGTCCTTCCGAATCAAAGATTAAATCAATTTCCTCCAAAGGACCAGCATCTTTTGTTGAAAATTTTTGGAAAGCAAAAATCCCCCCAATTAGAAGCAGTGTCAAAGTGCCCACTAAAATGACAGTCATTTTATGGACTGTCAAGAAAAGTTTAAGTTTTTCTATCATGATTTCATCTTACCATGAAGATAATTTTTAAGCTCTGATATCTTAATCCGTTCCTGTTTTGTTGTATCCCTATCCCTTACAGTCACTGTTTTATCCTCCAAGCTTTGGAAATCTACTGTTACACAAAATGGAGTCCCAATTTCATCTTGAGAAGCATACCTTCCTCCAATATTACCCCTCTCATCTAAAACTACCATGAAATCTTTTTTCAATTCATGATAAATTTCTTTTGCAACTTTTACCAAATCTCCTTTATTTGCAAGAAGCGGAAAAACAGCAACTTTTATTGGAGCAAGCTTTGGATGAAGCTTCAGAACTACCCTTTTCCCCGCTCCGCGGGCGGAGCGAGGCGAGCCATCTTCTTCATATGCATCTATTAGAAAAAACAAGGTTGCTCGATCCACACCCCCTGATGTTTCAATTACCCATGGCAAATATTCTTTACCACTGTCCTGGTCGCGATATTTCATCTCTTGTCCGGAATACTGCTGATGCCTTGATAAATCCCAATCCCCTCTGTGATGTATCCCTTCAAATTCACTCCATCCGAATGGTGCGTTATATTCAATATCACAAGCAGCTTTTGCATAGTGAGCCCTTTCTTTTTCCTCATGATCTCTAAAGCGCAAATTTTCTTTCTTTATCCCTAATCCTAAATACCAATCCATTCTTTGTTTTTTCCAATATTCAAACCATTTATTATCATCAATTTCTTTTGGTTCAATATAAAATTGAACTTCCATTTGTTCAAACTCTCTTGATCTAAAAGTAAAATTTCCGGGTGTTATTTCATTTCTAAAAGCTTTACCAATTTGTGCAATTCCAAAAGGGATTTTAATTCTTGTAGAATCCAAAACATTTTTAAAATTTACATGTACTCCTTGGGTTATTTCTCCTCTAAGATAAATTTCAGATTGCTTTCCTTCCAAAACTCCAAGGTAAGCTTTTACTAAGAGATTAAATTTACGGGCTTCACCAAACTCATGTTTGAAACTCCCATCCATGCATTTCACTATTCCTTCTTTTCCTTCTAATCCTCCTGATCCCTCTAATTGATCAGCTCTAAATCTCTTATGACACTTCTTACACTCTACTAATGGGTCTGTAAACGCTTCAACATGCCCTGATGCTTCCCAAACTTTGGGATTCATCATGATGGCTGCATCAACCCCAACCATATCTTCTCTGGACTGCACCATATCCTTCCACCATTGATTTTTTATGTTTCTTTTAAGCTCCGCACCAAGCGGTCCATAGT
>CAYLXC010000007.1:25914-37002 GCA_964387865.1 uncultured Gammaproteobacteria bacterium | reverse complement strand
TGACCAATATCCCGTCTGTTCGGAGGAGCTAATCTTTTTACTTCACCCACAGAAAAAGGATTAATGCTCATATTGTAATGATGCATAAATCTTTTTTGTCTCTCCCCCTCCATCCCATCCAGAGTCTGCTGAAGCGAAGGAGCCCCTAAGGTTGTAGTCGACATAACTTGTGTATCACCTCTTTGAAACAAAGCACTTCCGTGAGTTCTTGGCAAAACCCCGACCTCGATTTGCAAAGCTCTAATTTCATCCATGGCTCTTCCGTCAACCCTTTTACCTTTTTTAAGTACAGTTTCGTGCAAAATTTCTTTTGCAACTTTATCAAAAATTCCGGAAATAATTTGTGGAGTTAGAGTTTCGACATACTGAAGCGCCAGTTCCTTTTTAATCATATTCCCTGTTGCCTCATGCCAGGGATGCTCGTTGTCAAAGAGTGCTTTCTCAATTCTCTCTTTTGTAATTTTGGAGACTTCGGAAAGTAAAGCTTCTTCAACTTCTTCTGCCAAATGAGAATAGGTTTGTTTTTCCTTACCTGCTTCTTTTGTAAATTCTTGAATCAGTTTTATAACAGGTTGAGCTTCTGCATGAGCTTTCTTAATTCCTTCAAAGACAACCTCATCTGCAATCTGTTTTGCCCCCACTTCTATCATCACAACTTTATCGCTCGTTGAGGCAACAACCAGATCCATATTAAGATGTTCCATATCATCCATAGTCGGGTCAACCACTAAATTCCCGTCCCGCTCACCAATTCTTATTCCTGCAATAGGTCCATTCCAGGGCAAAGAGGAAATTGACAAAGCAGCAGAGGCTCCAATCAATCCCACCAAATCAGGGTCATTGTTTTGATCAATAGATAAAACTGTCAAAATTACTTGAACTTCATGATTTTTAAAATCTTTAGGAAAAAGAGGGCGAATGGATCTGTCAATCAACCTTCCTGTTAATACAGCCTCATCTGTAGGTTTAGTTTCTCTTTTTATAAACTTGGAGGATGAGATTCTTCCGCCTGCATAATGTTTTTCAACATATTCAACAGAAAGGGGAAAATATCCAATATCCTCTACTAAAGGTTGAGTTGCAACAGTTGCCAAAATTACAGTTTCACCCCATGACACTAAGACAGAAGCATCTGCTTGCAATGCAAGCTTGCCTGTTTCTAATTTTAACTTACGACCATTCAGATCGATCTCTTTTGTAATAACCTTGTTCATTTTTCTTCTGTCATTCCCGCGAAAGCGGGAATCTATATAAATAACTTTATAGGGATTTGGAAACTGTGTAAGAGGTAATTAGCTCTTTGCTACTTAACTCTCTCCAATCCCCAAATCACTCTTTACATATAGTATAACATAAACCGAATTACTTTGCCAGTCCCAATTTCTCAATAACTACTGTGTATCTATCCTCATCTTTTTTTACCAAATATTGTAAAAGCCTTCTTCTTTTGTTAACCATGGATAAAAGTCCGCGTCTTGAGTGAATATCATGTGTATGTTCCTTAAGATGAGATGTTAGGTTTTTAATCTGCTCAGTTAAAAGGGCAACCTGAACTTCCGGGGAACCTGTATCACCAGACTTTGTTGCAAACTCTTTTATTATCTTTTGTTTAATCTTCGGATCTAATGGCATCCTTGTCTCGCCGTAGTCATGTACCACTTGGTACGTGACGTAGGCGGATTTCCTTTCTTCAGGGCAACCTTGGTGCCAAAACGTTGCTCTAATTTATTTGTGGGTATATTAACAGAAACTTTTAAAATATGCAAGATCATGGTAAGATAACTTCATGAAAAAGTATATTACTTCCAAACCTGATGTCATGGGTGGAGCACCGTGTATAGTTGGAACGAGGGTTCCTATTGATGTAATTCTATCTCTTCTGAAACAGGGTTATACTATTAAAAAAATAGATAAAATGTACCCTTGGGTAGGGATGGATAAACTAGAGGGTGCGCTGGATGAGCTGGTACAATTAGCACATGACAAGGCCCACCAAACGATTTTACAAACACAAACTGCTGCTTGATGAAAATTTTCCTATTAGAAGAAACTTCCCACTTTTAAATAGCAGATTCAACGTTAAACATATTAAGGCAGATTTAAATCTTGAAGGCCTTTCAGACCCGGAAGTTTATGAATTAGCCAGAAGAGAAGGAAGATTGGTGGTGACACGCAATATCAAACACTTTAAAGAGTTATCCAAAATCAGCAAAGAAACTGGAGTTATCGGTGTTTCAGAAAATTTATTATTTAATCAGGTAGACAAAAAATTAACCGCTCTTTTAAACAAATCCACCAAAAAATCCCTCTTTGGAAAACTCACAACAATTAGTGGAAAACTCTGAGGATAGTGTTACCGATGTATCTCAGCCTACTCAGGGTTGGAGGTCTTTAATTAAGTTATCGGATTCTCCAGATGTGTCATAACTAATTCAAGAAATGCAAAATCTTCTTCTATTATGGATCGAGGGCCAATCGTATTCAACGCAGGATTTATAGAGATTGCTTGTGCTCTTCTCAGATGTTCTTTATGTGACGATTCCTTATAAGGAGGAATTGGCTGTAAATCGTGCGGGTTGGTAAACCAAAGGTCAGTATACATTAATCCTTTACCCTCTCGCGTAAAATAATAAGTTGGTCTGAATCTAACAAGATAACCATCAGGTGTTAAAGCAATATTCGGCATCATTCCATAATGGGTGGGTACATGAGCCTCAAGGGTCGGCTGTATAGTTTCTAGAATTTTAATTGCAAATACTGGAAATTCTAAACCCTCAGGTAGATTTTGAAAAACAGACTGCCAATTCCTTACCTCCGCTGGATGGTATGCTATATCCAATATCGGATTAAGATTTGCAAGGTTAAGATGAATTCTACCAGGCAATTGTCTCCTCCGTGCTTGATATTCCAATTCGGCAGCTTCTGGACTTATAAGAGAATTTAAAACTCCTACTGCATTAAATATATCTTCATCGGATGCAGTATGCATACTTCTTACTATTCTTTCTATCCTATTTGCAAACTGAGTATTCCTTTGATCTGTTTCTAAAGTTGCAGCCATAAGATTATATTACCCTAAAGATGATCCTTTAAAGATTTTTGGGGTGAGCCAGTCCGGTTCCGGGGTTTCTGAGATAACACCTTCTTGAGCTGGTCTTTCCTCTGGTGAAGGTTGATCATTGCTAATACTGGGTGGCTGAGAAGTCATAGGTGGAACAGAAGGTGGGATCATAAAATCAGGAATTCCCTGCGTGATCGGCGAAGCCTTAGTAAACTCGGGTATTTGTGGCTCTGTCTTTGGAATCAAACTACTTAAATCCTGCTGGGGAATAAATTCTGCTTGAGTTGCTATAACAGAAGGCTTCCTTCCTCCAACCCTTAAGCAATTTGCAACAGCCATATATGTTTCAGCTGTTGCTTTTGTATCTGTTAAATTATTTGTAGCCTCAAAAATTCCTGCCAGAATATTTGAAGCTGAATCTGCATCCAAGCTAAAACCCAGATCTGTTATGACCGAGCTCATAACTTCTGAGAGTGAAGATGCACTCGTATCTAAAACATTAGTTTGCCCAAAGCTCGTGTTACCAACCTGATTGTCAATATTTACAATATGAGTTCCAGAAAAAACCTGGAGGTTTTGGTTATAAATATTCCCCAAAGCATTTAAATTAACTGCCCCTACAACAATAATTAAATTAAATCCAGAACCTTGATATTTAGGAACAATTTTAGCAGGCTGGAATGTTTGGCCGGGAAGTACATGGAAAACCAAATTTAAACTATTATTTTCTGCAAACCAGTCAAGCTTTTCCAAAGCAGGGACTGTGTTATCGGATGCTGCAACCCCTTCCAAAGTTAAAGTTAAATTCCCGCCTTCTGTTAAAGGAATATTTTTTTGAATATGATCTACCCCAAAAAGATAAGACTGGCCAACTTTTATTGTGTCATCACAAACAATGGTAATTTGTTTACCGGAAGCCTCAAGGGTTAAAAATAAAGCCAAACCAGCAGCCAAATTATCATTTGAGGCATTAGCTGGAAGGGCTATTAATATATTTTTGGCACCTGGAAGCAGATTCTTAAGTTCAGTAAGCTGAATATCGTATTTTGCCATAACTAACAGGGATTCTACACTAAATGGCCCATAATTTCAAGAGCAGCTGGAAATTACTCAGCAAAATGGGGATTTTTAACTGTATTTTTTAACCAAAATACCACCAATTACTACTAAAACTCCTAGAGCTATTAAGTACCAAACAACGGGATCCATATTTATCCTCTATGGACTTATTATATAACTTACTAAATAACTTAGCAAGGTTAGGATCAATCCTGCAGCAAATAGCTCGGGTGTGAATTTTCCACTAACCAACTGTCCCAAAACGAGCACAGCTGCAACTAAATTTCCAAATTCCATTAGTTTCTCAGATAGCCTAACCCTAAATGCTGCCGAAATTCTCCTTTTAACCATTTCCGAGATTATATCACTCTAAAACTCTCAACCACATCCCCTATTTGAAAATCCAATGGAGGATCAAATAGCATCCCGCAGTCATTTCCTTTTTCAACTTTATTAACTTCTTCTTTTACTTTTCTTAAAGATTTTAGCTTAGTTTCCCCAACCAAAGTTCCCTCCCTAACCACTCTTATTCTTTGCCCTTTGGCAATAGATCCTTCTATTATCCTGCATCCTGCAATTCTTTCACCTTTCCCGTATGGAAACTCCGCAATAATATTTGCTTTTCCCAAAACTTCCTCAAGTTGTCCCACCTCAAGCAAAGTATTAACCACCTCTTCAACATCCTCCAAAAGCTCATAAATAATATTGTAGTTTCTTATTAAAACATGTTCATTCTCTGCCATTTTTTGGGCAGTGGGAGCTACTTTTACATTAAATCCAATAATTATTGCTCCAACCGTTGAAGCAAGTTTTACATTTTCCTCCCCAATATCCCCTGTTGCAGAACGGATAATATTTACTATTTTTTTATCCTCATTAATCTTATCTATGGATGCCTCTATTGCCTCTAAAGATCCTTGCTTGTCAGCTTTGATAATAACTTTTAGAGTTTTTGTTTCCCCTTGTTGTAATTTCTCCACCAAAGTCTTAGCAACCTGGGCATTTGTGATAACCTGAGCTTCTTCTCCTAATATGGCTCCAACTTGTGGCACTCCTTCCAGACCTAACACCTCAACCGGAGTTGAAGGAAGCGCAGATTCAATTGGCTGCATGTTAAAATCAAACATGCCCCTTATTTTTCCCTTAATTCCACCAACTAAAATCTGATCACCTTTTTTTAATGTCCCGTTTCTTATCAAAATCGTTGCAACTGCTCCTTTAAATTTATCTATATTAGCCTCAATAACTACTCCTGCCGGAGGCAAATTTGGATCCCCTTTTAGCTCATGTAATTCAGCAACAAGCTGGATTGTTTCCAAAAGCTTATCAACTCCCTCTCCAGTTTTTGCAGACAAAGGTACTAATGGCACATCACCTCCATATTCTTCCAATTTTATGTCTCTATCTGATAATTGTTTTTTGATTTTTTCAAGTTGAACTTTATTATTTATTCCGGGAAGATCAATTTTGTTAACTACCACAATAAGAGGTACCTGCCTGCCGGCAGGCAGGCTTTTGCTTCCTTGAATGTGTTTTATAGCTTCAACTGTTTGCGGCATTATCCCATCATCCACGGCTACAACCAAAACAGCTATATCAGCAACATTTGCACCTCTGGATCTCATTTTCTCAAAAGCAGCATGGCCAGGGGTATCTATGAAAGTGATCAGCTTTCCAGCATGTTCAACCTGGTAAGCCCCAATATGTTGGGTTATTCCACCGTGCTCTTTTGAAGCAACAGAAGATTTGCGGATAAAATCCAAAAGAGTAGTCTTACCATGATCAACATGGCCAAGGATAGTAACTATAGGTGGACGAGATATATTTGCCATATTCTTGTTTTCTTAAAATATATAGATCCTGTGTGAGATTTAAGATTTATGAGATATGATTTATGAATAGAAAATTTCGTTTCATTCTTAAATCCTAAATCCTAAATCATAAATCATTGTGTCTTTTCCTCTTTCATATCTTTTTCTGCATCTGCTACTACTTCTGCTACAACCTCACTTTTTGTATCAGGATTTGTAGCCTCATTTTCAGCTTTTTCTTTCCCTTCTTCAGCAGTTTCAGCAGGAATTACCTCAATTGCCTCTTCTAATTTTTGTTTTTCTTCTTGTGGATTTTCTTTCTCCACTGCTTTTTCTAAAATTTCACCAGCCTCTTCAGCTTCCTTTTTCTCCTTTGCGGTAACAGCATTTTTCTCAGCTTCTTTAACTTCTTCCTTAATGGCTTCTTCTGCTTTCTGCTTTTTTTCTTCAACAGTCTCTTCTTTCTTCTCACCTGTTCCAGCTTCCTCAATCTTCTTTTTCTTTTCTTCACTTTTCACACTTTCTCCTTTTCCCTCTTCACTTAATTCTTCCGGTTTACCCGCCATAGCTTCAGCGTCGGCGGGCTCCTCTGCCCCTTCAATATCAATCTTCCATCCTGTTAATTTTGCAGCCAACCTAACGTTTTGTCCGCCTTTCCCAATTGCCAAAG
Organism: uncultured Gammaproteobacteria bacterium; assembly: GCA_964387865.1. Taxonomy (GTDB): domain Bacteria; phylum Patescibacteriota; class Microgenomatia; order Daviesbacterales; family UBA10151; genus CAYLXC01. Next base: position 30,401 of record CAYLXC010000007.1, on the reverse strand, counting down.
AAAGTTGAGACTGCGGTACTGTCACTGTTGCCACTTTATCTGTTTCATTTAATTTAACTTGAATATCTTTTGCAGGAGACAAAGCTTGAGCTATAAAACGTGCAGGATCCTCCGAGAAAGAAATGATGTCAATTTTCTCCTCACCCAGCTCACCCATAACAGCCTGCACCCTTACCCCTTTTTGACCAACCATAGAACCAACAGGATCAACACCCTCTTGAGTAGAGATGGCTGCAATCTTAGTTCTTGAACCAGCTTCTCTTGCAATAACCTTAACTTCAACAGCACCTGATTGAATCTCTGGAACCTCTAAAGCAAACAAAGCTTTTACCAGAGCAGGGTCTGATCTTGACACAACCACCTCAGACCCTCTACCACCTTCTCTTATTTCTTTAACCAGAAACTTCAAACGCATACTTGTGTGATACACCTCAGTATGAACTTGTTCTGAAGGGGGTAATACTCCTTCGGCCCTGCCTAAATCTATAAAAAAAGTATTACCTTCTTGTCTTTGAATTGCACCGGAAATAACAGTTCCCACTTTTCCTTCATACTCAGAAAGTATTGCACCCCTCTCAGCCTCATTTAGTTTCTGCATTATCACCTGTTTGGCAATTGATGCGGCAATTCGGGCAAACCCCGGAGGAGTGACATTTTTGTCTTCATCATATATTGAAATCTCACCAGTAACAGGGTCTACTTTGGATATGAATTCTTCAAAATTTTCGGGGATAGGTTCGTTTCTTAAGGTTAAATCCTTCCTATAAGCAGCCAATGCAGCCTGGCGGATTGCATCCAAAACCACCTCAACCTCCACCCCTTTTTCAGAGGCTATTTGATTTAAAGCAGCTGCAAATTCGGTCCTAGCTTGTGCCATAGTATTAAAATGGGTGGGCACTTGTCCCACCCAAATGGTCAACTACAATCATAAAAACTGATTGTAGTCAATTGGAATATTAACCAAGCATATTTTAACTTTTTACATTCCTTAAGTCAAGGTTTCGCTATTCTACACCGTTTTGTGTCTTCCTCTTTCACCACTCGCCCTAAAAGAGGGCAGGGACCTCAGAGGTTTTAAGACTAGCAGACTTAAAAAAACTTATAAAATAAAAAACATTGTCATTCTGGAAGCCACGAAGTGGCTGATAGAATCTTCAAATAATTTCCTCAAATAGATCATAAAAATTAGGATTCTTAAGTTTGATCAAATCTATTTTTTTCTTTCTAATGACAAATTTGCTAAAACCAACCTTTTTTCTTACTTGCCTCGCCATGAGGCGGGCCGCCTAACTTATATAACTCCTCATATAACTGTTTTTCCTGTTTTGAGGGATTTTTGGGGACATCAAGGTTTACCCTAACGTAGTGATCCCCATGTGCATGGGTGACACCTAACCTAGGAGCCCCTTTTCCTTTAAGTTTAACCAAAGACCCTGGTTGAGTTCCCGGAGGGACCCTTACTTTTACTTTTCCCTGCACAGTTTCTACCTCAAATATGTCCCCTAAAACAAGTTGAGGAATAGAAACCATAATTTCTGAAAAAATATCAGCCCCTTCCCGCAAAAATTGCGGATTTCTTGAAACATTGAAAATAATATCTAGCTCCCCAAACCTGATCCTTGTACCATTATCCACACCTGCTGGAACCTTAATTCTCATTCTGTTTCTAACTAGTCTTCCTTGGGAATTTCTTGATTCCACCTCAATTTCTTTTGTTACACCCTTTACAGCCTCATCAAAAGATATGCTCATCTGATAAGTTGGCCTTCTTCTAAAAGCCTGTCCAAAAGGTCCGGCTCCGCCGGATCCGCCAAAAATTTGCTCAAAAAGTTCAAACGGATCTTCAAATCCTCCAAGATCAAACTGTACATTTGGGTTACCGCCGCCTGATCCACCAGATGACCAGGAATATGTTTGCCACCCGCCCTGAGCACCGCCGAAGGGACCACCTCCCCCGCCAAAAGGACCACTAGCACCTGCACCTCCCCGCTCAAATGCAGCATGGCCAAACTGATCATAAGCTCCCTTTTTCTGCGGATCAGACAAAACCTGGTAAGCTTCCCCAATCTCCTTAAATTTCTCGGAAGCCCCGGCTGTTTTATCTATATCAGGATGATGTTTTCTTGCCAATTTCCTATAAGCAGATTTAATCTCTGCCTCAGAAGCACCTTTAGTAACCCCAAGTACGTCATAATAATCACGTTTTGTAGCCATATTTTATGCTCTTACTCTCCTTAATAAATAAAGATTATTTGGAGTTTGTCGTCTTGTATCATTTAAAACTGAAACTGCTGATTTATAAACTCCAGATACCACCTTCACTATTGATGGATTATACGAACCATTCGGATAACTAAAGGACACCACTTCCTCATCTGTAACAGCCTCCAACTTCTCCTTTGAATGAGAGATCTCATCATAAAGAGTAGCATGTCTGCCTTGATTGTAAAGAGTTGTTAGGCTGCTGTGCGTGACAGTATGTGATCCAATTTCATAACCTAAATTACTTAGGTATGCAACCTGCTCAGCTGTCATATAAGTATGTACTTTATCACCAGTCCAAGTACCATCCATTAAACCCCCCATTATAAAAAATGTTGCTTCAGCCTCGTATCTATCTAAAACTGGTTTTGCATATAGATATTGGTTTAATAAACCATCATCAAAAGTTATAGCAAAAAGCGGTTTATTAGGAACATCTAGTTCCCCCAAAATGATTTCACTCAATTGTTTAACAGAAACAGGAATTCTACCTTGTCTAGCATTCTCTCTGATAACTCTATCCACAGCTGCCCCCCCCGGTGCTATTCCATGAAACATGAAGATGGGACAATCAACAGATTGAGCTGCTTGAGCAATGCTAACTCCTAACATTTTAGCCCCTAGGGCTAAGGCAAGTCCTGCAAGTAATTTATTAGTTTTTCTTTTTTCCGGGTCAAATTCCAGCATAATTACAAGATAGTATAGCACTCCAGCCTCAAAAGTGCTAGTTTTGAAATTGTAAAAGTGATATACTTATTCTAATGAACCAAAAAGGTATTGCACCAATACTCATACTGGTTGGGATTCTAATCACAGCTGCTATTGCCGGCGGAGCATATTATTTCAGCAGACCATCTACTCCACCGGTCCAAACTTCCCCAGTTCCCCAAGCAACTCCAACCGACCCAACTTCCAGTTGGAAAACATATACAAATAACAAAATTGGTTATCAAATTATGTACCCAAGTGATTGGAATTTACGTGAAGAAGATAGTAGCGGTGAATTGATAATGTTATCTAAAGGTTCTAGCTTTATAGAAATTCAGAATGAATTAACAATAATTTTGAAACAAAATCAGACTTTTGAAGAATACATACTAAATACTCCGGGTGCAGGTAATGGTAATTCAGTCCAAAAAATAGATATTAATGGAAATACATCGTTTTTACAGGAAGGAAAACAAAATGGAGGAGAACTCGCAAGTAATAGCCAAATCTGGATTGAACATAAAAACAAGTATCTTTCCATTATCTTTAAAGGTTTTTCTTATCAAGAAATTAAACCAATCCTCTCCACCTTTAAATTTTTAGACTCGGAGCAAACAGAAAATAAATCTTGTAAAACAGATAGCGATTGTGCTCTACTTACTTGTTCTGGTTGTTTTAATAAAGTATGGATTAAAACAGCCCCACCTGATCTGGCATGCATGCGGTATGAAAATTACTCTTGTAAATGTGTGAATAATACGTGTTCTGAAACCAAATCTCCTTGATTTTCAAGCTTCTTCATTAACATTACCTACCTTTTATGCCTGGACTGGCGGGGTTGGGGTTATTTTAACTATTTTAATTTGGGTTTTAATAATGGATTTTCCCAGATTTATAAAATCTGCCTCATAAATGCCGAATTTTTTAAATGGTAAATTACCAAATTCAATCATAATATTTGCCCTTCCGCTCGGACTAAATTTAATATTAAAATTCCCTTTAAATAATATATTTTCATCCTTTGGATCAGAAAGTTTAACATCAATAGTAGCATTACTTTGCGGCTCACCATCAAAACTTGCAACCAAAAATCCTTTATGAAGATGCGGATTATCATTTGTGGAATTTAACTGATCAAATTCACCAAGAATACTTAATTTTCCATCAGAAGATGTAAGCGCATAATCACAAAAAAGCGCAAACCTTCCTTTTATCTTTTCATCTTTTGCCATAAATTATTGCCAGTTAAATACTGGGACTTCCAAGGTTTTTTGAGGCTTGCGAGAGCTTTTCTTAACTAGCTCATCTAACTTTTCAGAAACTTCTGCGGAATAATATCTTTCTCCACATTGGGTACATACTTCTACTGGTACGTCTTGAACCACAAAAAGTTTATCTCCCCAGCGGAAATCTACATCAACATTTTTTATTTTAGTAGTACCTTTACAAAAGTAACATTTAGACACGGTTCTTTAACTCCTTTGCTCTTGTTTTCCAATTAATCCAAATAGGTTTCT
>CAYLXC010000007.1:0-25814 GCA_964387865.1 uncultured Gammaproteobacteria bacterium | reverse complement strand
ACACGGTTCTTTAACTCCTTTGCTCTTGTTTTCCAATTAATCCAAATAGGTTTCTTTGGTCCAGACAACCTCCACCTCTTGGATCTTCTGGATACTCCTCAATTATACTACCTTTTAAGAGAGTTTTCTCTATTTCTTCTTTAGTAATTTGTTCTTCTTGACGTTCTTGATGAGCATGCTCTGAAAGATCATATTCTTGAGCTTTAACCTTTCTCCTGATGAGTCTAATATCCATTAAAAACAGAGTTTAACATATAATTAGTAGTATACTTATAATTAGTAGTATACTTAAATCATGTCTTCCGACGCGGTTTATCCCGAGCGAAGCCGAGGGGCTCAGGATTATAAACAAAAAGGCTTCGCCTCGCCGAAGTTTATAACGGAGGCGGGCTTTGCTCCAATATTAATAGTCCTTTTAATAGCCCTTGGAATTGGGGGATATTTTGTTTATAAACAGAGCTTTCTTTCAGATAGAAACAATCAGCCAAAAACTGAACCTCCACAAACCACTAAAGCCCCACAAGCTAGCCCAAAGGTAGATTTAATAGAAAAATGTGGTGATATACCAAAAGAAATTGGTGTTAAAGTTAATCACTATACTGTTATAGACGGTCCTGCTTGGTCACCCGATTGTAAACATATAGCATGGTCTCTTTGGCAATCAGGCACAGGAGTGATAGACATAGATGCTACACCTACCCCAGCTCCCTCTGTTAAACCTACACCCTCTCCTTTACCTTTTGAAGGAATATATCTTTATGATGCCCAAACAAAAAAGACTAAGAAAATAATTTCCCCTAAACCATTTGACGAAAACAGTACTGATAATCCCGGATTTGGAGGCTGGCAAGATGAAAATACATTTTCCTTCTCAAGAGTTACTAATCTTGGGAGAGAAGGTTGCTATTACAATATAATGAATAATACAATCTCTGGTTGTAAAAAGCTAAACTGATTAAATCTGTTCGTATTTAACTTCACTCTTTTTTTTCTTCCTCCACTACTTCCCCTTCAACTGCCTCCTCTTTTTTTGGAGCTTCCTCATCTTTAGGCTCTCCACCCTCTGAAGTTTGTGTTTGGTCTGTAGACTGTTGACCTGCCTCGCCAGCAGGCGGGCTGTCAGCTGTGGACTGTTTCTCGTACATTGCTGAACCAATCTTCTGAAGTGCCTCTGACAATGCATCCATTTTTGGCTTTAGATCTTCCGGGCTGGCTGTCTGAATAACTCCTTTTAGATCAGCTAATTTCTGTTCAACATCAGTCCTAACTTCCGCAGAAACTTTATCCCCGGCATCTTTCAAAGACCTTTCAGCTGTATAAACTAAAGTATCAGCCTGATTTCTAATATCTATTTCTTCTTTTCTCTTTTTATCCTCCTCCGCATGTGCTTCTGCCTCTTTTGTCATCTTCTCAACTTCATCTTTAGAAAGCCCTGTTGAACCTGTAATAGTAATTTTCTGTTCTTTATTTGTTGCCTTATCTTTTGCAGAAACATTCAATATTCCGTTTGCATCAATATCAAAAGTTACCTCAACTTGAGGTATCCCGCGGGGTGCAGGCGGAATTCCATCCAAAATAAATCTACCTAAAGATTTATTATCTGCTGCCATCTCCCTTTCACCCTGCAGTACATTTATTTCAACAGAAGTCTGGTTATCCGCAGCTGTTGAGAAAATTTCACTTTTTGAAGAGGGAATTGTAGTATTTCTATTTATAAGCGGGGTTCTTACTCCACCCAAAGTTTCTATTCCTAAAGTTAGGGGTGTAACATCCAGTAAAAGCACATCCTTAACTTCCCCGCCCAAAACTCCACCCTGAATTGCTGCCCCAACAGCTACCACCTCATCAGGATTAATACCTTTGTGCGCCTCTTTCCCAAAGAAATCAGAAACAGCCTTTTGAACTGCAGGCATTCTTGTCATCCCCCCAACCAAAACCACCTCGTCAACCTCTTTTGCATCCATCTTTGCATCTTTTAAGGCAGCCTTAACAGCTTCAAATGTTTTATCAATCAAAGGCTTAACCATACCCTCAAGCTTGGCGCGGGATAGCTTCATCTCCAAATGTTTTGGGCCGGAAGAATCTGCAGTAATAAATGGAATGGAAATTGCAGCCTCTTGAGTGGATGAAAGCTCAATTTTTGCTTTTTCAGCAGCGTCCCTAAGTCTTTGAAGTGCCTGTCTGTCTGCTTTTAAATCAACGCCTTCTTGTTTTTTAAACTCCTCTGCCAGATGGTCCAAAATTACCTGATCAAAATCATCACCCCCAAGGTGTGTATCCCCATTTGTTGATTTTACCTCAATTACCCCGTCCCCTAACTCTAAAATGGAAATATCAAAAGTTCCACCTCCCAAATCATAAACAGCAATTGTATGGGCATGGGACTTATCAAGTCCATAAGCCAAAGCAGCTGCTGTTGGTTCATTAATAATTCTTTGAACATTTAATCCTGCAATTTCCCCTGCCTGTTTTGTTGCTTGCCTTTGAGAATCATCAAAATAAGCAGGAACTGTAATTACAGCATCTGTTACTTTTTCACCTAAATATGATTCGGCATCAGCCTTAATTTTTTGTAGAATTTGTGCTGAAATTTCCTGGGGAGTATATTCATGGCCTTCAACTTCAACAACAGCCATGTCATTTTTGCCGCCCTTTATGGTATATGGAAGCCATTTAATATCCCTTTGGACCTCACTGTCTTTAAACTTTCTACCCATAAGTCTTTTTATTGAAAAAATAGTTTCTTTGGGATTAACAATTGCCTGCCTTTTGGCAACCCTTCCCACAATATTTTTAGTTGGATTAACAACAGAGGGGATAATATTTTCCCCTTCGGCGGAGTGAATAACCTTAGGCTTCCCGCCCTCCATCACAGCCACACATGAATTAGTTGTTCCAAGATCAATGCCTACAATCTTTGCCATATTATTCTCTCCCTTCCAAATATTTATTAATTGCTTCTTGAGCCATTCCTTTTTCTGGAACTATTTTTAACCAAGCTCTATGTACTAAAGCCGGTTTCCATCCTCTTCTAGCATCTTCTACTATTTCCGAAATCAGACCCCTTCTCTCGGTAGGAAGAAAATATCCTAGCGCATAAGCTGGCCAAAAAAGATCATAAACAACCTCTCTCATGGCTCCTATTACTACCCTGTATACAGGACTGAGTTCTTTACTTTCTATAACCATACTATTTTCTCCTTTCTAGACAGAATTTTCCTGCTTTAATTCTTGATTCATAATTCTAAATTCTTAATTCTAATTTATTTCTCCTCCAGTGGTATATGAAAATCTGATTGGGTTTCTCCACCGGGAATATTTTTTGTTTCCTCCATACTTGGTGGATTTTTCTTACCTACCACCACTTGCGCTGGTCTAATTACCCTCCCGTTCAATTTATACCCTTTTCTAACTACCTCTAAAATCATATTATCCTTTGGCTCGCCGGAGCTGTCAAGCGGAGGCGGCATTTCCTTCACGTCAACAGCTTCATGAAGGGAAGGATCAAATAGGACGCCTGCCCCGAGCGCAGTCGAGGGGTCTGCTACAATCTGATCCAACCCTTCCTGCTGTAAAATTTGGTTAAACTCTTTTACGGCCAACTCAACCCCTTGGAACCAGCCCTTCGACTCACTATGTTCGCTCAGGGTGGATCGACCACGATCGACCACCTGTTCCAGATGATCTAATACCGGTAACAATCTTCTTATCAACTCTCCACCAACAAAATTTGTCAGTTCTGATCTTCCTTCAGAAACCCTTTTTTCCAAGTTCTGGTAATCAGCTACTGCTCTTTTTAGCTGATTCTCCAGCTCAGCTACTCTTTGTTCAAGTTGGTTATCTTTCCTTTTAGCCATATCTGTTTAAGTTTTCCAAAATGCAAGTGTCCAAGTATTCCAAACAAATTTCAATAACCAATTTTTAAATTTTAAAATTTGTGATTTGGTCATTGTTTGTTACTTGTTATTTGGTACTTGGTACTTTCTTCCTAGCTCCTCATCAATGCCTCTGTTACCAGATTCCTTACATACCTAACATAAGGCATAACCAAGGCAAAATTCATTCTTGCAGGCCCAACTACTCCTACGACTCCGCCTTTTTCATTTTCAGATTCCGTATATTTTGCAAATACAAATCCTGTCGGGCGCAAATTCTCAAACCCCAAATCCTCTCCAAAAAGAATATGTATAGGATCCGTGCCTTGTGCCCTGCCAATTATCTCTTTAAGCCTTGGAAATTCATCAAAAAGCGATAATACATACCTTGCAACATCAATATCATAAAATTCAGGCCAATCCAAAATATTAGCTGTGCCTGCATAATAAACTTCCCCATCCTCATCTATTGCAAGTCCTAACATGTCACATTGTCTTGCCAAAGCTCTAACAGCCTCATTCAAAAGCCTTTCCCTTTTATATCTTTCCTGCCATAATTTTTCTTTTATAGAAACTTCTGCAGTTACAGGAAGCTGTTTTTCCTTCATCAGCTCCTGGATATAAAACCTCATACCCATGCTGGTTGGTGTTCTTCCTGCTGAAGTATGAGGCTGCCTTAAATACCCCATCTCAGTTAATTTCCCCATATCAATCCTTATAGTTGCAGGGGAAACCCCAAGGTTGTATTTTCGCTCAATTATCTCCGAACCCACAGGTTCAGCGCTCTCAATATATTCCTCAACTACCGCTTTAAGCAGTGCTTGTTGTCTGTCAGATAAATCAGCCATATTCCCTTTGTCATCCCCGACCTGATCGGGGATCCATAAAATAATGTCATTCTGGCTTGCTTGCCCTGAGCTTGTCGAAGGGTCCAGAATCATAACTAGCAGTAATATACACCGAGTGCTAAAAGTTGTCAAGGGGTGAAGTAGAGTAAAACTCACATTCACCCCGCAGATCCTGAGTACTGAGCTTGCCTGCCCTGAGTTTATCGAATGGGTCGAAGTATCGAAGGATCAAGAGATCTTGTAAGAAAGCCTAAAGTATGAAATACTCAAAGCATGGATCCTAATCAACAACAAACACCACAACCAGCTCAATCTACAGGTAAAAGGGGTATCGACAAGCGATTCTTTGGGATAATCTTCATTGTAATTCTTGGAGTAGCTTCTGTAGCTGGAAATAATCAAATTTGGAATATACTTCTTATAGGTACCAGCTTAATCATATTGATTCCCTACTTTTTATTGGTGAAACCAGAGAAGAGAAGTAAAGTCATTATAAGATTTATTTTAGTAATACTGTTTTTTATAATTGGGATTGGTTTTGTTATACCCGCAATAGTCTCACGGTTGGATGAAAGTTTACAAAATATTCTTACTAGCTTCCTTTTTTTACTTTTTTCATTGGCTGGAATCTTTATGGGGTTCTATATGGGAAGCAAAAGGTTTTATGATCAGTTTAACAGCTGGTTTAATAACTTACCTTTTAGAAAGAAGTCTGTTCTAGACAGTGGTGTTTCTCCTGATGCCGCTCGGGATCTTGACCGCCATTACGGTTTTTATGGGAACAAGCTTTTTGGCTTTATATTCCTAGTTTCGGGGGTATTTATGTTTGTGATTGCTATTGGAAGTTTCTTTCGGGATACCTCAGATTCTCAACTCTCAAACCAATCTCAGCAAAAAGTTCAACAACTAGGTCCGACTACTTCTCCTGCTGAATTGAAGATTTATGAATGGGTTGAAATAACAGCTTCTGAGTCAGCTACATGGAATAATTATATAGATAAAGATAAGGGATTCTCGATACAGTATCCCGAAACATGGAGACAAGCATATGATGGATCTACCCCTTACTTTACTCCAGATCCTCCCTGTGAAGGTGCCTGCGGGGGCATAGTAAGAGGAGTATATTTACACTTTGAAAAAAATATAAAAAATGCAAGTTCCATGGATTACATTAAAAATGAAGTTCTACTTGATAATAATGGTAGACCTGAACCTGGATTTATTATCAAAAACCAACCTACTTTTTTATCAAATTTAGATGCGACAATGGTTGATGGTCTCCAAGGAGCAGGTTGTCCAGGACCAATGGCTTATATCATAGGTAAAAACAATATAATTATAAGTTTATATACAGATTTTTGCCAGGAGGATGAATCTATTTCAGATAAAGTGATAAGTAAAATTCTTTCAACTTTTAAATTTACAAATGAATAACCAAAAAGGCTTCTGTTGTGAGGCGCTTGAATTACGATAATGGATAATTTCTTAAACTTTTTAACAGCAATTTTTATGATAAAATTAGATTATGGGGACAACAAAACTTCCGAAATTTTTAAAACAATATTTTTGGGATGTGGATTTTGACTTATTAAGTTTTGAAAAATCCAAGACTTTTATCCTAAAACGTGTATTAGACAGGGGTGATGATAAAGCAATAAAATGGTTACTCAAATTTTATACTAAAGATGATATAAAAAATTTGCTCTATACCAGCCGTGACCTTTCACAAAAAACAGCCAACTTTTGGGCAAATTATTTGAATTTAGATCCTAAAAAGGTATTATGTTTACAAAAGCCGTACTCCCGGATACCCTTCGGGCTCTCAAGTTAGTATCAAAAATAGGTATTATCAAAAAAAGTTATCTTGCAGGAGGTACTGCTTTAGCTTTGCATTTTGGGCACAGGATTTCAGAGGACCTAGACTTTTTTACCCTTCAAGCTTTAGATGAAAATATTCTGCTAAGTAATTTAAAAAAATTACCTGAATTTAAAGAGGAAGGTACAGCCTGGAGAACTGTCTGGGGTAAAATTGGAAACACAAAATTCAGCCTGTTTTATTATCAATACCCTTTAATTAAAAAGCTTATTAACTTTGAGGGAATACAAATTTTAGATAAGGAAGATATAGCTGCCATGAAGATACATGCTTTGGAAGATAGAGGGACAAAAAGAGATTTTATAGATTTATACTTTTTAGCCAAGGAATTTTCTCTAGAGCAGATGCTTAAATTTTATGATCAAAAGTATGGGGTTTTAAAAAAGCATTTTTATATGATTTTGAGAAGTTTAGATTATTTCCAGGATGCTGAACAAGAAGATATAAGTCCTGAAATGATTAAAAAAGTTTCCTGGGATAAGGTAAAAGAGTTTTTTCAAAAACAGACCCTTAGTCTTGCCAAAAACAAACTAAAACTCTAAACAGCCAATTCTTTTCCTTTATATTCCCTTAAACTTTTACTTTTAAGAGCTACTATGGAAGTAATTAGTATCACTCCAATTCCACCTACTACCACAGATGCAGGCCCTCCAATTGCTTTTGCCAAAAAGCCTGCTTCAATTTCCCCTAACTGCGGCCCGCCCTGGAAAAAAACCCTCATTATTGATACCATCCTGCCTCTTAAATGATCCGGAGTGATCATTTGTCTAATGGTATTTCGGATTACTGTTGAAACCATATCCCCAAAACCAACCAAAACTAAAAAGAATATGGAAAGCGCAAAAACTTTTGATAATCCAAACCCTATTGTTGCCAAACCATAAAATATTACAGATATAATAATAATTTTCCCCTGATTAACAATTTTGCCATGAGTTAAAGTAATTAATCCCCCTGCCAAAACAGCCCCTATTGCCGGGGCTGAATATAAAAGCCCCAGTCCTTTTGGCCCAACATGTAAAATATCCTGGGCAAAAATAGGCATTAAAATTGTTGCTGTTCCAAAAAATGTGGCCAGAAAATCCAAAATCATAGTTGTATATAATATTGGGGTGGAGACAACAAACTTTATGCCCTCTTTGATTGAATCCAAGTTTAATTCCACCTTCACACCTTTAACTTTAAGAGGAATTTTTAAAGCTAAAACAGCTGCTATGAAAAATATGTAGGAAATAAAATTAAAAAAATAAACTGCTGATACTCCAAATCCGCCTATTAAAAATCCGGCAATTGCAGGCCCAATCATAGTGGCAGATTGAAACTGAAGTGTTTGTAAAGAAACAGCATTCAAAAAATAATGTTTGGGAACAAGATGAGGCAAAATTGCCTGTCTTGCAGGAAGGGAAAATGATTGGGCTGTTGCAAGTAAAACCAAGAGCGAATAAATTATCAAAGGATTAATTAGCCTAAATATAGTCAGGAGAAAAAATATCAAACCTAAAATTGCCATAAAACTTTGGCTAATTACTAAAAGCTTTTTCCTGTCTGCTTTGTCTGCAAAAAGTCCTCCGATTAATGAAAATAAAAAAATCGGGATAATATTTGCAAGACCGATTAGTCCTAAAGCTGCAGGATTTTTTGTCATTTCATAAACTTGCCATGAAACAGCCACAATCTGCATTTGATTTCCAATTTCGGAAACAAAAGCCCCCAAAAGATAATTCCTGTAGTGGGTAATTTTTAAAACCAAAAATGGAGAAAACTTTGAAAGCATAAGAGATCATTTTAGAACCCTCATTCCCACTTGTCTATAATATTCTTCGATCCGGCTTCGCCGGAGAGAAGTTACCTTCAAACTAGAATAGTTTCTTCATAAAACTATTATAATTTTTATGGTATTTTCTCACTTTGTTCGAAAAATAAACACGATCTGTAGTATTATTGTCATATGAAGGTACTCCTTGCAGGAAAAAATTCAGATGCTATAAGAGGACTCGTGGAAAGTTCGGGCCTAACCATTGTGGATCAGAACCCAGAGGTTATTATCAGCTTTGGGGGTGATGGGACTTTACTTTATTCTGAAAGAGAATACCCATCTATTCCAAAACTTCCCGTAAGGAACAGTCAGTTTTGTCACAAATGTCCTGAACATGATGAAAAGGTTTTACTTGAAAAGCTCCATCAAAATAAATTAACTTTGAAAAGTTACAGAAAATTACAAACAGAAGTAGATGGAAAAACTTTGTATGCTTTAAATGAATTTTCCATCAGAAATGCCCACCCAACCCATGCTATTCGTTTCAGAATCCACCCACCACTGTCATTCCCGCGAAAGCGGGAATCCATAAACAACCTTTTCATTGGTGACGGAATTGTAGTCTCAACACTTTTTGGCTCAACAGCATACTTTAAAAGTATTACCGGAAAAACTTTTGATACGGGATTTGGTTTAGCTTTTAATAACACCACAGAAATTGTTGAGCCAATATTTTTAGAAAAAAATGATGAGATTAAATTTGAACTTGTAAGAAACATTGCTCAACTTTCATCAGACAATAATCCTGATATCTATGATCTTCACCCGGGATCAAATTTAACCTTCAACCTTTCAGATAAAGTTACCAAAATCTATTCAGCAGAATCCCTACGCTGCCCCAACTGTCAAGTAATTAGAGGATAGATAATCTCAAACTGTCATTCCTGCGGGATGACAGAAGAATTAAATTGAAACCACAGCCCCTTCCATAAACTTTAATTCCTTCTTAGTTGTATCAAATGAAACTTTAATGCCTATTGGCATGGGGATATTTACTGTGAAATGACCAAAGTCCATATTTGCCATGATTGGAAAATCATAATCTTTCAAAACTTCCAAAACCATCTTTTTTACTGATGGCTCATCAATTTCTTCCTCCCTCATCTTTTTTAAATATTTTATTTTCCCAATTAACATCCCGTTAATTTTTTCAAAAATCCCCATGTTTTTTAACTGGTATAGGTATTGATAAATGTCTGTAATATCTCCCCCAACTTGTTCCCAAAAAAGTATGGCCCCATCAAAGTTTTCTAAAGGGGGAAAATATTTTGTCCCGGAAAGCATGGACATTCTTTCTAAAAGCCCGCCAATAAGATGGCCTTGGGCATTTCCTGTTCTCCACCCCTCCCATTCACTTAATGGTTCAACCACTCCAGGAGTTTCTGTTTTCGTTAAAAAATCTAAAAAATATTTCCCTGTAAATGATGACAAATAATCCATATGAAATCCAACCATTCCGGTTTTTCCAAAAATTGATAAGTGATAAACAGTCATATCAGATAATCCCATAAATGGTTTTGGGTTATGAGTTATTATTTCATAGTCCAGATACTCCACCACTGAAATTGCAGAATATCCCCCATCAGCAGCAAAAATGGCTTTTATGTTTTTGTCTCCAAACATACTATTTATGTCATCTGCCACTTCTTTTGGGGTTCCAGCCATCCACCATCTTTGTTTTCCTATTGTCTTCCCTTCTTTAATCTTAAATCCTAAATCATAAATCTCTTTCTTTCTTTTTTCATAATTTTCCTTAAATGATGGTAAAACAGGTAGTGATGAGGCAACTATCCCAACAGTATCCCCCAAATTTAGCTTAGGAGGCTTTAAAATCTTCATATCTTGTCATTCCCGATCTAATCGGGAATCTATACAAATAATATTGATTTATGGATCCCGTATCAAGTACGGGATGACAATTTGAATTAGATAATTTTATTCAAATTGTCAAAAATCCCGCCCCTTCGGAGGCGGGATCATTTTTTCCTAATCAGGAAATAATTACCTATCACTTTTTACTGCAAACTTTGCAATCACCCATGTGTGTAGCTGCAGTGTAAGCAGCTGATACACCAACCAAGATATTAAAAATTGTTACAAGTCCAAGACCACCCAATACCATATTCACTACATCAAATCCCAAAGCTGACAAACCCAAATTTATACCTCCTACCCAAAGTAGAGTATATGCTGTCATATGTAGAGCTTTCATCAAAATCACCCCCTTCTTCGGTCGCCGAAGCTTTAGCGCAGGCGACCTAATGTATATTCAGTGTAATCACAAAGTGAAAACATTATCAAGAGGCAACAACCTATTGACAATCCTAAGGAATATGTTATGATATCCTTATGCAAACATATCCGTTAGGCCAAATTCTAAAGAGAAAATTCGTTGGTGCCGATGAGCTACGCCGAGATTTAACAAAAATCTTGGATCAAGTACCCCGAGAGGGAGAAGTGGTGGTAACCCAACATGGTAAACCTAAGGTGGTTATGATAAATATTGAAACCTATGTTAGAATCCAGGAATTAGAAGACGAATTAGCAGATTATGACCCCAAATTTGTCAAGAAAATGAACCGGGTTTTAGCTGATGTCAAAAAAAACGGCGGTATCCCAGCTGAAAAAGTTTGGGAAGAGCTAGGTATTTAATGTGTACCAAGTTAATTTTTCTAAAAGTGCAATCAAATCTTTAAAGAAACTTCCGGTAGTAGATCAATTAAGGATTAAGCGAGTCTCCGAGAGAGTAAAAGAGAATCCATTCTCTTTAGATATCAAAAAACTTGAGCCGCCACACAAAACAAGTCATAGAATTAGAACTGGCAATTACAGAATATTTTTAGATATTGATACTACAAATAAAGTCATCCTCATTGTAGATATCAAACGCCGCACTACTCAAACTTATCGCTAAATCCTACCTCAATAATCCCTTAATTACGCTCGGGACAAGTTTGAATCATTTAACTGGCCTCCTCAACATGTGACTGGAAGGTTGTACTCTCAAAATATTCTGTTTCGAGGAATGTTCCTATTAATGGAACGGACATGCCCAATAATCTTACCTTAATAGTTAATGGGGAATTTAAAAGAGCTAATAATCTCATATCCCACTCATAGTATTTTTCGCCATTTGTTGCGCTGGGAACCCGCTTGTATTCCAGAGCGGCTTCTACTCTTTGTCCATCAGCTTCACTAAGAACATTTGCTCTTTCCTTTTGAGTTTCTCTTTCAATTATAATTACCCCAACAATTTTTCTCTCAATATTTGGCATATAAGTGTTAATTATAACTATTTTATTCCATATTTCAACTTTTTAAAATAGAAAGAAATGCCTCCTGGGGGATTTCTACCTTTCCTATCATCTTCATTTTCTTTTTTCCTTTTTTCTGCTTCTCGAGCAGTTTATCTTTTCTTGTCCTGTCCCCCCCATATAATTTAGCTGTGACATCTTTCCTGAATGGTGATATTGTCTCTCTGGCTATAATTGTCCCACCTATAGCAGCCTGAATAGCTATAGCAAAATTTTGTCTTGGTAAAACTTCCTTTAACTTTGTCACCATTTTCCTGCCCATAATTTCTGCTTTTGATTTGTGAATTATTGTGGATAATGCATCCACCTTTTCCCCTCCCACCAGAAAATCCACCCTTACACAATCTGCCTCCCTAAATTCTAAAAACTCCCAATCAAGTGAAGCAAAACCAGATGACACGGATTTTAAACTGTCATAAAAATTAGTCACCATTTCCGCCAAAGGCATCTCATAACTCATTTCAACTTGTTTTCCAAAATGTTGCATAATTAAAAACTTTCCCCTTTTTTCCTGAACTAACTCCATAACCGGACCAATGTACGTTTGTGGAACAAAAATTTTTACATTTACCCAAGGCTCTCTAATATCTTTACTCCCGGGATCCAGCTCTGATGGGTTATCCAAAGGTTTTCCATCAACCAAATACTCAACAGATGGTGAAGTGGCCAGTAAATCTGCTCCGAATTCCTCTGATAACCTTTCCTGCACAACTTCTGCATGTAAAAGCCCCAAAAATCCGCACCTAAACCCTGCCCCTAAAGCTTGGGAGTGTTCCAGCTCGTATGTAAATGCAGGATCATTCAATCTGAATTTTTCTAAAGCCTTTTTAATATCATGAAATTCATCCTGATTAATTGGATAAAGTCCCACATAAACCATAGGCTTGACCTCTCGATAACCAGGGAGCGGCGGTATATCGTTTATAGTTAATCGTTTATCGGGTTTCTCCGATTCACGATATACGATATTCGATAAACTAGTTATAGTATCCCCAACTCTTACCAAATCCGGCTGCTTAATTCCTGTTGCTATGTAACCAATTTCACCTGCTTCCAGACGATCAGCCTCTGTTAATTGTGGGGTAAAATATCCCATTTCCAAAACCTGTCCTTCTGCCTTGGTTCCTAAAAATTTTATCCTTGATCCTACTTTTGGAACTTCCCCGTCAACCACCCTAATCTGAGCAATTACCCCTTTAAAAGAATCAAAAAATGAATCGAAGGTTAACGCTCTTAATGGTTTCCCTGCATCCATCTTGGGGCTGGGAACCTTCTCAACAACTATTTTTAAAATCTCCTCCACCCCTTCTCCTGTTTTACCTGATGAATAAAGAATTTCATCTTTATCAAATCCAAATGTTTCTACAAGTTGTTTTTTCACTCCCTCTATATCAGCATTTGGCAGATCAATTTTGTTTATAACAGGAATTAAGGTTAAATTCTGTTCCAAAGCAGCTAAACCATGAGCCAAAGTCTGGGCCTGAATTCCGGAAGTTGCATCCACCAAAAGTATAGCTCCCTCAACTGCAGCTAAAGCCCTGGATACCTCATAAGAGAAGTCCACATGACCAGGAGTATCAATTAAATTTAGGGTATAAGCAGAGCTTTCCTTTCCTTCGGAAACGTAGGGTATAGGGTATAGGGTATAGTTGAGTCGCACAGGAGCCAGCTTGATTGTAATTCCACGTTCCCGCTCCAGGGCCAAAGAATCCAAAAGCTGAGGCCTCATCTTATCCGGTGAAACAGTATGACAAATTTCCAAAAACCTGTCAGCTAAAGTTGATTTTCCATGATCAATATGGGCAACAATTGAAAAATTTCTAATATTTTTCATTAAATTGGAGTATCTGAAGAAATTATTTCTTTCGACCTAAATTTAATTTCATAATTTCCAATTCTTTTGAGTAAATCCACATAAGTCTTAAGCTCTTTGACTTTCAAAAACCAAACCAAGACTACATAAACTGATAGTGCAAAGGCTGAAGAAAGTCCGGTCAATAGTAAAAGATTAATTGTTCTTGTGGTATCAAAAATTACCTGATCCAAAAGTTTTATAGGCACATATAAAGCAATTCCCATAATAATCGTTGACATTAGCATTTTACCTAAGGGGTTTAAAACCTGCCCAAGGTTAAACTTACCAACTTTAAAATGCAGAATTCCAAAAAGTAGCATTGCAGATAAAATATTCGAAATGGAGAAGGCCAACCCTAAACTCCAGACATCTAGAGAAAGTACATTTACAAGATAAAGACTTAAAGAGATATTTGTTGTAACAACAATTAAGGAAACAATAACCGGAGTTTTAGTATCTTTAAGAGCATAAAACCCTCTAACAAGAAGCAGAGAAATTGCCTGGGCTGCAAGACCAATTGCAAGATAAGCCAATGTTGCACCGGTTAGGACAGTTGCCTCCCAGTTAAATTGGGATGCTCCAAATACTAGCCTAACTGAAGGGATCCTTAAAACAATTAAAATAGCTGCAGCAGGAAGTGCCAAAAACAGTATCTGATGCAAGGTTGTAAGTAAGGTTGTTTTAAACTCATCCATCTTACCTCTTGCTCGCTCAGAAGAAAGGACCGGAAGTGCCGCCTGGGCAATGGTGGCACCAAAAAGGCTTATAGGAACAAGCTGCAAATGTTGGGACAAGGTTAAAAAAGTCACTGATTGGATAGATATTAATGAAGCTAATGCTATAGCCACCCTTTCATTAATTAGCTCTGCTGCTAAACCGATACTTCTTACACTCATAAGTCCAATAATCTCCTTTACTCCGGGATGAAAAAGTGTAAGTAAAAACTTAGGTTTAAAACCTGTAGTTAAAATAATTGGAAATTGAATTAGTAAATGTAAAACTGCCCCAATCACAACTCCTACCGCGGCTCCCATTATTCCCAGAGAGTCAGAAAGAAATATAATGCCTAAAATTATTCCGATGTTATAGAATACTCCTGCCAAGGCTGGAATAAGAAACCTTTGAAAAGACTGTAGCACACCACTAAAGAGTGAGCCAATTACTAAAAAAAACTGTCCTAACAAGATAACTCGTGTCAGGCTCATTGTTTGCATCCGCTGATCAAAAGTAAAACCCGGGGCAATAAGTGAGGTCAATGGCTCAATAAAAATTAGGATAACAAGTATTGCTAAGCTTAAAATTATGAGTGCCAGGTTCATGATTGATCCTGCTAATTTAAATGCTTCATCTTTTCCTTTTTGATGGGAATATTCTGTAAAAACAGGAATAAAAGCAACAGAAAGGGCTCCAAAGATTAAGAGTTGAAAAATAATATCTGGAAGCCCAAACGCAGCAAAGAAAATAGAAATATTATCCGGAGGAAAAATATGGGTCAATAACCTGTCCCTGACAAGACCTAATACCTTAGATAAAATAACCGTGGCCATTATTATTGCTGCCCCGGATAAAATTGTTGTTTGCCTGGAGTATAAAAGTGAAATTAAATTCTTAACCATATTAAGGGCCAACTAATATAGTAGCATCTAAACTTGTTTTTATGTAGCTGGTTATGATACCATACCGGGCATGCCTGTAATTAAATCGGCAATTAAAAAGGTTAGAAAAGATAAAGTAAGAACAGTTCGCAATAAAAAGAGGAAGGACAGTTTAAAAGCCTTAATTAAGAAAGCACGCACAACTAGATCTGCCCGTACTTTGCAAGCAGTATATTCTGCCTTAGATAAAGCAGCCAAAGTCAAACTTATCCATCCCAACAAAGCCGCAAGGCTAAAATCCAGACTATCCAAAAAGTAATCATATTGTATAATCATAAGTATATGCCCAAAGCAGATAATCCTAAGCTTATTATTCACTTGGATTTGCTTAAACCTCAATCTAATCCTGAAAAGATCATAACAAAATTACTTCGCTGGGTATTATCCTCCGGCCGATACATATTTATTTTTGTAGAAGCTTTAGTCTTAATAGCATTTATCGCAAGATTTAAACTTGATGCCGATCTTGCTAAAAACAGAGAATTAATTGAGGAACAAATTCCTTATATTGAGAGCCTAAAGCCCTATGAGATTTTAATTAAACAAACACAACTTAAACTTTCAACAATTGGGTCATTTCGATCAAATTACACTGATTATCCCCAAATTTTGAAAAAAATTTCTGATCAAACTCCACAGGGGGTAAAATTAAACAGTCTGAATGTGAAGATAGAAAAATCTAATATAACAATTCAAATGAGTGCTCAGGCCCAAAGCAACAATGATTTGGCAACTTTTATCGGCGGATTAAAGGAGGATTCATCTTTTTCAGATATTAACATTTCCTCAATCAGTTTTGAAAAGGGAATTATAAATTTTACTCTTAACGGTCTAGCAAGCTTAAGCAACAAAGGAGAAAATCCATGAGATCCAAGTATTCCAGGTATTTTACCTATATAAAACCTATTATAAAAATACCAATTATTAGAACGTACGGCACAACTATTTTTACCCTAATTGTTATGACAATATTTATTATTTTTGCAATAAAACCGACTATTGAGACAATTCTAGTTTTGCAAAAAAAGCTTGAAGACTCAAATCAAATACTGGAACAAATCAACCAGAAAGCTGAAAATCTTTCAAAAGGTAAGGGGAATTATGATAATATGGATCCAAATATCAAATCCAAGATAAATGCTGCAATCCCCGATACTGCACAAATAAAATCTATTACTCAGATCTTTGAACAATTAGCTCAAAGGTATGTAGCATCGGTTTCTGCATTACAATTTGAACCTTTTGTTATAGAAGTAAAAGATGAAAATCGCCTGGGTAACCTTTCAGAAATATTATTTACTTTTAATGTCGAAGGACAATACCCAAATCTCCTTTCCATATTGCAGGATTTGAAAAGTAGTGGTAGGTTAATCTCCATAGATTCCATGTTTTTATCAAAGCCTACTGAAGGAGCAGGATTAATTATGTCCATTTCCGGAAAGGCATATTTTATAAAATGAATAAAAAGCAGTGGTTAATTGCAGCAATCTTAACTTTTCTGACAATTTGTGCTTGGGTAGTGTTTGATATTTTGCATACGCGTGCCAAAATTGAAATTCCTCCAAAGACCCAGGAGATTATAGAACCAATCAGTCCTGATTTTGATACATCGGTGCTTGAACCTTAAATGAGAGATTTTTCTATCAGGTTTAAAATACCTACTTTCTTAGGATTGGGGATTATAATTTTTGGAATAGCAGCCGGGGTTTATCTTACTTTAAGGGAGCAAAATATAATCTCTGAAGCTTCACCTAATGTATCTCCTCAAAATGTCACAGTCTCAAATATCTCAGATGATTCTGTTACTATTTCTTGGCAAACACCTCAGTCTGTTAGCTCATATATAAAATATGGCCAAAGATTTTCTGATGAACAAACAATACTTGATGATCGTGATACTAATACCCCCAAACCTCATCCAATCCATTATGTAACCATAAAAAAACTGTATCCTAAGACTGAATACCAATTTAAGATTATCTCCGGAAGGAATTCATCAGATGTAAATCGATTCAAAACAGCCGCTCCCATCTCAAACCAAACAGGGTTTGGACCTATAATTGGCTCTATGTTAGATGGTAATAAACCGCTTAGTGAAGGCATAGCATACCTTTCTATTTCTGATGCACAAATACAATCTGCATTAATTCAAAACTTGGGAAATTTTTTAATCCCTTTATCCCAGCTTAGAAAATCAGACTTTTCTGATACATACCCTTTATCTGAAGGATTAACCCCAAAACTTACAATTGTTTCAGAAAAAGGAACTGCAAGTATGCTCTTTAAGTTAAATTTATCCACTCCACCTCTTCCCCCAATAAAATTAGGAGAGGATCAAGATATCACAACACAACCTTTACAAACTCCTGAACCAACTCCTACAACTTCTGAAATTAAAACATATGATTTAAATGGGGATGGGAAAATAAATGCTGCTGATAATGCCATAGTTTTGCAAAACTATGGCAAAAATCCAAAAAATAAAAAAGCTGACTTAAATTCTGATGGAGTTATTGACCAAAAAGATCTGGATCTAATGGCCAAACAGATTAATAAGTAAAGTAGAAAGCTTATACGTATTTGCATAAGATAAATAACCCAAGTAAGACTGAAGCGATTGATTAAGTTGATACGAATCATTAGAACAAGATGAATAGATTATTTTCAACTTTTTAAATACCCTATTTTTAGTTTTAGTTCTGGGCAATATGTAATGAGGTAAGATTATGTATCCCAAAAAATCTATTCCCCAATCTAGTTTTCTAAAAATAATCTTTTTAGAATGTAATTCTAATTTAAGGTTTCTTTCTAAAAACTGCTTTATTGGTTTGATCCAGTGATTTAAATCATTAGAACTAGGTGACATAATGATAAAATCATCAGCATAACGTAGGTAATATTTAATTCTTAAATCTTGTTTTACAAACTGATCCAATTCATTCATATAAATATTGGCAAACACTTGTGATGTTAAATTACCAAGTGGTATTCCTTTTCCTTCTACTTCACCAGAGTGAAAACTTCCTATCACTGCTTTTAGTAAACCTAAAACATCTTTATCCTTTACCCTCTCGCTTAGTAGATGTAAAAGTACTTCTTGATCAACTGAAGCAAAGAATTTTTTAATATCAAGCTTTAAAGCCCAACATTCTCTTGTATAATTTTTAGAAACAATTCTTGTGAATTTTTCCAGTCTCTTAACCCCCCTGTGAGTTCCTTTTTCTAATCTACAAGAGTATGAATCAAAAATAAAAGTTTTATCAAAAACCCCATATAAATGTTTATAAAGTAAATGGTGAACTACTCTATCAATTACAGATGCTTTATGAATATGCCTTCTTTTTGGATCATTAACAAAAAAAGATTCGTAACTACCGTGTTTATAAGTTTTCTTAACCAGGCTTTGGTGTAGAGAAAATAAATTATCCTCCAAATTTCTTTCAAAAAATTGAACATCTTTCCTTTTTCCTTTTCCTTTCTTAAACTCACTCCATGCTTGAAATAAATTCTCAACTGATATAAGTTTGTAATAATTATGAGTAACCATTTAAAGGGTATTGACACACACACACACTGCCTAAGTTTGAACCTGACATCCCAATTTTTATAAAACTCTATGATTTTTACAAAAATTTGAGTCATGCAATTACTTCCTTTCCCAAAACTAAACGTTATACTCTGGGACAAAAATTGGATAATGTAACTTTAGATATATTTGAGTTATTGTTTTCAATCCCAGCCAGTAAGGATAAAATTTCAACCCTTCAACAAATCAGTACTAAATTAGATCTTCTAAAAATTCTTTTAAGGCTTTCAAAAGATAGTCAATCAATAACTGATAAAAAATACCTGGAACTCCAGGCAATTTTGCAAGAAATAGGCAAGATGCTTGGCGGATGGATAAGATCCACCAAGCAAACTTAACCATAAAAAAAATCTTTCTACTAGAAACTACCCAACGAGCGGCACTGAGATTGTCATTGCTCTTGTGAACATTCCAATCATTGACGTTCGGGCCATTATCAGCATTGAAGTTACCGACATTGGCGACGTTGGAGCCGGCCGCTTACTGAGTATCTCTCCGCAACTTTTTCCTCACTGAGAATTTCTCTAAAAGAAATCTCCTCTGTATTGTATTCTCCCCACCAAAGGCGGGAAAAAAGAGAAATACTCGGAGTGTCTAGTAATAATTCCTTAAGCACTCCCATGTACCGTCTGGTACATGGCTCTGGCTGTTGAAAGATTCTAAAAAAATAGACGGAAGTTAAAACGTGTTTAACCTCTCACTGCCTATTCAAAAGAGTATAGCAAAAATTTGCGGCGGACCAAAATCCAAGAAGACAAAAGAATCAAAAACCAATTACCCAATCCCTCTAACTTTCACTCCCCAACGAGCGGCACTGAGACTGCCATTGCTCCCGTGAACATACCAACCACGGACGCCCGGGCCATAATCAGCAACGAAGTGACCGACATCGGCGACGTCGGAGCCGGCCGGCTTGGTAGGAGTATTAGTTCTAATATAGCGCCAATAGCCATTTACTGGGTCACGATAATCTTCTCCAAGAAGACGTACACCTGTGGTATCAAAATGCCTAAACATTACTTCTGTAGCCTCTGGAAGTTCAGGGAGTATCTCTTCATAGCCTTCTATACCCAGTTTTGCTTGTGTCTCTTGCCCACTTTTTCTCACCAATTCTTCTTGTCTTGGTTTTGACTGACCAAAAGTTCCTGAAACAAAAAAATCTTGAGGATAGATAACTATATCAATTAGCCTTGAGGTCATAAGTTCAATTTCTTGACCATCATGCCAAGTTGACCAAAATCTTCTTCCACTATCTTTTTGACCTCGCATTGATTGTCCCTCCAAAGTATAAACTACCCCTCCCTCTACTCGGAGTTTTTCTCTGTCTTCAGCAGTAAAAGGTTCAAAGGTAAGTACTTCAACAGGAGTTAGTTGAGGTTCTCTTTTGGAGGCTGCTTGAGCAGCTACTGGCAAAGCAATATCCCTCATGTCAGGATGTCTCTTTTGAAAAGCATCGTGAACGCCACTGATAATTTTGGCGAGATCACCATCACCAAGTTTCCTTAGCTCTCTTTCGTTGTAGTTCATTGCCATATGGATTTGGATAATACCACTCTAAAAGACTTTTGTCAAGTATTATAGGATTAAAAAATTTTGTACAAGTGCAAACTCTGCCTGATCTTTTTCTAAAAGCTCATTTAATTTTCTTCTAATGAGCTAATTAGCATTTTTGGGGTTAAGACTTTTTTAGTTTTTAAAAAATCCCTTACCCTGGGTATTAAAAAATGTTTTTGATCAAGTGTCACTAAGATTTGTATATCAGCCTGTTTTGCTTCAGCTAAAATTACTGCATCTTTTTTTACAATAAATCTTTCAGCTTTCTTAATCTGTAATGCTCTAGGTGTCTGATCAATGATATCAACTTTACTAACCAGCATAAAAAACCTCTCTAAATGATATCTCTCAAGTTTTTTTCTAACATTCCTCTCAGTTTCAGTTAAAACTACTCTTGAAGTTACCAGCTTTATCTTTTTTAAAGTAAAAAGCTTTGCTGAACCGCCTGTTGGTGAATTAACTGCAGAAAAAAATACACTTGAGTCTAAAAAAGCGGATTTTTTAGAAGGCATCCTCTTTTCCCCACTGGGCAATTTCCTCATCTGTAAACTCTCTTGTATACTTTAAAAGTCTAGGATCAATAAAAGTTTTCTGATAAATATTGCGGACTACTTTCTGGAGTTTATTTAAATAGTTAATATCCACTAAAGCAGCTTTAGGGTTGCCCCCTTTTGTGAAAACCACATAATTTTCCCCGGTTACCTTTTCTGCTAAATCACCGAGTTTACCTCTAGCTTTGGTAATAGGAATAATATTATTAGGAGATATGTTCACAGTTAAATATTAATCTAATCAAATTTAAATGTCAACTATTTTGTAATGAATTTTGTAACCTTTATCGAACACATTTTAATAGAGAAATTTATTTACCAATAAAAATTCTGATTGATCTTTTTCTAAAAGGCCTGATTTTATTTTAAATTCTAGTTCTATGATGCTTTTATAAAGATTTTTGATTTTTTCAAGATTAAATCTTTCTCTTTGTCTACTTAATTTTTTCTTAACAAAATCTGGTGCTGTTTTTGGAGTAACTGATAGACTCCTCAAAAGATAATAAACCATAGTAATAGCATAGTGAACATCAAAATTTCCCTTTTTCAATTTATCCATTTCAAGATAAGCTCTTTTATCTCCGTTTGCCAAAAGATCCAAAAATGGGAAAACAGAAATTTCTTTACTCTCCGGGAAAAATGATATTTGTCCTCCATTTTTCTTAACCCAATCCAAGAGGGATTTATTTTTTATCTCGTGATCAAACCAAAGAATTAGGGTATAGGGTATAGGGTTTAGGGGATAGTCTGAAAAATCCTCCTGCGGATTCTCCCAGACAATCAATCTTTCCTCAGAAAATAATGGGGTTGTCATTAAATTACCCAAGACATCCGAGAAATTTGAACTACTTTCAAAAACTACCACGTTATTTTGATCAAATTTTTTCTTTAAATTTATTAAATATTCCCGTGATGCAGCATTAGCGGGCCCGTGAAGAAGCAGTAGCTTCATATTCAGTTATTTCTCCTTCCAATACTTTTCTAACATAATTGTGAATTACAGAAAAGTCATCATCTTGAGATACTAAAACATAAGCACCTCCATAATCTTCGGGGGAAGGGTGGTAAAGAAGCGACGCTCTACCTTCTTCCAAACCGTTTCTTTTAGAATCATCCAAAATCATTTTGTGTGTCTGGTCTAATTTTTTGGATAATTTATAAAACTCAAATGCATCTTTGGCAGATACGTCAGTATCCACGCTTTTCCCCAAAGTCTTTATTAACTCTGCAATCTTCGCTGGATTGGAAAGCGTTTCTAAAGACAAAACTTTACTTCTAACTGCTTGCAAAGTTTTTTCCGCTCTTTCGGAGCGCGCAAAATCAGATCCTTGTCCATTAGTTCCGTGTCTTGATCTGACAAACTTTAGAGCTGTATCACCATCCATATGCGTCAAACCCTCCTTAAAAGAAATATGCTCATATCTGCAGGAAAAATACATAATACCCTTATCTTCTTCTGCAGAATCTGTTGCAATTTTTCCATCAGGTGATATAAAAACTTTTCTTTTACCCGCCTCAATATTTAGCTTTTTTGCATCTTCCTCTGAGAAGTCCATTTCCTTTTCCTCAAATCCGCAAAGATCATCCTCTTTACCAGATATTGGATAATTAAAATCATCAAAGGATTTATCAACTACAACATCAATACCTCCCAGAGCGTCAATTGCTTGAATAAAACCTCTAAAATCTATTCTTAATGCATAATGAATTGGTATCCCCAAAACATTACCCATAACAGTTTTTGTTAAATCTAATCCATCTTTTTCTGATAGGCCAATTTGATAAACTGCATTTGCTTTGCTTCGAAGGGCCGGAAACCATAAATCTCTAGGAATAGAAATTAGAAATACATGATTTGTTTTAAGATTATAGGAGGCAACCATTATTGTGTCTGTAAGGTTTGATCCGGCATGAGTTCCACCAGGTATACCCAAAAATAAAATATTCACCTTGCCATCAGAAGATTTAAAAGGATTTCCCAAAAAACCTAATTTAATTATACTTTCAGATCCTGAAAGGGTTGCAAGAAAGATTGCAAATGCACTTAAAATACCGATTATTATAGCAATCGGTACTAATTTTTTAAGTATTCTTCTGATTCTTCTTGCTTTGGGTGGGTTTTCTTTTTTCCCTACCTGAAAGATTATTCGTTTCACGTTTTTAATTCATCCTTACACACATTAATGATAGAAGTAAACTCATCAGCATCTAAAGAAGCACCACCTATTAACGCACCGCAAATTTCTGTCTGCGTGATAAAACTTTTAATATTTCCTGAGGTAACACTCCCCCCATATAAAACTTCCAGATCCTGACCATACTTTTCTTTTAATTTAGAAGCTACTTCATTTGCATTTTCAGGTGTATCAGGATTTCCTGTACCTATTGCAAAAACTGGTTCATAAGCAACTAATTTACAACCCTCTGGTATGGGGATGTCTGGACCTTGTACACAAACTAATGGAATAATATTATTTTTTAAAGCCTGCTCAACTTTTTTAGAAACTATCTCATCAGTTTCGGAAAAATTCTGCCTTCTTTCGGAATGACCCAAGATAGACAAACTCACAAGTTCTTTTAAAAGTTGAGCACTCTCTTCACCTGTATATGCTCCTGCATCAAAAGGGGATAAATCTTGTGAACCAACGATTATTGGAAAGTTTCCTACATTAACTGCTTTTTTTACTTCCGATAAACAGCTGAAAGTAGGACAAACCACAACTTTTAAATCATCCCTTTTAGGGATTTGTGGCCCCACTTTTGATACCCAGTCCAAAGCTTCAGCTATGGTTTTGTTGCTTTTCCAGTTTGCAATGATCCAAATTTTTTTAACCATATTTTTAAAGGATGGCGAAGTCACAACTCATAAAAAGTAATCTGAGAATTTTGTGTGAAGATCTAAATCACGAAATTCTCACATAGCAAGGCTAGAACTAATACCACATGTTACAGATTTACTAGCCGAGCGGTACTTTTTGAGTGTGACGAGCCAGACTACTTTCCCCGCCACCCATACTTTTTCAAGTCTATCATGAAATCATCTGATACCTCAATTCCCTCCTGTTCAAGTAGGACTTTTTGTAAAGCTTTGGGATGCTCAATACATTTGGTGGAAATAAATCCATGTCTGTTTATAACTCTATGCCAGGGAGCATCTTCAATATTAAAATGCAAAACTCCTCCGACCAGCCTTGCCCCTCTGGGTACCCCAGCTAATGTTGCCACAGTACCATAAGTTGTAACTTTACCATAAGGAATTGATTTAACAATATCTAAGACCTTATCTTTGAAGTTCATATACCAATTATAAGAGTTTATCCTACAGAATGACGAGGATGGTACTTTTTACTGTGACGAGCGACTCCCTTTTCGACAAAAAGTATCAATAAATAAAATTATCCTTGCAAAAGTTTTAACAACTCTGCTTTTTGAGTTACTCCTATCCTTCTTCCAACTTCCTTCCCGTCTTTCAAAATTACATATGTAGGAATACTCATTACCCCAAATTCAGAGGCCTTTTGAGTATTTTCATCCACATTTATTTCCTCAATTTCCACCTTATCCCCCATCTCCTTTTTAATTTCTTCCAAAACAGGAGACATAACCCGACAAGGCCCACACCAAACAGCCCAAAAATCTAAAAGTTTAACCATGGGCATTAATGTTAACAACACTTCCAAAAATTGTCTAGGGGAAAGATTGGTGTTAATATATCCAGCATGCCCTCACTACTTGATGATTTAAATCCCCAACAACAAGAAGCTGTTAAAGCTACTGAGGGTCCGACCCTAATCCTAGCAGGAGCAGGATCTGGTAAAACCAGAGTTTTAACCTACAAAGTTGCTTATTTGATTTCCGAAAAAGGCATCCAACCCGAAAATATTTTGTGTCTGACTTTCACCAATAAAGCAGCTGGTGAGATGATGGAGAGAATCCGCAAACTTATCCATACTACCAACTACCAACTACCAACTACTCCCGTCATGGGAACATTTCACTCTTTTTGCGCAAAAATACTACGCCGTGAAGGCAAGATCCTGGGATTGCCACCCGGCTTTGCCATTTATGATGAGTCAGATGCTTTGGATGCAATAAAAGAAGCTATGGCAAACCTTAATATTTCCCCCCAAAAAACTTCTCCCCATGCAGTTAGAACCACTATATCCGGAGCCAAAAATGAACTAATTTCTTCTTTAGAATATCCTCAATATGCCCGCGGTTTTTTCCAGGAAATTGTTGCCAAAATATATTTGGAATATCAAAAAATCCTGGAAAAAAATCATGCTTTGGATTTTGATGATTTGCTCTTAAAAACCATACAGCTTTTCCAAACAGAACCCACAATTTTAACAAGATACCAAATTCAATTTAAATATATTTTAATTGATGAATATCAGGATACAAATCCTGCCCAATATTTAATTTCCAAATATTTGGCAAATCGTCACAAAAATATTTGTGTAGTAGGCGATGCTTCTCAATCCATATATTCCTTCAGAGGAGCGGATTTTAGAAATATTGTAAATTTTGAAAAAGATTATCCAAATACTAAAATTTTTAATCTGGAACAAAATTACCGCTCTACCCAAAATATTTTGGATGCAGCACACTCTATTATTTCCAAAAATAAAACTCACCCAATTTTAAAGCTTTGGACAAAAAATTCGGGTGGAGAAAAAATTGAAATTGTCGAAGTAAGAAATGAAATAGAGGAAGCACTTTTTATTATTTCTAAAATAGAGGGAGCGAGGGGTGACAGCGAGGAGGGATCCCGACGCGTAGCCGCAGCGAATGAAATGAGCGAGGATGCACGACGGGATACCGAGCTGGCAGGACCCCGAGCGACGACCTTATCTGATTTTGCAATTCTCTACCGTACTAATG
>CAYLXC010000006.1:34515-37547 GCA_964387865.1 uncultured Gammaproteobacteria bacterium | reverse complement strand
TGGAGCGCTCTTTGGCAGAACAAGGCCTTTACCCTGCTGTTGATCCCCTGGCCTCCTCATCTAGAGTTTTAACTGCGGAAGTTGTAGGACAAGAACACTATGATATAGCTTTTGGAGTGCAAAAAGTTTTACAAAGGTATAAGGATTTACAAGATATTATTGCTATACTGGGAATTGAAGAGCTATCAGACGAAGATAAGCTGACAGTCTCCAGAGCTAGAAAGATCCAAAGAATGCTAACCCAGCCATTTTACGTTACAGAAGTATTTACATCTGTTAAAGGAACTTATGTCTCAATCAAAGAAACCATAAGAGCTTTCAAAGATATTTTAGAAGGAAAGCATGACTCAAAGTCCGAGCAAGCCTTCTACATGAAGGGAACTATAGAAGAGGTAAAGTAGTGATATAATCGGGACGTATGGAGCGAGAAGAAAGAATGTCTACTCCAATACCCCCTTCGATTCTTTTTTGGAGAAACCACAACCAAGCAGCCTAAGATTTTGGAGTTTGCCCGCCTAGACTCGACGTCCGCCTCGTCGGCGAGACGGGTCTAGTCGAGGCTGGCCCGCTTCGCCGACTCAGCGAGGCGAGAGCTACTTTAAGAAAATTCTAACCCGTTAGACATCCGGAGTATCTGGCATTAGAGGTAACCCAATATGTGTTTTTATTTCATCAATTTCTCTTTTGTTTCTGGAATGAGCCATACCCTCTTTATCCCTAATTCCCTTTACATCCATGTGTAGTTGTTCTACATCTCCAGATAATGCATCAACTTTGTTTTCTAAACGATCTAACCTTCCCGTGTGATCATCTAACGTCTTCTTTATTGGATTTAATTCTTCTCTTATTATTTGACGAAATTGTCTTGCGTCTGGAATATCCATTAGCCTATTTTATTACTATAGTACATTAAATACAATATCTATTTTGTATTGCAATTTTGGACTTTGTCTGCTTAAACTCTGTTAAAAGACGTGACTACCTCACTTGGATTGGGCAAAAATAATTCTCTTTGATCAGGTCCGGTCATATTTAGTGAGATTAAACCATACGCACAATCAAAATGCAAATTTGGAGTTTGAGCTACTTTGAGCTAAATTTCAAAACCTTTAATTTGTGCTTACACCCCAGGGGTGCAATCCTAAATTTTCGTCAAATTTCCTCCGATCGTGGTACAAATGGCTAAGATAAGGTATCCACGTTCCCACATTCCAAGTGGGAATTCGGTTCAAACAAGCCTACTATATTAAGGGAACTATTAATGAGGCAAAATACGGTTTAAATTTTTTAGAATTTATATTCTCGGGCTTGTTATTAATACTCCGTTTAAATGATCATTTTCATGTTGGATAATTCTTGCAGCCCAACCATCAAATCTTTCTTCTTTAGAATACCCATTGAGTGCTTGATAAACTACCCTAATACTTTTGTGTCTGTCAATGATTTTGCTCACTTCAGGTACAGATAGACATCCTTCTCTGGCCTCCTTAACCGGGGTATGAGTTCGCTCAGAAGATACCCAAACTAATTTGGGATTTATGAAAATTTGAATAGGTAAACCTTGAGAAGGTTTAATCAAAAAGATCCTTTTTAATACTCCTATTTGCGGAGCCGCTAGGCCTACTCTCCCTTCTGAAAATTCCACCAAATGTTGCATTTTCTCAACCAAGTTTTCTATTTCTTCATCTATTTCTCTTACTCTGCTCGCCTTCTGCAATAGAATTGGATTTGGTACAGTTAATATTTCTCCCATGTAGACTATAACTCTAAAAGTTGTTTAAGTGGACCCAAATAATATTTACTCCATCCATCCTCTATACTTTTGACCTCATTATCCGGTACATCCTCATGCAAGAGGAAAATTTCAGTTTTAGGACCTTTCTCGCTTAAAGTGAATGTTACTTTTGAGGGTTGTTCCCAGTCCCCTCCAAACCACTCCTGAACGAGCTGCTTATTCTGGGTAACTTTGAGATTTTTTCCATGGATATCCCCGCCCCAAAGTTTAAAATCACTGCCATTTTTATCATCCATTTCAGCCGGTCCCCCGCCCCAATCGTCTATCATGCCCGGGTCAACCAAAGCCTGCCAAACTTTTTCAACCGGAGCTTTAATTAAATATTTTTGCTTTATTGTTTTCATAAATTAGAATTTTGCACCTTTAAGATAAAAAATTCAAGTCTAAAAATGTTCAAATGTGCCATCAAGGTGAAGATAATAAGTTTCTACTTCTAAGTCAGGGTATTTCTCATTGGTCTTAGCTTTTGCAGTAACCAAATCCTCGGCATGCTGTTTTGGTGTTTCTATCTCTCCATAAGCCCCGCAATCCTCATGGTTAATTAAAACAACTTTTCTAATATTGTGAAGTCTGACCGCAATTTCAATTTGTCCCAAGATGGTTTCTAGATTCTTTACTCCACCGGCAAAAGCAACTCTGTCAAAACTTTGTGGTTTTAAATTTTTTGAGATCCAACTGTTTATAAATCCCTGGAATCTGAAATCTATGCAAGTTACAACTAAGGCTTCGGCTACATGGTTATTCATGACATGATATTATACAATATATTTATGTCTCAACTGCGTCTTAAAATAGTTACACCGGAAAAATTAATTTTTGATGAGGAAGTAAGTCAAGTTAATGTTTCAACTGAAGACGGACAAATTGGAATTTTACCAAATCATACAAACTTAATGGCAAAATTGGAACCTGGTGAACTGGTTATCAAAAAGAGTGGAAAAGTGGATACTTTGGCAATTGGGGATGGGTTTTTACAAATGGCAAATAATACATTGACTGTAATGACAGATCTTGCTACTTATGAGCAAGATATTGATGAAAAGGTAGTTGAAGAGGCCAAAAAGCGCGCAGAGCAAGCTTTAGAACAAAAACTTTCAGATGAAGAATATGCAGAAACTTTAGCAGTTTTAGAAAAATCCTTGGCACAGTTAAGAATAAAAAGAAGACATAGAGTCCGTTAGCTTCAAGAAAAAGTTTGAATTCATCTAAATTTTGTGTAATAATCCTGCGACATCTC
>CAYLXC010000006.1:0-34415 GCA_964387865.1 uncultured Gammaproteobacteria bacterium | reverse complement strand
TTCAAGAAAAAGTTTGAATTCATCTAAATTTTGTGTAATAATCCTGCGACATCTCCCAAGTATTTTTTGCAACCTCCGTTGGTGCGATACTTGTGCCAATTGACTCAACCAGGTTATTCGTAGTAATATCATATTTAGTTCTTTCAGCATTATTTTGGTTTTTATCAATTGTATTTGCTGAAAAAGGAAAGTTATGAATGAAGTCAGTTCTACAAACTTGTTATTGTTTGCATTGATAGGAAGTTTGGTGGCCGTGGGTTTCGCCCTCATTTATTTTGGTTCATCAAGAGAAGGCAAAAGACACTAATATGATATATTTTTTTCAACCTATGAGATGAGATTAATTGGTAATCACTTATTCCCTATTATACAATTAATCCTACATGGTAAATAGAGAAACTCCTGATCTTTCCATAATTATCCTGAACTTTAATGTTCGGGATTTGCTTTTGAAGTGCTTAGATTCCATAAAAAAGTATCAAGTATCAAGTATCAAGTATCAAGTTATAGTGGTTGACAATGCTTCAACGGATGGATCTGTGGATGCAGTTAAAAAAGAACACGCTGATGTGGAATTGGTAATAAATAAGGAGAATATTGGTTTTTCTGCCGGGAATAATGCTGCAATTCCAAAAATTAAAGCTCCTGTTGTTTTATTTCTTAACCCGGATACGGAAATTGTGGATGGAGCCATCCAGAAATCTTTGGAATACTTATTGGGAAATCCTGATATTGGGGCTTTAACTTGCAGAGTTGAATTACCAAACGGAAAACTGGATTATTCATGCCACAGAGGCTTCCCTACTCCCTGGAATTCTTTCTGCTACTTTAGCGGTTTAGCAAAACTTTTTCCCCGATCCCCTATTTTTGCCGGTTATACTGTAACTTATCTGGATACAAATAAGACGCATGAAATAGATTGTCTTACAGGTGCATTTTTGATGGTTAGAAAAATTGCAGGAGACCAAATCGGCTGGTGGGATACGGATTATTTTTGGAACGGGGAGGATATTGAGTTTTGTTATGATCTAAAAGAGAAGGGATGGAAAATTTATTTTTATCCCGAAGTAAAAATAATCCATCATAAAGGGTCTTCTTCAGGACTTTGGAATACAGGTAAGATTAAAGTGGAAAAAGAAAAAAGATTAAAAGCTGTAACTCATGGGGTTTCAGCAATGAGAATATTTTATAAAAAACATTATTATAGTAAGTATATCCCGGTTTTACGTGATTTGATTTTATGGGGAATTAGTTTTTTGGAAAGATACAGAAGGATCAGGATGAAGATGACAAGTTGAATATTGTTCGAGCTTGTCGAGAACACACCATAAAAATATATAATAATTTTTAAGGTAACTTCTCGATTCGCTTCGCTCACTCGAAGAATATTATGGAAAATACAAATCTTTCAGTAATCATTCTAAGTTATAACACAAAAGATATCACCCACAGGTGTCTTCTCAAGCTTGAGGAGGCAAAAAAATATTGCGAGAAAAGGTTAGGGAATAATGTGGAAATTATTGTTTTGGATAATGCTTCTAAAGACGGATCTTTGGAAATGTTAAGAAATGATCATCCCAATATAAATTTAATCCCTTCTAAAGAAAATACTGGTTTTTCCAAGGGTAACAATATAGCAATAAAACAATCTAAAAATCCTTTCATTCTGCTCTTAAACTCTGATGTTTACGTTGAGGAAGACAGTCTTTATAAGGCGCTTGCCTATTTTAGGGTTAACTTAAATTGCGACGTATTAGGTGCAAGGTTAAACAATACTTCGGGTAAACTTCAACCATCTGCCGGTAATTTACCAAACCCCTTAAATATCATATTTTGGATTTTAGGTTTAAGCTTAATCCCTGTGGTTGGTACCATTATCCCTCCCTTCCACCCCAAAGAGAAGAGTTATTTTTCCAAAGCTCACAGAGTAGGCTGGATAATGGGGGCTTTTTTTATGTTAAAAAGGGAAATTTTTGAAAAAACTTCCGGCTTTGATGAGAATTTGTTTATGCATATGGAAGAGATTGAGTGGTGTAGAAGAATTCATACCAAGGGGTATAAAATTTGGTATGTGCCACAAGTTGAAGTGATTCATCTTCACGGTGCCTCAACCAACTTTGATTTAAAATCATCCTTTTTAAATGAGTTAAGAGGGATTAAATATTATCTTAAGAAACACTTTCCCTCTTTCTATTTCCCTACCAGATTAATTTTAGTTTTAGGATTAATTCTAAGAATCATAGCTTTTTCTTTAATGGGTAAAACAGCCAGAGCTAGGATTTATGTGGAAGGACTGGGTGTGGTATGAAAGTTGCTATTATTACTGTTAATTATAATGGGAAAAAAGACACTCTAGAGTTTCTAGATTCTTTATCCATACTACCAACTACAACCTACCAACTACTAACTATTGTAGTCGATAATGCATCTTCTGATGGTTCAGTTTCTGAAATACACAAAAAATTCCCTGATGTGGATATTATCCAAGCCGGACAAAACCTAGGATTTGCCGGTGGATATAATAAAGGAATTGAATACGCAAAAATTTGGGGAGCAGATTATTTTCTACTTATAAATAATGATAGTTTGATAAAAAATGAAAACTTGGTGGATGAGTTAGTTAAAACTGCAGAGCCCGATGTTAATATAGGACTTGTTTCTCCAAAAATTTATTTTGCTCCCCATTTTGAATTCCATAAAAAAAGGTATTCAAAAAAGGATTTAGGAAACGTGATTTGGTTTGCCGGTGGTGAGTTTGACTGGGATAATATTGGTTCAATCCATCGTGGAATTGATGAGGTGGATAAAGGTAAATATGATGGAGTTGAAGAATCAGAAATTATTTCCGGCGCTTGCGTGCTTATAAAAAAAGAAGTGGTTGAAAAAATTGGATTGTTTGATGAGAAATATTTTTTGTATTTTGAAGATAGCGATTTTATTAAAAGGGTAAAAGATGCGAGATTTAAAGTTTTCTATAATGGAAAAGTTGCAATCTACCATAAAGTCTCCCAGTCAACTGGAATTGGGTCATTGGTGACTGATTATTATCACACCAGAAACAGGCTTATCTTTGGTATGAAGTATGGGAAATTTAGAACCAAAATTGCACTGTTTCGGGAAGCTGTGAGGCTTTTTATCTTTGGTAGGCCTGCCCAAAGGCAGGGGGTTTTGGATTATTTTCTGGGGATCTCAAGTGGAAAAAAAGAGCTCTTGGATCCTGTGACAAAAATAGAATACCCGCTTAAGCTTTCTATTGGAATTGTTAATTATAATACCCCCGCTTTAACAAAAAAACTTTTAGAAAGTATTTTTAACAGAGATTCTGGATATAACCAGAATGACATGGAGGTAATTGTTTTGGATAATGGTTTTATTGATCAATGTAAAGATGAAATTAAAGATTTTTTGCTCGCCTCGCGAAGCGGGCCTAAAATTAAATATTTGCAAAATAAAGAAAATGAAGGTTTTACTAAAGGTTATAACAAGACAATAAGATATTCATCGGGCGAATATTATTTAATGTTTAATTCGGATATTGAGGTTTTAAGGGGTGGTATATCTGAACTGATTAAAGTTGAGGATGAGTTTGGAGGTGAGGCTGTTTTGGGTGGAAAACTAATTTTTCCTGATGGATCAAGTCAGGATTCAGTCTTTCATCTTCCCACAATCTGGGGAGCTTTTAAGGAATATTTCTTAGCTAAAAAGGGTTCATATTTTATGTATTTACCTAAAGAAGAAAAGCCTACTAGAGTGGAAGGATTTGTGATGGCCTGTTTCCTTATCCCAAGAAAGGTTTTGGAAAAGGTAGGATTCTTAAATGAGGAAACATTTATATTTTTTGAAGATATTGAATATTCAAAAAGACTAAAAGAATATGAAGTGCCCCTATATTTTGTTCCATCAGCCCGTTTCATCCATCATCACGGGGCTTCCACCAAAAAGATAGGTCAGGAAAAAGCATATGAGCATCTTAAGATAAGTGCTAGGAAATATCATGGAAAAATCTATTACAACTTGCTTAGTATAGTCCTTCGTCTGGGCCAATTTTTTGGAAGAGTAAAAACTCCAACCTCAAGATGGACAAAATAGGTTTAGTTTTGTTAAGCTTATTGAGTCTATGAATGGAAATATCTTCCGTTTTGTAGGATTTTTGACTTTCATTGTATTAGTTATTTATGTTTTAAATGCTGCAAAACTTCCATTTAATAATCCTATAAAAAAATCAGAAATTAAATCCGTAACTTACGAAGATGTCCCGGAGATGAGGGATATTTTGGGAAATGATCAGGAAACACGTCTGAAAGCTGCAAGAAAACTGGTAGAAAGGGTTGATGTTAATGAGGCCCTGGAGATTTTGGAACATTCTCCCCTCCCTCACACAGGTGAGGGGCATTTGGCAGTTCACCAGATAGGCTTTTATGCTTACCAAAAATACGGAGTTGACTCAATCTTAAAGTGCAAGGATTACTTTTTGTATGCCTGCTACCATGGAGCCATAATTGAGGCCGCTACAGATCAGGGCTTTGAGGCAGTTTCCAAAATGACAGATAGATGTAAGGAATCACCTGTACGCTACTTCCAGTGTGTCCATGCTGCAGGGCATGCCATTTTGGCAATGTGGAATTATGATCTTCCTTCTGCTTTGGATACTTGTGACAAACTCTATGAAAGAGTGGAGTTTCCAAATGCTTTGAGCTCTTGTCACAACGGAGCTTTTATGGAGAATCTTTTCGGGGTTCATGATTGGGGGAAGGATAAAGAGCTCATGAGAGATTGGCTAAAAGATGATGATCCATATTTTCCATGTAATTATTTTGGGGAAAAATATCAAAGAGGATGCTGGCTTAATCAGGCAGCAAGGATTTATCAGATGAATAAAGGTGATATTGCAAAAACTGCTCAAATTTGTCAGCAAATAGGTGACCCTCAATATACTACATGGTGCATGGATAATTTGGCCCGTCAGATTCATCCTTTAACTAATGGAGACATTATAAAAGTCTTTACTTTATGCCCGCTTGTGGGTGATGCATGGCGCGAGAGCTGCATTACTGTTAATGCAGGTGCTTACTATTCAGTTGGAGGGAGAGATGAGGCAATTGCAGTTTGTCAAAGAGCAATTCCTCAAACAAAAACAGAGTGCTATCAGCTTGTTTTAAGCCAAATTATTTCTGATCCTATAACAAAAGATGAAAAAGTAGCCCTTTGCCAAAAACTGGAACAACCATTCAACAACCAATGTCTCTCCCAACTTTCTTCAATAAACTAAAAATATCCTCTAATAATTTTGCTCCCTTGACAAATATTTAAAAATTTTCCAATAATAAATAAGTAAGTAAAAAAAGTGAATAATAAAGGAGTAATTAATTTAGCTTTACCGCTACTTTTGCTGCTAATAGTGGGAGTAGCTCTATTTATCCTTGTAGCTTCTGGTATTTTAAAAGGACCTAAGCTTCCAGCTTTACCAAGTCTTAAAAAAGAACCTACAGTTTCTTTACAAAAGCAATATCAAAATCCTTTTGATAAGGGCGCTCAATACTTAAATCCTTTTACTCAGTATAAGAATCCTTTTGATGCTTTAAAACAAGCTAAATAATAAATGAAACTAAATACTTTTGCACTTAGTATAGAGTTTATAATAAAAAGATTTTTTATCTTAATCGGGCTACTGCTTTTGGTATTTATTCTTCAGTCATCACTCTTGGTTTCTCCATCCCATCCTTTTATCGATGAGGATGGAGATGGTATAGATGATTTCGAACAAAATAGTGGTCGTTATCAAAACCCAGAAGAGAAAGCCAAACTCTATGATGTAGCTTTTCCTATAGCAGAACTAGGTAACTGTACGGATTATATATCTTGTAGAACTTATTGCGAGGATCCTGTTAATGCGGACTCATGTATAGATTATGGCAGAAGCAAAGGTTTTTATCAGGGTGAATCTGACGAGAAGGTTCGTGATGTCTTATCAAAGGCAAAATCTTCACTTGGTTGTGACTCGTATGAAGCTTGTCAAAACTTTTGTGAAATACCTGCCAATTTTGACAGATGTAGTAATTTTGCTAGAAGTCAAGGTATTGTCGGTGGTCATGTTGAAGATCCCGCAAAGAGTGAAATTGTTTCTAAGGCAAAGGAAGTTTTGGGTTGTACATCTCCTGATGCTTGTAGGTCATTCTGTGAGCAAGAGGCTAATGCCCAAAAATGTTCTGACTTTGCCAAAACTGTTGGACTGCGAGGCGGAGAACATCTTGTTGGTCCTGGAGGGTGTACTTCGGAAAGTACCTGTAAATCACTTTGCTCTGATCCCAATAATTTCCAAATTTGTAAGGGATTCCATGATGTAGCTGGTTCTCAATTTGCTGGACCCGGAGGATGTAATTCTGAAGCCACTTGTAGAACCTATTGTCAGCAAAACGAGGCTGAGTGTTCTAAGGCCTTTGGAGGTCCGGGAAGGGGAGCAGGAACCTCGCCTCCGCCAGGATATAATCCGGCAGAGATGTGTAACAGAACTCCCAACTGTGCTTGGACCAATAATGGTTGTCAGTGTGGATTTTACGGAGAGACAAAGGAGACTGCTCAAAAGGCAGGAGAATATGCAGCTTATTGTCAGGCAAATCCTGACAAATGTAAGCCAGGACAAACTGGAGGTTTTGGCACCACTCAAACCCGTCAGGAATTTGAAAGCTATTGCAGACAAAACCCTGATAAATGTAGGCCACCTACAGGAGGTACTGCGGGTGGTGTTTTTGATCCGGCAACAGAATGTACCAGGTATGGCTGTACCTGGTCAAACAATTCTTGTCAGTGTAGCGGCATCCACCCCTATTCCTATCCCACCCCTGCTGGCGGATCATGTCCTGCAGGACAATATATAGGCCCTGGTGGCTATTGTATACCCGAAGGAGGATACTCTTATCCAACCCCCGGTGGTGTTTATTCATACCCCACTCCTTCGGCGTATTCTTACCCAACACCGGGTGGGACATACTCTTATCCGTCACCCACTAGTTATTCCTACCCAACACCTGGCAGCTACTACACACCAGGTGGTTATTCCTACCCAACACCAGGTAGCTACTCTTACCCAACTCCTGGAAGCTACTCCTATCCCACGCCTTACGGCACTCCTTCTTACGGAACACCTTCATATTCTTACCCTTCACCTTCTTACGGAACTCCATCATACGGAACTCCATCCTATGAGACTCCTTCATACTCATATCCATCCCCTTATGGTACCCCAGCATATGCAACTCCGGGATCAGTTGGAGGAGTGTCCAAAGGCCCAAGTTTATTTGATTTAATCTGGAATTTCCTATCAGGTAAATAAATTCTGAGACTTAAGTTTTACACTCTTGCTTTTTTAATAATATTTGTAATCAGTATTTTTTTAAGAGTCCAAAGATTGGATTTTCCCATATCTAATACTTTTGCATGGGGAGATGGTACAAGAGATTATCTTTTGGCAAATCACATTATTTCATACAAGGAATATCCATTGGTAGGGCCTTATAACTTACTTTATGAAAGCGGCATAAGAAATAGCGCAATCTATTTTTATATTTTAGCTCTTCCCCTTTTGCTTTTTAATAATGTATTAACTCTTTCAGCATTAAATATCATTTTTCAACTTTTTTTAATTATCCTTATTTATCTCATATCCAGGAAAGTTTTTGATGAGAAAGTTGCATTAGCTTCAGTTGCCTTTTTCAGTTTTAACCCTGAAGTTATCAAACAATCAGATTTTATATGGCAGCCATACTTAATGAATCCTGTTGCGTACTTCGCGCTCTTAATATATCTAACTGGATATTTTAGAAAAAAATACATATTGGTTCTTGCAAGCTTTGTTTTGTTGGCAGTTGCTGTAGCGATTCATAATTCAGCTTTCCCCTGGTTGTCCTTATTTTTGATAATATCTTTTTATTTTTTAAGGAAAGAGGGTAAAAGTTTAACTCATTATATTGCGATAGTTTTTACCCTTTTTTCTAGCTTGTTTTTACTTTATCTTCCACATTCACTAAACTTTCTAAAATCACCGCCTCCAAATATAAGTAATTTTTTATCTAATAGTTTTTTGACTAATTTAGATCTTAACATTAAGCAGTTTATGGATGCCTTTAATATAAATTCGCAAGTTTTTTTGCTTATATTTGTTTTAATAAGCTTTAACATTATAAGAAATAAGAGAGATTTCAAAATTTTTATCATAACCTTACTGTTTTTTTTGTTTCCAATTATTTTTGCATCCATTTTTAATAAAATAAGACTTCATTATTTAATTTTATCTTTTGGAGCATTTACCATAATGGTGGCTGCCAGTTTAAGAAGTTTAGCAAAATTGCCAAGGATTTTTTTGATATTTTTTTTGATTATTATTTTTTCCGGTAATTTCGCTTTAACAAAAGATTTTAAAAAACCTTTACAAAATCAACATCTTATAGATGAAGTTACAAATGCAATTTCAACCGAGCTTTTGGACATAAAGAGGAAAGATGGGTTTTTGGAGATGGATTTTTTTCAAATTAAGTCCTTTGGTTCTTCAACCGGAATGCCCTTTGAATATCCTGTTTTAGACACAATACTTCTTGCTCCTCTGGAAAAAAAATTCGATAGAAAGCTTGTTGAGGTATCAGATCAAAATCCTTATAATCACATACAAATTAACAATAAAAACTATTTTTTGGTGACTTGCTTCAAATCCGGCCAAAACTTTTTAAATTGTGACGATCAATTTAGGAAGTCATATCCTTATTATCATATAATGAAGACTATATATCAGAGTGATCTACTGATAGTATATCTTGCAAAATATAATGGTTAAGATATTGTTGCTACTTTTAATCTTAATACTCTTTCCCTCATTAAGTTTTGCTCATTCCGAGACTGTAATTGTAAAGATGACATCCAAAGGCTTTGAACCACAAACTGCTAACTTAGATCAAAATTCAACTGTAATTTTTACAAATGAAGACAAAGTTTCTCACTGGCCTGCATCAAATATTCACCCAACCCATGATATTTATCCTGAGTTTGATCCGCAAAAGCCGATTGAAGTAGGCTCTTCATGGTCTTTTAAGCCAAAAAAGGCGGGAGAGTGGAAATACCATGACCATTTGTTTCCGCACTTTCGGGGAAGTTTGATTGTGCAAAAGGAAGCAGGTGCAAATGGTAACGTGGGGAATGGTAAGACCGGCTTCAATTTGTTTGAAATAATAAAAAATTTCTTCACCAAATTTTATGAAAACTTTAATAGTTCCCTCTTAAGGGTGAGTTCAAACAAGACCTTGGAACCACCTGATTTTAAAAAGCTTAATGCACAAGAACAGATGAATGAGCTGGAAAATATGATCAAAGGGAGAGGTTCCCAAAAGTCTTGGGATTATTTTAAGCTTACATTCAAAGGTGATGCAGGTTCATCCGGCAATGTTCATGATCTTGCACATTTTTTAGGAAAGTTAATTTATGAAAAAGAGGGGTTTGACGGAATTTCAATTTGCTCCACTGAGTTTGCTTTTGGTTGTTTTCACGGATTTTTAGACAAAGCCTTTGAAAAAAATCTGGAAAAATTATCTGAGGCTGAAGCGGCTTGTGGGACTTTGGGAAAAGGAGGACCGTATGCCTCATGTGTGCATGGCATCGGCCATGGAGTTGCCAGCTTTTATCAGACTTCAGATTTGAAAGCTGCTCTTTCCTCATGTAACAGACTTACATCTCAAGGATTGCAGTATTGCTTTGATGGAGTTTTTATGGAGTTTGAAAGAGCTGCTCCTTCAAACTTTTATTCCAAAGAAAATCCATATAATCCGTGTGATGAGCTGGAGCAGCAGTTTGGTCCCACCTACTCTTTTGCATGCGGTAGGAATCAGCCAACTGTTTTAATGAGCAGATTTAAATATACCTTTGATGAAGTAATAAGTATATGCCTTGGTTCTAAAAGTAACCAGTTTACAGCAGCCTGTTTTGATGCTTTGGGTTTTATAATAACAAAATCAACATCAGATTCTAATCAGATTATGGCAAGCTGTAAGAAGATAGGTGTTGATGAATATGTTCTAAGGTGTGCCAAGGCAGCTGCGGGAGAGCTTATTTTTCAAGAAATTCCTCTCTGGCAAACAAATGCTCCTGCCATTTGTAAATCATTGTCTGGTAATTTCCACCAAGAATGCCAAAATTATATTAATGAACTTATAAGACAATATGGAAGGGAAGCTGTTAGTAAACTTGGTTTAAAAGAAATAAATGAAGATGAAAATGATTATATAAGAAAACAACTTAAGATATGCATGGAAATGGGAGGAAGGGATAATTGTTATAAAGAGGTAGCAGCCCTTTTTTTTAACCAGTTTGGTTTAAAAAAAACATTAGGTCTTTTAGAACAGAATGAAAATTATTCTGAAGTTTATGCAAGATGTCATGAGGTAACACATTTCCTTTCAAGAGCAGAATATGCGAGGTTAAGAAGTGTACCACAGGTGTACTCCCAGTGTAATTCCACCTGTCATGGAGGCTGTTACCACGGTACTTTGGAGGCATATCTTAAAGATAAGCAGCTCGAAGTTGGAGAAAGTCAAGCTGCCGCTCAGTTTGATAAAATCTGCGGAAAACTTGAGGACTATGATAAACCTTTAATTTTTTATGAGTGTATGCACGGTTTGGGTCATGCAGCAATGTATGTTGCTGATATGGAAGTCCCGCAGTCTCTAAATCTTTGTGACAAAATTGGGGATTTGGGAAACCGTGAACGCTGCTACAGTGGAGTTTTTATGGAAAACTCATCCTCCTCAACCAGCGTTGATCATCCTGGAAAATATGTAAAAGCAAATGATCCTTATTATCCTTGCAACTCTTTGGATGAAAAATATTTAAAGCTTTGTTACAGGTATCAAAGCTCATACTTCTCAATTTTAACAAAACAGGACTGGAAAAAAGTGGCAAATCTTTGCATGGGAGTACCCGAAAATTACCAAATGGAGTGTTTTAGAACAATTGGTACAAACCAGGTTGGTTTCACAAAGGATTTAAACCTTATGAAATTAAATTGTGAGCAAATGCCCACTGAAGAGTTTAAAAATATCTGTTTTATGGGAGTAATTTCATCAATGGCCTACAGATTTGTAGGAGATTCATCCAAAATGCTCACATTTTGTTCATCAGTTTCCGACTCATTTAAAGAAAGTTGTTATAAACAAATTGGGGCTTCTTTTTTGGATTGGAATACAAATAAGGAATTTGCAAGAAATGAGTGTGGAAAAATTTCCAACCAGCATGCAATAAACTGGTGTTTAAGCGTAATTTAACTCCAATTTCCTAGTTGCATATCTTATAATCTTTGCTATAATAGCTAGATTCGAGAAAGTAAT
Source organism: uncultured Gammaproteobacteria bacterium (assembly GCA_964387865.1). Lineage (GTDB taxonomy): Bacteria > Patescibacteriota > Microgenomatia > Daviesbacterales > UBA10151 > CAYLXC01. The sequence goes on along the minus strand of CAYLXC010000006.1, from coordinate 23,052 downwards.
TTTTAAAATAGACACTCCTTTATTTGGGGGTTTATTTTTTATTCAAATTATGTTATTATAGGCTTTTAAAAAATCGGGTTGCAATGGTTTTTAATCTGTCTATGAATCATTAGTTCCCAAAATATAAGTTATGGATAAGTTAGACATTATAGTTCCTGTGCGGAACGAAGAGAAAAATGTTCGTTTATTGGTAAAAAGAATTCATGCAGCTTTAAAAAGTTCCGAAATCAGCTATGGCCTTATATTTATTGACGATAACTCCGAAGATAAAACTGTACGTATACTAAGTAGATTGCAAGCAAGATATCCAATTAAAATATACTCAAAAATTGGAAAACGAGGAAAAGCCTACTCAATTTTGGAAGGTGCAAAGTATTCCACATCGGAAAATTTGGCTATGCTTGACGCAGATTTACAATATCCTCCTGAGGTAATCCCTGAGATGTTTAAACTTTTGGATGATCACGGAGTAGTGATAGCCAGAAGAAAAACATATAAAGTTCCCTTCATTAGAAAATTCTTAAGCAAGAGCTTCAGACTTATTTTTGGAAAGCTTTTATTTAATTTAGATTATGATATTCAATCAGGCCTAAAATTGTTTAAGAGAGAAATTATAGGCCATATAAAAAAAGAGGATGTTTCTGCTTGGACAATTGACTTACCGCTACTTTTTACAGCCAAAGAATTAGGTCATAAAATTTCTGAAGTTAGTGTAGATTTTTTCCCAAGAACTGCAGGATCTTCAAACATTAGTTTATTTTCATCAATTTTGGAAATTGGAAGTAGGGCTCTGCTTTTAAGGATAAGAAAGAGAGAGGTGTTTCAAATCCTTCCAGACAATGTACAAAATATGAAAGGATCAGGCCTAATTCATAAGGGCAATAGATTTATTACACACACAAACTTGGATCATAAAGTTTCAGCTTTTAAAACTTTAAATTATTGGCAAAAAATTCTAATTTATTTTATCCTTACATCTTTTTTGTTTGGAATAATTGTAAATATTATGCTTACCTTATCCATCACACTTGCAATTTTATCTTTTATTTATTTTATAGATGTTTTATTTAATCTTTACTTAATTTTAAAAAGTCTACATTTCCCCCCTGAAATTAATCTATCAGATTCTGACCTAGAAAGTTTAGAAGATAAAGATTTGCCCGTTTACTCAATTCTCTGTCCTCTTTACAGAGAGGCTAGAGTTATCCCCCACTTTATAGAATCTATTCAAAAGTTAGATTATCCAAAGAACAAACTGGATGTACAACTTCTTTTAGAAGAGGATGATTCACAAACAAGTGACGCTTTAAAAAAGTTAAACCTTCCTTCTTACGTCAGGATTAATATTGTTCCACATTCTTTGCCTAAAACAAAACCAAAAGCCTGCAACTTTGGTTTAAATGATGCCAAGGGTGAATATTTAGTAATTTATGATGCAGAGGATGAACCAGAACCACTTCAACTCAAAAAAGCCTTTCTTGCTTTTCAAAAAGTTAAGGATGATGTTGTTTGTCTTCAGGCAAAATTGAACTATTATAACCCCAACCAAAATCTTTTGACGCGCTTTTTTACAGCAGAGTACTCACTTTGGTTTGATGTTATTTTACCAGGCTTGCAGACAATTGAAACAAATATTCCTCTTGGTGGAACTTCAAATCATTTTAAAACAAAGACTTTATTATCTTTAAAAGGTTGGGATCCTTTTAATGTTACAGAGGATTGCGATCTAGGTATAAGGCTTTTTACAAGAGGTAAGAAAACAGCAATTATAAATTCAACTACTCTGGAGGAAGCAAACAGTAATTTCAAAAATTGGCTAAGGCAGCGTTCACGTTGGATCAAGGGTTATATGCAGACGTTCTTAGTCCATACTAGAAATCCCTACAAACTATTTAAGCAAGAGGGTATACATGCCCTTATTTTTCAAATGACAGTGGGAGGAAAGATCGCTTTTCTGTTTATAAATCCAATACTTTGGGCAGCAACAATTGCCTACTTTACTTTTTATTCAATATTTGGCCCAACAATAGAATCCTTGTACTCCCCAACTGTTTTCTACATGGCTTTATTTTCGGCGGTATTTGGAAACTTTTTATACCTATATTACTACATGATTGGTTGTGCCAAAAGAGGGCATTATTCTGTTATAAAGTATGTTTATTTTGTACCAATATATTGGCTGATGGGATCTATATCTGCCTTTATTGCCCTATATCAGCTGATTTTTAAACCTCATTTTTGGGAAAAAACAATTCATGGACTCAATTTAGACAAAAAGGAAGATTTAATAACTGAAACCGTAATTGAACTGGAAAAAGAAAAAGGATTTATTCTTCCAAATTTTATTAAGAAGAGATTAGGCTTTGAATTATCAAAGAAACATTTTATAGGAGCAATGTTTATTTTAGGCAATGTAGTAGGAAGCTTTTTTAATTTTTTATATAGCTCATATCTTGGAAGGGTTTTAAGCTTTGAGGATTTTGCCATAGTAGGACTTATCAATGGTTTATTCTCTCTTTTTTCCATCGTTTTTGGCGCTCTGGGGACAACTGTAAATTACCGGGCTGGATATCTTATGGGTAAAGAAGGAGAAATTGTAGCCAATTCATTTTGGAGGAACACAAGAAGAATGGCTGTCAATATTTCAATTGTACTTTTTGCGCTTTGGATTTTTCTATCTCCTCTGCTTTTATCATATTTTAATTTGTCTAATTTAACCCCTTTGCTTTTGTTTTCCCCAATCCTTCTTGTTGTGTTAGCGGCAGCCTCTGATAAAGGATTGCTATACTCAAAGCTTAATTTTACGGTTCTCTCAATACTTACAGTTGCCGAACCTCTTTTGAAATTATTAATTGCAGCATTTTTGGTATTGTTTGGGTTTGGAAGCTTAGCTTACTCAGCAATACCATTATCTGTTGTAATTGTTTTCTTTTTGGGATGGGCTTTTGTATATAAGAGTAAGTCAAAAAATAGTGAAACGGAAGTTAAAAATTTTCCATCCGGCTTTTTTTCGGTGTCTTTAATATCAGGTTTATCCTCAATTATATTTTTAAACCTTGATGTGATCTTGGCAAAACACTATCTCTCACCTCAGGATGCCGGTTTATATACCTTAGCAGCTTTAATCGGAAAGATGGTTTTCTTTTTTGGATCATTTGCTTCTCCATTTATTGTGCCTCTTGTCAGCCGAAACGAAGGAGTCAATTTAGATTCAAAAAGAGTATTAAACTTTAGTCTTTTAGGAACTTTAGCCCTAAGCCTGCCGCCTTTTTTGGCTATAGCGCTATTTGGAAATACGCTTATACCTTTTTTATTCGGACCCAAATCAATTGTTACTCTTCCCTTTTTAACATTGATCTCTTTTTCAATGGTTTGTTTTACACTCTCCAGAGTTTTTACAGTATATTATCTTGCCAAAAAATATTATAGTTTCGCTGTTTCCGGACTTATCCTGGGGTTGCTTCAGATTATCCTTTTTGAATTTTTCCACAGCAGTATCTGGTCATTTGTCTATATCATGAGCTCTATTTGGATTATTAATTTGGCTATTTCTATAGAGCTTCATCTTTTCTTAAAAGATGTAAAAATAATTGAAAATAATGTTGCTGATTTATTTGGACTATTTACTAAGCTTAGGATTTTTAAAGCAAATAAAAAGAGAAGAAATTTAAGAGTGCTTATTTTCAATTGGAGAGATACGAAGCACATCTGGGCAGGTGGAGCTGAAGTATATATACATGAGTTGGCAAAAAGATGGGTTGCTAAAGGTTATCAGGTGACTCAATTTTGTGGAAATGACTCAAAAAGCCCCAGAAATGAAGTAATTGATGGGGTACAAATTTACAGAAGAGGTGGATTTTATATGGTTTATGTGTGGGCATTTTTATATTACTGTTTTAAGTTCAAAGGTAAATTTGATGTTGTAATAGATTCAGAAAATGGAATTCCATTTTTTACTCCACTCTTCGCAAGAGAAAAAACGCTTCTTTTAATACACCATATTCATCAGGAAGTATTTTTAACTGATCTTAAGTTTCCCTTATCACAAATAGGAAAATTTTTGGAAGGTGTACTTATGCCTCTAATCTATAAGAATACAAAAATCATAACTGTGTCACCTTCTTCAAAGAAGGCAATTGAAAGTCTAGGACTGGGCAAAAAAGAGGAAATATCAATTATCAGTCCTGGAGTGGATCTTGGGAAATTTCAAACAAATATAAGAAAAACATCTAAACCCTCCCTTTTATATCTTGGTAGATTAAAGCCATATAAGTCACTTGATAGATTTATTAATATTATGGTAAAGATCAAAGAACAGGTACCTGGGGTATCCTTAACCATAGCGGGAGATGGAGAGAGTAGAGCTGATCTTGAGGCATTAGTACAAAAGCTTAACCTTGGAAGAGTTGTTAAGTTTCTGGGAATGGTTAGCGATAAGACAAAAGTTGAACTTTTTGCCAAATCCTGGGCCTTGGTTCAGCCCTCAAGAATTGAAGGATGGGGAATAACAATAATTGAGGCTAATGCCGCTGGTACAACTGTGATAGCCTCTGATGTTCCAGGCCTTCGTGATTCAGTAAATAACCCCCACTCTGGATTACTAGTCACATGGGATAACGAAGAAAAATGGATAAACGCCACAGTGAGTGTTCTGACAGATAAAAAACAAAGAAATCACTTAGAAGAGGTTGCCAAAGGATGGGCAAAAGAATTTAGTTGGGAAGTAAGTGCGGAAAAACTATCAATATTAATCAAAGAGAACTTAAAAAAAGGCAAAAATTAAGATGAAAAAGTTAAATATAGCTATATTTGATATGGACAGTTTAAAAAATCCCTACTGGGGCGCTGGCCAGGCCAGGGCAACAAGGGAAGTTAGCAAAAGGCTTGCCAAAAAACATAAAATTACAGTTTATTGCTCTAAATATCCCGGAGCAAAGGATTATAAAGAGGATAATATAAGCTATAAGCATATTGGTCTTACAAGTAGCAGCCCAATACTTACAAATCTTTCATTCTTATTTTCAATTCCCTTGGTTGCAAGGAATGTAAAAGCTGACATTATTGTTGAAAATTTTAATGCGCCAACTTCTGTAAGTTTTGCTCCCCTTTTTACAAAAGTACCTGTTGTAGGTCTTCCAACAATGTTTAATGCTAAAGAATTTTCAAAAAAGTATCACCTGCCTTTTGACTGGGTTGAAAAAATTGGATTTAGATTTTATAAATATCTTCTCCCCTATTCAGAAACAGACTCTTCAAAAGCAAAAAAATTAAACCCAAGTATTGTATATAAAATTGTTCCACAAGGGGTTGATGAATCATTTTTGAAAATAAAGCATAAAAAAGGGAAATACATTCTCTTTTTAGGAAGATTTGATATTTGGCAAAAAGGTATAGATTTATTGCTAAATTCGTACGCAAAGGTTGCAAAAAAAATTAATTATCCTCTTGTTCTGGCTGGGCATGGACCTGATGAAGGAAAAATTAAAGATTTGATAAAGAAGTTAAAACTTGAAGATAAGGTGTCTATTATAGGTCCATCATATGGTAAAAAAAAAGTGCAACTTATTCAAGAAGCCTTATTTGTTGCATTCCCTTCAAGGCATGATGAGATGTCTCTTTGGACTTTGGAGGCTTTAGCCTCAGGCTTACCCTTAGTCGCATTTGATCTTCCTGAGAGTAGATGGATGGATGGAAGAGTTTCTCTAAAAGCTAAACAATTCAGTCTTACGGATTTTGGTAAAAAAATGCTAGAGGCAACAGAGAAAAAGATAAACAAAGCAATGAGAAAAGAAGCTAGAATTTTTGCCAAGAGCTTCAGCTGGGAAAAAGTAGCAGCTGAATATGACTCCTTTTTTAAATATGTAATACAAAAGGAAGCTCAATCCTAAATTATGAAACAGATTAAAACAAAACTTTCATATTTAATAGAAATACCCAAAATTTCTGATGAGGGTCAGCTTGTATTTACTGAAGGTAAAAGACACCTGCCATTTGCCATAAAGCGTGTTTATTATATATTTGATGTTGAAAGAGGAGCTATTAGAGGTCACCATGCACATAAAAAATGCCAACAAGTACTTTTTTGTATAAAAGGGAAAATAAATATTGTTTTAGATAATGGTTACGAAAAAGAAGAACTAGTGTTAGATAAACCAAATGAGGGAATTTTTTTGGACAAAATGATGTGGCATGAAATGAAGGATTTTGAGGCAAATAGTGTTCTTTTAGTTTTCGCATCCGATTATTATAAAGAAAAGGATTATATCCGCGATTATAATAATTTCCTAAAATTGTGTGGCAGGCAGATATTTAAGAGTTTGAAAGATGTACCCCAAACAGCTATTTTGAATGAGCCAATAGAAAGTATAGGAGTTTAAAAATGATTTTAATGAATGATTTTAAAAAAGAATATAAATTTTTCAAAAAAGAAATTGATAATGCAATAAACTCTGTTTTGCAGTCAGGTTGGTATGTTTTAGGTAAAAATGTTGAGGATTTTGAAAAAGAGTTTGCCAAATATGTTGGTACCAAATATGCCATTGGAGTTGGAAATGGTATGGAGGCTTTACAAATATCTTTGATGGCGCTTGGAATTGGTAAAGGAGATGAGATAATAACAGTTTCTAATACTGCTGCTGCAACAGCTTTGGCTATATCACAAGTTGGAGCAAAACCTGTTTTTGTTGATGTGGATGAATTTTTCCATCTGGATTCTCTCAAGCTGGAAGAGGTGATTACAGAAAAAACAAAAGCAATTTTGCCGGTCCATCTTTTTGGACAGATGGCTGATATGAAAAAAATATTAAAGATTGCCAAAAAACACAACCTGAAAGTTATAGAAGATGCATGTCAGGCCCATGGAGCAACATTTGATGGCAAAAGAGCAGGATCTTTTGGGGATCTAGGAGCTTTCAGCTTTTACCCAACTAAAAATTTAGGAGCTTATGGGGACGGAGGGGTAATTACTACTGATTCAAAAGCTCTTTATATAAGGTGTCAAATGCTTAGAAATTATGGAGAAATAAGTAAATATAAACACAAAGTTAAAGGATTAAATTCAAGGCTTGACGAAATTCAAGCTGCCATACTTTTAGAAAAATTAAAAAAATTAGATCAGCTAAATTCAAAGAGGCAGCAAATTGCCAGAATCTATTTTGAGAAACTTAAAGGTGTTCCGGGCATTCAGCTTCCCAAAGTTAGGGCTGGCGCAAAATCCAACTTTCATCTTTTTGTAGTTAAAGCATATGATAGAGAAAATCTTAAGAATTTTCTTCTACAAAATGGAATCCAAACTGCTGTCCACTACCCCACCCTTATACATAAGCAGGAAAGCTATCAGGAATATAACAGCCAAAGCTTGCCGGTAAGTGAAAAAAATGCAGATGAAGCGCTCAGTTTGCCAATTCACCCATTTTTAACTGAGACGGAAGCTTCTTTTATATGTCAAAAAATCAAGCAATATTATAAAAATACTTTACCATCAGTTACTGTGGGTGTCTCAGCGTACAATGAACAATATAATATTGGTCCATTTTTGGAATCTGTTTTGTCTCAAAAAGTTAAAGGCTATAGATTTGATGAAGTCCTAGTTATTTCTGATGGATCAACTGATCATACACCTTTAGTTGTTAATAAAATCATAGAAAAAAGAAAAATTTCTAAAATATCATCTCCAAAAGTAGTTTTTATAAATGAACAAAAAAGAATCGGTAAGTCTACCAGATTAAATGAAATGTTTAAGCATTTTAAAAGTGATTATTTGGTTTTGCCAGACGCCGACGTTATCTTTGCTCATGATGAAGTCATAATGAGTTTAATTAAAGGATTTGAAGGTAATCCAAATATTGGACTGGTCGGTGGTTCCCCTATGCCGCTTCCAGCAAGGACTTTTATGGAAAAATGTGTTAATGCTACTTTTGAGGCATATTTGCCAATTAGGGATACCTATAAAAATGGTAACAGCATTCTTTCTGCTACTGGTAGAATTATGGCGCTTAAAAAAGAAGTGGCCAAAAAAATTACCGTTGCTCAAAACACCATTTCAAATGATGGGTTTATTTATTTTTCTAATCTGACCTTAGGATATGATTATAAATGTGCCAAAAATGCTTTGGTCTATTTTAGATCACCACAGGATTTAAGAGATCAGCTAAATCAAAATACCAGATTTCAGGCCACTCATGCTTTCATGAAAAAGTATTTTCCATCTGAAATTGTGGACGAAGAATATTATATACCTCCCAAGTTGTTACTTTATCAAACCATCAAACAATTTATCAAACACCCGGTTTTAAGTATTTCAATTTTTGTAATAAACAGGTATTGCCAGCTTAAAGCAATCATTGATCTTTCAAAAATAAATGCTCTTTGGGAAGTTGTATATACCAGCAAAAGATTAACTGATAGTTCACAGATACAACTTGCTAGAAAAGCTTAAGAGTAAGTTTAGGTAGGAATTAATTATGAAAAAAGATCAGTTAAAAGTTGAAATTGTTAACAGATATTTTTATCCGGTGACTGCAGGGATAGAAACCGTCTTAATTGAAACCTACAGCATATTGGCAAAAAAGGGATGGGATATAACCATCCATACATCTAAAAATACTTTAAGCGAGAAAAATGTATTATCTGATTCTGCACAGATAAACGGTCTCAAAATTAAAAGGTACCCTTTTAATAAATTAACATTTATCCCTAAGCCGGACTGGAAAAAAATTGACATATTGACTTTATATAATTTTGATGTGCTGCCACATCTTTTATTACTGCTATATATTTTGGGATTTAAGATTTCAGGTAAAAAGAATTTTAAACTTTTCCTTGTTCCCGCTAGTGGGTTTAATCCCAACTGGGCGCTTTTTCCAATATTGGCAAGGACAATAAAAAAACTTTATCACTATACATTGGGAACAGTACTCATAAACAATGTTGTTGATGGTGTGCTAGCAATATCAAAATGGGAAAAAAGTGAAATGATTAAAAAAGGTGTGAGCCCAAAGCTAATAAAAATCATTGGTCTTGGTGTTGAAAAAGAAGCTACTATCAATGTTGATAAGGTTGTGAGTAAGGCTTCCAAATTATTGGTTGGAAAAATAGGGGACTATATTATACAGGTTGCTAGAATTGACCCAATTAAAAATTTTGAAACAGTCATAAAGGCACTCCCCCTATTACCGGAAAAGCTTAAATTTATAATCGTTGGTCCGGTGCAAAATCCAGCTTACAGACAAGAGCTTGAGGATCTTATAAAAAAATTACATCTATCCAGTCGTGTATTTTTGCTCGGAGCAGTCTCAGCTAAAGATAAGTTTTATCTTATTAAACATGCAAAAATGATGGTTCATATGTCTAGTCATGAAGGCTATTGTATTGCGGTACTTGAAGGGTTGAGTCAAGGTTTAGTCTGTATTGTTGCAAATAATACAGCGCTTCCTTATTTGGTAAAAGATAAAATAAATGGGTATTCTATTGAAACAAAAGATTATAAATTACTTGCAGAGAAAATAAACTATGTTTTTGATAACCTTGACAGTAAAGAAATAAAAAAAATTCAACAAAATAACAGACAGACATTTGGTAAACAAACCTATGGAAAGATATCAGAAGAATTATTTAAGTACTACTCAAATGTTATAGGAAATCAATTATGAAATTAGTAATTTTAGCAGGTGGATATGGAACAAGAATAAGCGAAGAAAGCGCTATCAGGCCAAAGCCAATGGTGGAAATTGGAGAACAGCCTATCCTTTGGCATGTTATGAAAATTTATTCTCACTTCGGTATTAATGAATTTATAATTTGTCTTGGATACAAGGGTGAGATTATTAAAGATTATTTCACTAATTACCTGCTTAGAAATACCGACTTAACTGTTGATTTGGAAAATCAACAAATTGTATCCCACAAAAATGATATTGAAAAATGGAAAATAACACTTGTTGATACAGGGTTAAATACACTAACCGGAGGAAGATTAAAAAGAGTAAAAAAATATCTTGGTAAAGAGACTTTTTGCATGACTTATGGAGATGGGATTAGTAATTTAGATATAAATAAGCTGATAAATTTTCATAAAAGACAAAAAGTTTTAGCTACAGTTACTGCAGTTCAGCCACCGGGCAGGTTTGGAGCCCTAAATTTAAAAAAAGGAAGCAATAAAGTTTATCAGTTCAGGGAAAAGCCTCAGGGTGACGGTACCTGGATCAATGGTGGTTTTTTTGTTTTGGAGCCTGAGGTGATAGACTATATTGATTCTGATTCCCAGTCCTGGGAGCAACAACCAATGAAAAAACTTGCTCAAAAAGGAGAGCTTGCAGCCTACAGGCACAATGGTTTCTGGCACCCAATGGATACCTTAAGGGATAAGAATGTCCTGGAAGATATGTGGAATAAAGGAAAAGCTCCCTGGAAAGTTTGGAAATAAAATATGAAAGTTTTAGTTACCGGTATTGATGGATATATTGGTTCTGTTTTAGGGCAGGTCCTTTTAGAAAAGGGGTTTGATGTTGTGGGGATAGATGCCGGATTTTATAGTTCTGGGCTGCTTTATGGTGGTATTAAAAAATCTCCTAAAGTAATAACCAAAGATATAAGAAAAATTAAACTTTCAGATTTAAAAGGATTTGATGCGGTGGTTCATCTTGCTGAACTATCAAATGATCCTTTAGGACAAAACGATCCTACTTTAACTTATCAGATAAACCATAGAGCATCCGTTAGACTGGCAAAACTTGCCAAAAAAGCTAAGGTTAAAAGATTTGTTTATATGTCATCCTGTTCTGTATATGGGATTGCTACACAAGATCTTGTGGATGAGAAATCAAAACCCAACCCTCAAACAATATATGCAAAATGTAAACTTTTAGTGGAAAGAGATGTCTCAAAGCTTGCCAGCAAAAATTTCTCCCCTACTTTTTTGCGTTCTGCGACAGCTTACGGCGCCTCCTCCAGACAAAGATTTGATCTGGTAGTTAATGATTTGGCTGCCTTGGCATATGTTGAACAAAATATCAAACTATCATCAGATGGAACTCCATGGAGGCCGTTTATCCATGTCAGAGATATAGCAGAAGCTATAAGTTTAGTTCTAAAATCCCCCCCTAATAATATTCACAACCAAATTCTCAATCTGGGAAATGGCGCAAGTAATTACCAGATAAAGGAAATTGCCTCTATTATTGGAAAAGTTTTTAAGGGATGCAAAATTACATTCGGCAAAATTGATGGTGACACCAGGTCTTATAAAGTCTCTTTTGAAAAAATAAAAAAAATTTTACCGCAGTTTAGATGTAAGTATGATATTAAAAAAGGAGCAATAGAGTTAAAGAAAATATTTGAAAGTATAAATTTAAACGGTGAAATTTATAAATCTGCTCCCTATACCAGAATTAAACAGATAAAACATCTGATAGAGTCAAATCAGCTTGATGAAAAACTTTTTTGGAGGCATAAATGATCTTTCATAAAACAAAATTATCTGGAGTTTATATTGTTGAACTTGAAAAAAGAAAAGATGAAAGAGGCTTTCTGGCAAGATGGTGGGACAGGGATGAATTTAAAAAATATGGGGTTGATCTGGATATGGTTCAAGGCTACATATCTTATTCCAAAAAGAAAAGCACATTAAGAGGCTTTCATTATATTAAAGGGCCTAAAAAGGAGATAAAAATCGCCGTAGTTTTGAAAGGATCAATTTTTGAGGTGGCGATAGATTTAAGGAGAGATTCCCCTACCTTTAAAAAATGGCAGGGATTTAAATTTACCTCAGATGATTACAAAATGCTTCTAATTCCCAAAAATTTTGCCCATGCTATTTTAACTCTGCAGGATGATACAGAATTTATAACTCTCTACTCTACAAACTATAATCCAAAATATGAAAAAGGGATTAAATTTACTGATCCCCAATTTAAATTCAAATGGCCGATAAAAATAAAACATGTGTCAGATAAAGATTTATCCTGGGAGGAATATAAGTGATTATTATTGATAAAAAATTAGAAGAGCTGGAAAAAAAAGGAAAGCCCATTAGAGTGGGATTGATAGGCGCAGGTTTTGCTGCCAGGGGTTTTGCCAACCAGCTTTTATCCGCAGTAACTGGAATGAGACTTTCAGCAATTTCTAACAGGAATGTTAAGAATGCTCAAGTTGCCTATACAGAGTCCGGACTAAAAAAAGTAAAAAAAGTAACTAACCAAAAAGAATTATCTGAAGCTATCAGTAAAGGAATACCAGCTATAACTGATGATCCTTTGCTTCTTTGCCAAAATAAGGCAATTGATGTGATAGTTGAGGCAACTGGTGAGGTGGAATTTGGGGCAAAAGTTATTTTTGAGGCCATAAAAAATAAAAAGCATGTTGTATTAATTAATGCTGAGCTGGACTCAACCCTAGGCCCTATTTTAAAAAAATATGCTGAAAAAGCTGGAGTAGTTTATACCCAGGCAGATGGAGACCAGCCTGCAGTGATGATGAATCTTTACAGGGAGGTAAAATCTTTAGGCTTTAAGCCTGTCATGGCAGGAAATATCAAAAGCCTGATTGACCATTACAGGACTCCCCTAACCCAGGCAAAGTTTGCCAGGGAGCATTTCCAAAGGCCAAAAATGATCACCTCCTTTGCAGATGGAACTAAGATTTCCTTTGAAAATGCAACAGTTGCCAATGCCACTCTCTTTAGAGTTGGTAAAAGAGGCATGTATGGCCCAAAATGTGAATTTGTAACTGATGCTTTAAATCTTTTCCCAAAACAAAAACTTCTTGGAGGCGGATTGATTGATTATATTTTAGGAGCTGAGCCATCTTTTGGTGTTTTTATACTTGGGTTTACAAAAGATCCAATAAAAAGAAAATATATGAAAGTTTATAAAATGGGAGATGGGCCATTTTATGTATTTTACAGACCATACCATCTATCACCTTTAGAGGCTCCTTTATCTGTTGCCAGAGCTTATCTTTTCAAAGATGCTGCCCTTTCTCCTTTGGGAAAAAGTATTTGTGATGTAATCACAGTTGCCAAAAAAGATTTAAAAAAGGGCGAGGTGTTGGATGGAATTGGTGGATTCACTTGTTTCGGAGATATAGAAAATACAGATGTTTTATTAAAAGAAAATCTTCTTCCCATGGGTTTATCAGAAGATTGCGTGCTGGTAAAAGATATATCAAAGGATCAACCCATAAGTTATAATGATGTAATAATCCCCAAAAACAGATTATCGGATAAACTAAGAAAGGAGCAAGATAAACTGCCTTGAAAAATAAATTAACACTAACTGTTGGTATAACCACATGTTTTGGTGACAAATCCATATTAGATACAGTCAGATCAATCCGCTCCTCCAAAGGCATCAAAAATTTCAGGTTTATTATTATTGCAGACCGAGTGCCAATCTCACCTGAGATAAAAATGGGGTTAAAAAAATATAATGTAGAGCTTTTTGAAAATAAATTTGAGAGCGGACAGATGAAAAAGAAAAAACAAATTCTCTCAAAAGTGAAATCAGATATCCTGCTTTTTACAAATGATGATGTTTTATTCGATAAAAATGCCATTAGTAAAATGATGGAAAGATTTGAATCTAACCCTTCCGCAACTCTAATCAGTATTAGAAATGAGCCTGTTAAAGCCACAAATTTTTTTGAGGATATCCTATCAGTTGGCACAAATATGGCTTATAGACTTGCAAAATATTGGAATAAAGGGGATAATTACCTGTCGGTTATAGGCAGGTTTGAAGCATTAAGGGTTTCTCATCTTAAAAAATTTAAATTGCCTGATGAGATAGCAACATCTGATGCTTTTCTTTATTTTGAAAATAAAAGACTTAAAGGCAAATATGAGTTTTTATCTCAAGTATCTGTCTATTTTAAAAATCCAGCAATTATGAAGGAACATTTAAGAAAATCATCAAGGTTCCAGTTTTCCAAACTGGAGATGTCAAAATATTTTAAAAAAATTAATTTGGAGAAAGAGTATCAAATTCCAGTTCAGGTTAAGCTCCGCGCGCTTTTTGAACAATTTTTATCAAATCCATATAAATTTATCCTCTATATTTTAGTTCTAATTTACACAAGATTGGCAAAATCCAAACCAAAAGATGTATTAGATGCTGTTTGGGAAGTTGATATCTCCACAAAAAAAGTTCTCTCATAAGTTTCAAAATATGTTAAAAAAAATTATTTCATTTTTATCTAAATATTTTTATATATCTATTTATGTTTTGTTTTTAAGTTTAGTGATGGGGGCTGCAGTAAGAGGAAATTTGGGAAATCCAAATGAAATTCAACTTAATGACAAATACTGGAAGGAAGAAGGCCCGTTTGAATTATCCCCGGAAAGAGGAAGGTTTATTCTGGCCTATTCTTTAGTTGAAAATAAATCTTTCCAGTTTAGTGAAAATTTAGCCCATTTTGGCTCACCTGATGTGGCAGTCACAAAGGATGGTAAATTTGCCTCTCTTTTTGCCCCGGCCTTATCTTTTTTAATAATACAGGGCTATTTAACTGGTAAATTATTTAATGCCTCACAAGTTGGGGCTTTTTTTGTTATTTCACTTTTTGCAATTCTTAATACTCTTTTGATAAGGAAAATATCCATAAGTCTTGGGGCAGGAAAGATTGCCTCAACAATTGCCTCACTTACCTTTCTTTTTGCCACTCCTGCTTTTGCATATGGAGTCAATTTGTACCAGCACCATATTTCCACTTTTTTAATTTTACTAAGTATTTATTTTTTAATAAATTTTAAAGGATTTATCTCTTTATTTTTTATATTTCTTTTTCTTTCATTTGGAGTAACTTTGGACTATCCAAATTTTTTTATGATGTTTCCAATAGGACTTGTAGCTTTAAGAAAAATAATCTCATTTGAAAAAATTAGAAGCAATCTAAAAATTAGAGTAAGAAACATTTATTTATTTTCAGCAGGCGCTTTAACAATACCGATACTTTTTTTGCTTTGGTTTAATTTAATGTCTTTTGACAACCCTTTTCAGCTTTCAGGCACATTAAAAACTGTAAGAGATTTTGATCAAACCTCTTTATACAATCCAACTATTCAGGGAATACAACCCAACCTTGAACAAAAATTTGGATCCAGAAAAACTGCGATTGGGTTTTTTAGCACAAGAAATCTTACAAATGGATTTTATCTTCACTTTTTAAGTCCTGACAGAGGTATTTTATATTTTACTCCTGTTTTATTTTTTTCAATTATTGGGGCCGCCATAGCTTACAAAAAAAGATTAATCTTGTGCCAGACCTTAATTGCTATCATTGGTATAAGTGTTCTGCTTTATTCTATGTGGGCTGACCCTTGGGGAGGCTGGGCATTTGGATCAAGGTATTTGATACCATCTTATGCAATTGCTGCAATATTTATAGCTATTTTTCTTTCAAGTTTAAGTAGGAATTGGAAAAGTTTTTTAGGGCTAATTTTATTTTTTATTCTATTTTGCTATTCAGTTTTTGTAAATACACTGGGTGCAATCACATCCTCTGCCAATCCACCTCAAGTTGAAGTTTTATCAATAGAGAAATTATCAGGAAAAGAAGAAAAATACACATTTTTAAGAAATTGGCAATATCTTTTAGCCGGTAATTCAAAATCATTTGTTTTCAGAAGTTATGCTCAAAATTATATGAATTCTTTGCAGTTCTTTTATATTCTAATGATAGTGATTTTAGCAGGTAGTACAATATTATTTCTTTATATGATTATTAATATTTCAAGGAAAAGATATCTTAATACTAAATAAAATGAAAAAATTTGAAGAATTAACTATCAATTTTAATACAAACCTTTTTGATCAATTTTTAAATTTTGTAAAAAATAAGATCCTGATTATTTTGATAATTCTCTCAGCTGTTGTGTCTATAGAATTATTCTCAATACATTTTTATAGTGGTTTAGGATTATCATATAATGATGCCCGCTCCCACTTGGACATTGGAAGAAGGGTGGTAGAAGGGTTAAAACCCGGTCTTGCCCAGCTTGGATCTGTGTGGCTTCCTCTGCCCCACATCTTAATGGTTCCAACAGTCTGGAATGATTTTTTCTGGCATTCAGGATTGTCAGGTGCTCTAATTTCCATGATTTCATATGTTGCCACCTCTGTCCTAATCTATCTTATTTTAGGTCTTTTGAATGTTGGGTTACTGGGCAGAATAATAGCTGTTTTGATTTTTGGCATTAACCTTAATGTTTTATATCTCCAATCAACTGCCATGACAGAACTTCTTTTAATATTAACCATGACAGCCTCATCCTATTATTTAATGCTTTGGTCAAAAACTGGAAAAATTATAGATATTGTAAAAAGTGCTTTTTGGGTGATGCTCTCAAGCTTGACAAGGTATGATGGTTGGTTTTTATTCTTACTTTCATTTATTTCAATAGGCTTAGTCACATCTTCAAATTTAAAAGCTAATCTTAAAGAGAGGTTTCAAAAAGTGGAAGGAATGATGCTTCTTTTTGCAACTTTAGGAGGTTTTGGAATAATTTTATGGTTTTTGTGGAATCAACTTATTTTTAAGGATTGGCTTTTTTTTGTTTTTGGACCATATTCTGCAAGAGCCCAGCAAACCCAACTTGAGCAGGCAGGTAATTTAATCACCAAATCAAACTGGATTGCCTCAACCCAGACCTACCTTTATGCATTATTTTACTGTGTTGGGGCATTTACTGTAATCCTTTCCCTCTTAGGATATATTATGCTCATGCTTGATAAAAATATTTTACAGAGAATTAAGATTACCTCACTTACCCTGACTGCCCCTTTATTTTTTAATATTTTAGCCCTTTATTTAGGTCATTCAGTTTTATTTATACAAGGGATAAATGGGGACACTTGGTTTAATGTAAGATATGGTATAACCTTGATTCCTGCTGTAGCAGTTTCAATTGGATACTTGGCTGATAAGCTTACAAGATTAAGGGGTGTAATAATTGGACTTCTAATTTTTGTTACAATATTTTCAATCACCAGCTATGATGCTGTTACAATTGATGATGCCAGGGTTGGCTCATCACAAAAAAATGTAAGGGAAGTTTCAGGATGGCTTGCTCAAAATGCAAAGGATAAGGAGGGTTTTGTCCTCATTTCTGCTGCCTCTCATGATGCTATAATCTTTAGTTCAGGTTTACCTATGTCTAAATTTATTCATGAAGGAACAGGAAAATACTGGGAGTCAGCAACTACTAATGCAGACCGCTGGGCAAGATGGATAATAATGAGAACTTATGATGACAATGATTCGGTCTATAAATCAGTTTCCAGAACTCCTGATTTTGCCCATTATGATCTAGTTGAAAGATACCCATTTGCAGATATCTATCAAATTAAGGATGAATTTATATCACAGTTAAATACCAAGCCTATTTTAGGAAAACAAAAATGATTAGAAAACTTATCTCACCAAAATTTTTGTTCCTTTTTTTAATAGCAGGGCTAACATTAATTTTTTTAAATGCTTTTTTGAATAATTTAAATAGTGGATCAAACTTTGTTACATCTTTTCCAAAAGTAAGTAAGCAAAATTTATTAATCAGATCAATTGATACTGTTAAATATTCAAGAGATATTGCAAGAGAAAAGGGTCAGGATTTAAGCTTTGATGCAGTCATAGATCAACATGTTTCAGATATTGCTTCAACAGGCGCCAGCCATGTTGCTTTAGGTGTGCCTTATGATGAGGAATTTATCCCTTTTTTAAAACGCTGGGTTAGCTTAGCAAGAAAGCGCGATTTAAAGATTTGGTTTCGCGGAAATTTTTCAGGATGGGAGGAGTGGTTTGGATATAAAAAAATAGATCGTGCAAATCATATAAAGCTTACTGAGGAATTTATTTTAAAAAATGCGGATCTTTTTGAAGACGGGGATATATTCACTCCCTGTCCGGAATGTGAAAACGGTGGACCCGGCGATCCAAGGCACACAAGAGATATTTTAGGATACAGAAATTTTTTAATCTCCGAAAATAACACTGCAAAAGAAGCTTTTTCAAAAATTGGGAAAAAGGTTTTAAGCGGATATTACTCAATGAATGGAGATGTGGCAAGACTAATTATGGATAAACAAACAACATCTGCGCTTGGGGGGATAGTTGTTGTTGATCACTACGTAAAAACGCCAAAAATACTAATAGAAGATATCAAAGATTATGTAAAGATAAGCGGGGGTAAAGTGATTTTGGGAGAATTTGGTGTTCCAATACCAGATATAAATGGAGATATTAGTGAAGAAGAACAAGCTAAATGGTTGGAAGAAGCTTTTATAGGATTTAAACAGATCCCAGAACTTATAGGAGTTAACTATTGGGTATCATATGGCGGAACTACAGAACTTTGGAGAGCAAACGGACAAGCTAAACAAGCTGTAGATGTTATCAAAAAATACTACTCAATTAAATAATCAGTTACCCCTTGTATTTTTATTATAAGACTGTTACAATACGCAAACTGATTCTGCCCGGAAAGTTTTGCGTTGACAAAGAAATTTCTTGTAAGTTCATTATTATTTGCTTTGGCTGCATTTCTTGCGCAGCCAGTTTATGCAGTGAATGCACCCACGTTTCCCTCATGCGCGAACGCTCAAGGTACTATCAAGGCTTCCTACCCACAGGGCGTGCATGGAATCCCAGGCAGATCCGAGGAATTCAAGGGTTCTGATAATGTTTATTTGGTCACCGAAGATACTGTTTTGCAGTGTTTTTGTCCTGAAAGTGGCCAAAATGGTATCCAAACAAATTGGTGGAAAATTCCTCAATTAACCCAAGAAGAGGCAGATTCATTTGTAAAACAGGGTTGGGTTTACGTTCCTGATGGTAGCCTTTGGGGACTGGATAAAGCTCCATATCTTGCACAGAACATAGATTTTGCATGTAGGAGTATAAGCAATGGAGGTGGAGGCGGTGGAGCTGCTGGGGGTGATGGTGGAGTAGGTGGAGGTATTATGCCTGCTGGTGCAATCTTAGGGCTTGCTGTAACAGGAAATATTTTAACCATTATTCAACTTTCAGTTATTGGTTTTGTGAGTTTAATTTCAGGGCTCCTTCTTAGGAAAAGGTTTTCAAAATAAACGTGAGAACTTTTTCTTCTTTACTCATTATATTTGGGATAATTACCCTAATTTTTTCAGCATATTTGGTGTTTCAAAGAATCAATCCATATAGGCTAGCTTTTGCCTCTGCTCCACAGATTCAAAATTCAGCTTCGTTGAATACTCCAATAAGAATTGTTATTGGGGACTTAAAAATAGATGCTCCTATAAGGAGTGCGCAAAAGGATGGAAAAAAATGGCAAACATTTACTGATGCTGTCTCATACCTTTCAACATCTCCTGCTCCTGGAGAAGAAGGGAATAGTATCTTGTATGGACACAACTGGAAAAATCTTTTGGGGGATCTTAAAAAGGCAAAAGTTGGACAAAAAATAACTGTAAAGTATGTAGATGGATCTGAAAAATCATTTATCACCAAATATATTCAAGAAGTTAAACCAGACCAAACGAGCATTTTAGATAAAAGTTCAGACAAAAGAATAACTTTATACACTTGTTCAGGCTTTTTGGATACCAAAAGATTTGTAGTTGTGGCAACCCTAATTTAAGTCCGGAGGGGAGGATTCGCACCTCCGAAGGGAAAACCCGCCAGATTTACAGTCTGGTGCAATTGACTACTCTGCCACCTCCGGGTAAAAGTAATTATACCCCAATCGTATTTTATGATCCAGCACCCATCTCTGGTATAATTTTAGAATAATGGCACCCGGTTCATATAAAGCACGTAGAGAAAGCAAAAAGCTTTGGAAATTTAAAGCCTTATCTCATCTTTCAAACTCTTTACTTTTAATAGTAATAGGGTTTTTATTGATTCTTTTTTCAGCAGTAATATTTTTTGCAACGCAAATCCCAAACCCTTCGGATTTAACAAACAGAGATATTGCCCAGGCAACCAAAATTTATGATAAAGACGGTGAGCTTTTGTATGATATTTATGAAAACCAAAACCGTACCCCGATAAAACTTTCGGAGATTCCCGAATATGTTAAAGAGGCAACTATAGCAATTGAGGATAAGGATTTTTATAAACATAAGGGATTCTCGATTGTTGGAATTTCAAGAGCCATATTTGACACTATTACAACAAGAACTGTTGCGGGTGGAGGCTCAACTCTTACCCAGCAGCTTGTCAAAAATGCCCTGCTTTCTGGTGAAAGGACTCTAACAAGAAAACTTAAGGAATTTATTTTGGCTGTTCAAGTTGAAAGGGCTTATTCCAAAGATCAGATTCTGGAGATGTATCTTAATGAAATTCCTTATGGAGGTACGTCTTATGGAATTGAGGCAGCTTCAAATTTGTACTTTGGAAAATCTGCCAAGGATCTAAGTTTGGCAGAGGCTGCGCTTTTGGCAGGACTCCCTCAAAGACCTTCTGTTTATTCACCGTATGGAACTAACCCTGAGCTTTCAAAGGTAAGACAAAAAGAAGTTTTAAGAAGAATGGTTGAAGATAAATATATTACCAAGGAAGAGGCAGATCATGCTGAAAAGCAAGATTTGACGTATAGAACTGCCCAAAATGAAGTAGGTTTTAAAGCCCCCCACTTTGTTTTATATGTTAAGCAAAAATTAATTGAGCAATTCGGGGATAAAATGGTTGAACAAGGTGGATTAAGAGTTACTACCACTCTGGATTTCAAATTGCAAAAACAGGCTGAAGAAATTGTCAAAAAAGAGATTGAGAACCTTGAGAAGGTTAAGGTAGGTAATGGCGCAGCTATTATTTTGGATGCAAAAGGAGGCCAGATTCTTTCCATGGTTGGAAGCAAGGATTACTTTGCACCTTCCAAGCCTGATGGATGTAGCGAGGGAAAAGACTGTATTTTTGAACCAAATGTTAATGTTGTTATAAGACCAAGGCAGCCTGGATCAGCAACAAAGCCCATAAATTATGCCAAGGCTTTGGAAAAAGGTTACACTGCAACTCAAATTTATGTGGATGTTAAAACCGAATTTCCTGGAGGGGATAGGCCCACTTATGTTCCAGTAAATTATGACGGGCAATATCACGGAGTTGTTCAAATGAGATATGCTTTGGGAAATTCATACAATATTCCGGCAGTTAAAAATTTGGCTTTGGTTGGAATTAAGGATGTTATGGAATTAGGATACAGGATGGGTGTTTCAACCTGGGAGCCAACTGAGGAAAATGTTAATTCAGTTGGTTTAAGTTTGACTTTGGGAGGAAGGGAGGTAAGACTTCTAGATTTGACCTCAGCATTCGGAGTACTTGCGAATAGAGGCTTTCAGCAGGATCCCATCTCAATATTGAAAATAACAGATACAAAAGGTAAAACTCTATTTGAGTATCATCCTCAAGAGGGTCGTAAAGTTTTGGATGAAGGAATTGCTTTTATAATTTCTGATATTTTATCTGATAATGGAGCAAGATCAGCTGCTTTTGGATCTAGCTCTGTTTTAAATATTTCCGGAAAAACCGTGGCTGCAAAAACCGGTACAACAGATGAAAAAAGGGATAATTGGACTGTTGGGTATACCCCGTCAGTTGTTGTAGGTGTTTGGGTTGGAAATAATGATAATACCGTTATGAGCCCAACTGTTACATCCGGTGTGACCGGTGCTTCCCCAATTTGGAACAAAATTATGACAGCAACTTTAAAGGATAAACAAAATGAATCATTTGAAAAACCCCCTAATGTATATCAGATGGAGGTGGATGGATTAATGGGTGGAAAGCCCCATGGTGGTTCACCCATAAGAAAAGAATACTTTTTAAACAACACAGGCCCAACTTCCGAATCATCAGCTTATCAGCGTGCTAAAGTTTGTAAGCAGAATCCACACAGGTTAGCAAATGACGGAGAGGATTCAGAAGAAAAGGATGTGGTTATTTTGCAGGAAAATGATCCAACAGGAGCAGATAAATGGCAGGCAGGAATTGACAGTTGGGTATTAAATGCTCCTGATCCACGCTTGGTTGGGGCAACTAAAGGTTGTTCAGGAATTCCAGGGTTTATAACGGGTACAGGTGGAATAATTGAAATAGTAAATGTTTCCAATGGGGCAAATGTGCCAAGAGTTTTTGATGTTTTGGCAAGAACAAATTCCCCGGGAGGTGTTAAAAAAGTTACGTGGATGATAGATGGTTCACAAAAATCCACTCAAACCTCAGAACCTTATGCATTGCATGTAGAATTTCCACAAGGTGATAAAGGTTCTCATACAATTACAGTAACTTTGGAAGATAACAGCGGCGCTTCATTTTCAACATCAATTGGAGTAACAGTGGCTCTCTAGCGCCCAAAATTAACTTGCTTTTTAGCTCATAGTGTGGTATAATTAGGATTATATCAGGCCCATTCTTTGGGCCTGTATTTTTTATGATTACTGAAACTTTTGGGAATATCACGGCAGCTTCTATTATAACTTTTGGATCTTTAATGGTACCTCAAATTCCAGCTAATGTTTTATCATCTCATGAAATTTCTCTGGAATATAGGTACCCTGACAAAGCAATAAGTGATATTTTCAAAGATAATATTTTGCTAAATTTAGCTTACATGGATGGGAGGGTTACCAAAAAAGAGGATATTAATTGGGAAGAGATAAGAAAACCTTTTAAGTATGAGTTTAGGCTGGAATTTGGTCAAACTTTTACATATCATGATGATACTTTGCCCGAATACCTTGGAAGAGTAGTGAAAACCACGAATGCTCACTTTAACGCATCTGAAGGCTTT
This sequence comes from uncultured Gammaproteobacteria bacterium, assembly GCA_964387865.1. GTDB lineage: Bacteria > Patescibacteriota > Microgenomatia > Daviesbacterales > UBA10151 > CAYLXC01. Next base: position 293 of record CAYLXC010000006.1, on the reverse strand, counting down.
AAATCTTCCGGATATTTATATGGGGATGGAGTATGTCATTTAGCGTCTTTAATTTATTGGGTTGCAAAAGATGCGGGATTGGATGTTTATGTTCCAACAAACCATAATTTTATGAATATCCCGGAAATTCCAAAAGAATATGGAGTATCCATTTTCAGTAATCCATATATAAAGGGTAATGACGCCATGCAGAATTTATATATTACAAATAATAGAACTACCCCTATTATTTTTAAGCTTGATCACTTTGAGGATAAATTGAAAGTTTCTGTTATTGAAGCTAATTTTCTGGA
>CAYLXC010000005.1:0-45923 GCA_964387865.1 uncultured Gammaproteobacteria bacterium | reverse complement strand
CAAATATTCATATTTATTATAAAAGAGTGGTTATAGATTTAACTACTCATAATATCGGAGGCCTCTCAGAAAATGATTTCATAGTTGCAGCAAAGATTGAAAATATAACTTGAATTGTACTTCAACCTTCCAGGTTGCAAGCTAAACTTTTAAGAGTTATACTGGTGTTATATGCCGGGAAGACTTGTACCTTTAGTAACTGGTGAATTTTATCACATATACAATCGTGGCACTGAGAAACGTAAAATTTTTACTCAGCCAAGGGATTATAAAAGATTTCTAAAAACTTTTTATTATTATCAGTTTTTGGGACCTAAGCCCAGCTTCTCCAAATTTGCAATATCTGATTTACAAATATTTAAGCCTAAGCTAAATGAGAAAATCGTAGAGATTATCTGTTACTGCTTAATGCCAAACCACTTTCATTTTTTAATACGTCAACTGAAAGATGGAGGCATTACTAAATTCATGAGTCAAATCTCTAATAGCTACACTAAATATTTCAATACAAAATACACCCGTGTAGGTGCGCTTCTACAAGGTAGTTTTAAATCAGTGTTAATTGAAAGTGAAGAGCAATTACTGCATTTATCCCGCTATATTCACTTAAATCCTATTGTTTCTGGATTAGTTGAACTCTTAGATGAATATACTTATTCTTCTTATTCTGAGTATGTACAGGGAGTGAATTTATATTGTAACTTGGATGAAATATTGGGTTATTTTAATTCCAATAAAGAGTATATAGAGTTTGTAGAGGACCAAATCGATTATGGAAAAAGCTTGGAAATCCTAAAACACAGTACTATTGATGTTGAGGATTAATAGGATTTTTTAAGTTCGTGCGGCAACCTTCCAGGTTGAAACATAAAAGATTTTGCATTTTGTATTAATTTCGCTAATGTGGTATATGTTAAATTATTATGGCTACTTTTGCTGGGCCGGAACGTTCAGCATCAATTAATAGATTTTCCAAGTTTCCGGAGAGTAACGGTAAGTATGATAATTCACCCGATTATGTCCAATATAGAATTGAATACTGGGATCATTTGGAGAAAATACTTGATGATGCACAAGTTCCTCAAACCTTAATTGAGATTGCTCAAGAGTTTGGAGATATATCTGTACTAAGAAGAAGAAAATTTCAAAGATTTTACAGGAATCCGCATGTAATGCTACTTAGAAAAGGACCTTTAATAGGTTATTCCACTACTTCTGTTTTTGTTAATGATTCCCATAATGAACAATTGGACTCTAAACCACCCATCCTTGAGATTTGGACATCTACTCCATCAGGATATCATCAATTTGCTGGAGAAGTAAAATATTTGGAGTATGATGGTATCCCGGTTAATAAAAAGAACTTAGCCAATAGAGTTAAGGAATTATCACAAAGAGCCTATCCTAATACACACTTTTCACACGTTTACGCATATGGTCCATTGCATGCGGAAAAAGTAAGCTGGGATGATGCTTTAGCTTGCGGTAAGTTCTACCAGCAACTTTACCACTAGTTTATGGTAATTTAAAGTCTGGATGCAAATGCAGCCAAATCCATTTCTCCTGAAATTTTTATTCTTGGCATATCAAAAGCAACCCCTTCAGAGACTATATTTCCATACCAGGTCCCTACCCCTCCCAAAAATCCAGCATTTTCTACAGCTTTCCAGGTAGTTTCATCAGAAAGCCCATATGGATATGCAAAAAAATTTATGCTTTTTCCAAGCTGCTGCTCCAAAACTCTTTTACTTTCCTCTAACTGATATTTTAATTGATCAACTGGAATAGAAACTAAATTAACATGATTTACAGAATGGGATTCAAATGCTACAAGATTGGACGCATCAATTTCTTTTATTTGGTCCCAGCTCATATAGTAGCTTCCTCCTACCAGGCCTGTAGGTATAAAAACAATTGATCTGAAGCCATATCTTTTAAGAACAGGGAATGCGTTATGGTAAAAATCAATGTATCCGTCATCGAAAGTTAATACAACCGATTTTGAAGGAAGTTCACCTCCTTTAAGGGCAGCATATAAAGTATCCAGAGTAATCGGGTTGTATCCATTTTCAGAAAGATATTTCATTTGAGATTCAAATTTATCCGGAGTAACTTGCAAAGCATCTCTTGCTTTATCCTGGGGATTCGGGTTATTTCCAATGTAGTGATAAGTAAGTATTGGAACTCTTATTTGCCTTCCGGAATGCTTGGGAATAGGAAGAGGTGTGGGTGTTGGTTTTACGGTTGGTGAAGGAGAAACTTGAGGTTTACCATATATAGCAGGTTTTTCTTTTTGGTTACTAATCCAAAAAAAAATTCCAACAACTATTACTGCGCACAAAAGTAAAAATTTCTGCATAAAAGTGTAATTTAAAAGTATTATAATAATAAGTTAAAAGAAAGCCCTAATGCAAAGAGGTATAGCTACATTTACCCTAGACTTCGGAAAATGCCCTCCCTGGCTTTTTGAGAGGATGGTAAAGCTGGGACGGGAAATGACTCGTGTCTTAATTGAAGAATATGGTCCTGATGAATTTATAAAAAGAATTTCAGATCCTGTCTGGTTTCAATCCTTAGGTACGGTTTTAGCATTTGACTGGAATGCATCAGGCTTGACAACCATCCTCACAGCTGCCCTTAAGGAGGCTATAAGGGGTCAGGAAAGGCTTTTTGGGGTATTTATATGTGGTGGTAAGGGTAAGACCTCAAGAAAGACTCCTGAAGAGATAGCTGATTGGGGTGAAAAGCTAAGTTTACCGGCCCAAATGGCAAATAATCTGGTTTATAACTCTAAAATGTCTGCAAAAGTGGACTCATCTTTAGTGCAGGATGGTTTCCAAATTTATCATCACAGCTTCTTTTTTTCCAAAAATGGGGCCTGGACTGTGGTTCAACAAGGCATGAATACTAAAAACCAGACTGCCCGCCGCTACCATTGGTACTCTGAATCTGTTGAAGATATAATTGTTGAGCCTCATTCAGGTATTGCCACCCAGGTTCCGCAAACAAACACTTTAAATCTGACCTCCAAAAAATCTGATAAAACAAGGCAAATTTCAACAGAGCTTGTAACAGATGGATTTGAGACTTTACTAAAAGATATTGAGCTTTTAAGAAAACATTATTCAAAATATTCAAAGATGTTATCCATGGAATACACCTCCGGAACAAGGGATCGACTTACTATACTTCAGCTTTCTCATAATGAATTCAAGCATCATCCGGTAGAATCCGAGGATTTTTGGGATAGTCCTTATCTTAAAAAGATACTGGAGAAATTATCGCATCTTAAGCCTGAAAATTACGAAAAGCTGTTAGCAACGCAAGGAGTTGGCCCAAAAACAATAAGGGCCTTATCCTTGGTTTCAGAAATAATATATGGTGCTACCCCATCATATGAGGATCCTGCAAGATATTCATTTGCCCACGGCGGAAAAGATGCAACCCCCTACCCTGTTGACAGGCCTACCTATGACCAAACCATGGAAATATTAAGAAAAGCTGTTTTAAAAACAAAATTCAATCCTTATGAAAAAGATAGAGCATTAAGGCATTTAGCAGGTCACATTTGAAGGTTGATAACTATCAAATTCTTGAATGGCTTCAATGACACCAGAAGGTTTTTCCGAATCTGGCAGCTGGTCATATATTTCCATTATCCTTACTCTTGCACGTTGGGCGAAAGGATAATAAGCAATACGGCCGTCTATAAGCCCGTGGAGAGGTGTTTGCGATTGGTCATAAAATTCACTTGCTGGGATCAAAAATGGATCCTTGAGCGTTTGAAGTAGGTAAGGTATACATTCAGCTGTATGAGCTGATGAAATAATAATGTCATAGAGGCGAAATATACTCCTTGGACTTTCTTCATGCTTTAGCAAATCAGCTATTCTGTACACTGGGGCCTTCTTAATTATTTCCTCTATTGTTGGGATAAGATTTATATCTGCTGTCCCACTATTTATCTTTTCCGTGAGCCTTATGATAGCGTGATCAATTCTCCAAATTGGGACACCAAGGGGAACCTGGCCGGTTCCCCAAAAGCGCCTTACAATATCCGAACAACTTGCATAGGGATCCTCTAATTGTTGCTCAATTGTACCAGCTTGCCTTCCAAATCTTCTCCCATTCCCAAACCACCAATTGCTATGCAAAAAGTCTGGGATATGCTTCTCCTGCTCTATTTTGTTTCCCACAATAGCAGAAGTATATCAAAAAAACTAATGCAAAGCTGAAATCTGGGTTACAATTTCACTTAACAATATTATCAGTACTTTGCTATAATTCTTAGTATAAATGGTGGTCTAGCACTTAAGCCTAGAATTCTATATCTGCGGGTGTAATTCAGCGGTAGAATGTCACTTTTCCAAAGTGAACGTCAGGGGTCCGACTCCCCTCACCCGCTCATCAAACAAAAATCGGTCCTTGTGGCCGATTTTTTGTTTGTGGGTAGGTAGGGAGTTGGAATGCGTAGCACGAAAGTGCTAAGCTGTTCGACCTCCGAAGGAGGCAAGGTTATTGAGCGAAGCGAAATGTTCTTACTCCCCTCACCCGCTTCTCCCCATATGGGATATGTATATATTCTATTAAGCTTAAAGGATGGTCCCTTGACAATTTTCTGATTTTCGGATATTCTGAAAATTATGGCTAAGTCAATACCTGTAACTCAAACAATTAGCATTATCAGAAGACGTGGTCAATTAACTATTCCTGACTCAATTCGTGATGAGGTTAGTTGGGTTAACCCTTTATCTCCTGTAACCGTTACGCTGGTAAATTCCGAAGAGATTGCCATCCGGCCTCATCAGCCTCAAAAAAAGGTAGATTGGGAAAAATTATGGAAACAATTAAGACGAGTACGCTCTTTTAAAGGCAGGGGAGGAGGAAATCTCTCTGCGTTTATTGTAAAGGATAGAGAAACACACTTTTGATGAAGAAAGTAATTGTTGATACCTCTGTTATTGTCAAATGGCTCAATCAAGAAGATGAAAAAGGTGTTGATAAAGCAGAAGAAATATTAGCAGATTCCCAATCAGGGGAAATAGAACTTTTAGTACCGGAACTTGCAAAGTATGAAGTCGGAAACGTTCTTCTAATACGAAAGAAATTAACTTTATTTCAAATTGAAGAAACTCTAAGCTTTTTGTATGCTCTCCCTATACAATTCATAACTCACTCACTGGAGCTTGCAAAAAGTACGTACGAAATAGCGCAGGCTGCTCAAATCACCTACTATGATGCTTCTTTTGTAGCGCTAGCTAAAAGAGAAAAAGCACTTCTTGTAACCGATAATCCAAAACATCAGTCTAGACAAGTAGATATTGATGTTAAGGTTATCCCTCTAAAGGATTATTGAATCCTTTCTACATCATTTGATCAATTAAGAGTTCGGAATAATTTGCATTTCCTAAGGGGTTTTTAGATTTTCAGTTTTACTGCAGACCTTGGGCCAATCTTCTTTTAAGATTTATAACACGCTCACCTACTATAACATCCTGTTTGGCATGAGCAGAAAATAAAAACTTAAGTGTCTCACTAAAAGTAACCCAGGACAAAGAACTTTTTTGCAAGGAACTTAGAGTTGGAATTTTTTTTACCTCACCATAAAACACATAATTAACTTTATCCAATTTTTCATGAAAGTAGTCATATATAGGATAAATATTCTTGCGTTTAAGGTTCAAATCTAGTAGCTCATGAACTATTCGCTGGAATGCTTCTTGCGCATCTTCTCCATCTTTACTTTCCCCTCCAAGTGTAGACCATAAAGAAATTATATCATCATTCTTTTGAGATTGAAGCAAGAGAATTTGGTGAGTTTTTAGGCTGTAAAGGAATCCGCTTGCATAAAATGACTTATGCATTTTACTAGTATAACATATAAGCAGAAAATAAGATGCTACCAGAAACACTTTTCGAGTTTGCCAACCTGGTATGCGCGCAACTTAGCAAGAATTATTAAGCTTGGCCATTTTTGCCATTTTCTCTACTCAAAAGTCCATGTTTATTCGCTTTCGCTACAGCTTCAAGTCCTGAATGTGCTCCAAGTTTTTCCAAAACGTTTTGTACATGAGATCTTACTGTTGTGTAGGCTATTACAAGATGGTCAGCCATAGCATGATTATCCAACCCGCTTGCCATCAATGCCAATATTTCGCGTTCCCTGGATGTTAGAGAGTTAGGAGAAGCTTGCCCTAATTGTTTTTCATCCCTCATTCGGCGTTCCAAACTCGCTTTATAGGAAAGTAGCTGAATCAATGTGGTGGGGGGAATTAAGGTCCTTTCCCCACGGACAACTCTTCTTATGCCGCAGATAATATCCATTAATGGGAATTTTGTGGAGAAAAAGGCGTTAGCGCCTACTATAGATGCCTCATATACTTCCCGAATTGTTGGGCTATTACCAATAAAAACTAAAGGCACTTCGCGTTTATCGCGGATTTCTTTGGCTACGCTTGTACCGAGAGCATCAGACAGACTATAACCCAAAACTACTGCATCTGGAATTTGATCATTAGCGAGACTAACCGCCCGACCCTTAGTCGTGGCAGTCCCAACGACTTCCATATCAGCCTCAAAATTTAACGCCCGCTCAAGTGAATCCACCAAAAGTTGTGTGTCAGCAGCAATAACAACCCTTGTTTGAATGTCTCCTTCAGAAGCATCGCTTGCTCTAAAAGTGTCCGCAATAGAGGGGATAGCCAATTCACTAGAATCTAAAGGTTTTTCCCCATCAAGAGTTTCATGCCCATTTGTTGAAATTTGAAAAAGAATTTCCATATTAAGTGATATACAGTATCATACTATAAGTTAAAAGTCAACAGTACTATGAGATAAAAAAATAAAAAACCGAGCAAACCTTTGCTCCGTTTCTTAAATATATGATAATATATAAGAATGAATTATGCAAGACTTGCCTCCCCTTTGAGTTGGATATTAACCTTTTTTATCCTGCTTTTTTTATATACTAAATTTTTTGGCCCAGTCCCCTTTTCAATAAATTCCGTTACAACTACAAAATCAGATACTTTTAATGTGTCCGGTGAAGGTAAGGTTTCTGTTGTGCCTGATCTGGCAGTTGTTAATGTTGGAGTTAGAGCTCAAGGTACAACTGTAAAAACAGCCCAGGATCAGATGAATGCTGCAATAAATAAAGTTGCAGATGCCATAAAAAGGCTCGGAATTGATCCTAAAGATATTCAAACAACAAACTATTCCATAAATCCTGATTATGATTATAGTATTCAGCCACAGAAAATAAGAGGCTATACAGCATCATCTACTATTCAAATTAAAATCAGGGATACTGAAAAGGTAAACGCAGTTTTAGATGCTTCAACTGCAAACGGTGCAAATGAAGTATACGGAATAAGTTTTGATGTTTCGGATAAAACAAAGGCAGAAAATGAGGCAAGGGAAAAAGCTGTAGCTGATGCAAAGAAAAAAGCAGAGGCTGCATCAAAGATTGCAGGTTTTAAGCTAGGAAGATTAGTTAATTATTCGGAGAATTTCAATGGTTTTCCAATACCTATTCCATTAAGATCTACAGCAATTTCTGAAGATATAGAACCCCCAAAACCGCAAGTTGAAGCAGGGTCAACGGAAGTTACAGTTAATGTAACTTTAAGTTATGAAGTCCTATAAGCATTTAATTTACAAATTTGATATAATTCTGCTCAAAGTAAGAACTTAAAATGACAGAATTTGACCAATTACAAAATGGGGCTGGACATTTAAATTCGGAAGTATTAGGTCGTGGGCTTCACATTCAGCGTGACTCTTTTGAGGTGGATGGTGAACCTACAAATTCGGACTTATACGCTATTGAAGGTGAAGCCACTGGATTATTGGGTGATACTATTGATGAATCACCAAGAGTAAATGAGCCATCTGGTCCAATAGGCGAAATATATTTTATAGATATATCAAGAGAGAAACTCCTAACCGCAAATCAGGAGGTAGAATACGCTAAAGCAATAGAGCTAGGAAGATTTGCGAAAGATTCACTGCAACAACAAGATGAAAACTTATCAGCAGAAGATCGTTTAACTCTTAACCAAACAGTAATGGAAGGAGATAACGCAAGACAAAGGTTGACCGTAACAAATTTGCGTCTAGTTGTAGCTGTTGCGAGAAAATATACTGGCAGAGGTTTGCCACTTATGGATCTAATTCAGGAAGGAAATATTGGTTTGTCTCGCGCCGTGGAAAAGTATGATTATACAAAGGGTTTTCGCTTCTCAACCTATGCATACTGGTGGATCAGGCAGGCTGCTACAAGGGCTATTGCGGATCAGGCCCGCACCATTCGTATACCTGTTCACATGATAGACCTTATCGGCCATGTATATCGCCAGTCGAGGGAACTGCAGCAAGATCTTGGACGTGAACCAAATGATGGAGAATTAGCCAAAGCTATGAATATGACACCTAAAAGAATTCGGGAAATAATCCAGGCCGCTAAGCTTCCTGTTTCACTTGATTCCCCCATTGGAGATGAAGGAGATACCCTTGAAGATTTCATTGAGGATAAGAATGGAGAGGATGCTGCTGAAATTGCACATCACAATATACTTCGGGATCGTGTTGAAGAAATTTTAAAAAACCTACAACCGCGGGAGAAGACTGTGTTGCGTCGGCGGTTTGGTGTGGGTGGTCGGGAGATGACGCTTGGAGAAATTGGCGAAGAATTGGGAGTAAGTCGTGAAAGAATACGCCAAATTGAAGCAGACGCGCTCAAAAAGCTTAGAAATCCAAAAACAAGAAACGCATTAAAAGAATATCTTGACTAGAGGTTTTGGAGGTCGGAATCAACTGATGTAAATTCTTTATCTATATCATCAACACTCACCGCATCTATTTCAGTTTCCAGCGTATCAACACTCTCTTCCTGTTTTGGAGCACTCTTTTGCGAAGTGTCAGTAGCTTTTTGTTGATTACTTATAAAATAATAAATTCCAAAAACTAAACTTCCAACTACCAAAAGCCCCACAATTAAATATACAATCATTTTCTTACTGTCCCCACTCTCTGATTTTGGCATTTGAGGGACAGGTGTAACAAATTGTGGTTGGGTTTGACCTTGCGGAGGAACCCCCTGCATTTGTGGATTTTCAGGAGCTTGTGATTGTGTTAAAGGATTATTGTCCACTTTCTGTTGCCTCCTTTCCTTTTTCCATCTTACCGGATTTTGCAACTCTTATGGCATTTGCAACAGATTGTTTTGCTGCAATAACAAGCCTTCTTACTTTTTGTAAGTCATTGTGAAGCTGTCGTCTCATTGTACGAGCATCCTCTTTTATGGTAGCCTCGGAAGTTGCCTCAATTGTGTAATCCTTTTCAGCTTGTGTATCTACTGCAGCGGAGACAGATGCGATTGCTGCTGATGCTGAAGCAATGGCTTGTTTTGCCAAATCCGCATTTTTAATGTCCGGTTTTCCATCCTCTACTCTATTTGTTAATTTTTCTAAAATTTTGGTCATTTTCTCAAGATGCCTTCTCATATTATTTGTAATTAATTCATTGATCTTGTTTAAATTGTTATTGATTCTTTCAGCAATTTGCGCCTTTTTCTGATCCTTAAAGGTCTTAAGTCTTTCCTTAAGTGCAGCTCCTTTAGAGGCTATTCTTTCCTTAAGATTTTGTAATCTTGTTTGTGCAAGATCTTTTTTAGCCTCAATTACATCTTTTCTCTCATCTTTCCTCATTTTAGCTTCTTCTTTTTTAGTTGTTCCTGGAGAAGTGGCATCTTCAGCCAAAACAGTAAAGGCTGATACTAAAATAAGTAAAAACAAAATAGTAAATATTAAAATTTTGGGTAAAAGTATACGCGCACTAATAATCATTATTTATACCCTAACATGCAAAAAAGGTTATGTCAAATGTTTAAATCATTATGGTGTTGGCTGTGCTGACGGCGAGGCAGATTGGCTGGCTTCTTGGGGTGACACAAGCTGGCCTGATTGATCTACTTGATCTGTAAATGAAGCTGCAGCACCCATAATATTGCTTAAAGCTTTTTCTTCATCCAAAAAATAGGAGGCGCTGACAGTTATAAGAAGTAAGCTTAATCCTAAAAGCGGGAAAACTACCATAAGCTTTGGTGCACCGGATGTGGAGATTGGAGAGAGACGCGTAAAAAATTTAGAAAGTTCTGCTCTGATTGTTTTTAATTCCTCATAAATTATTATTGTTGCAGGAATAATGACCAGTAAAATAAAGCCTTTTGGATGTTTGACTAAATCAACCCCAAAACCAATTCCGGGAATATATAAAATTACCTTGCCTGCAATTTGATCTTTTTGAACTTGCGTGCGGTCTGATTCTTCATTAGCATCTCCTTTAGTCTGAAATACTGCTTCTTTGGGCACACCTTGAAGGTGAACGGAGACTAGCCTGTGTGTAACAAGATTTTTGCCGCCTTGGGAAAAAGCAATGATATCACCTTGGTTATAGTCTTGAGATTTTTGAATAAAAACTACACTTCCTGTTTTTATTGCAGGTTCCATTGAACCTGAAAGCACCACTAAGGGTTTAATTTGTGGTATATAGCCCGCATAAGATGCAGCAAAAATACCTATAATAGGTATGACAAGAGCGGCCAAAAGGCCGTATAAATATTGTGACATAAATTTATCCCAATTTTCCCCCTAGTCCTTGTAGGCAGTCACAAGAACTAGAGGGATCTACTAATTACCATCCTCCTCCAAACCTAATAAATCACCTTATGTTGGTGTCGGGCTCGCTGGCGGATTGCACAAGAACTTTGGATTATTCCTTGATTGTTCCGCGTAGAAGGAAATATCTCCTTCTAATGAGTCAGTTTGTGACTGGTTATCCACTGATTTACCATCACAGGTAAACCCTGATCCTCTTCCTCCTATTGGGCCACCATTTCCCGGTAATTCCGGAGCTTGTCCGATTCTACCAAAGCAGAAAAACTTACCAATATAATAAGTTTTAGGACCAATAGGTCCGTTTCCTGTTTTGGAATCTGCTAAAGCCCATCTTACATTACCCAAAACTTTATCCGCTGTTCCTTCTGTCAAAACCTTTTCGCATGCGTCACGCTGCGGGTCACACTCGTAAACATTATCCCCATCATCTGTCCAGAATACGAAGTTGAGATTTTCTGCTAACTCTCCGTCACTATTCGGAGGTACACAAACTTTTCCAGCAGTGGTTTCATCTTTTATTTCTGGTTCAGTACAAGAGTTATCAGCATCTCTGGTAACTTTGATGTCTGCACAAAGCCAAGATGGATTATCAACATTTATGGAAATTGTGTCTTCTTCCCAATCACCTGGTTTTAAGTCGTGCAGGTTAAAGAATACATCTCCTTGTGCAAGATCTTTAGATGTCCATGTACATGAACAAGCATTTGCCTGATCAGTATTGCCAATACCAACGTTACCAGTATTACCAATACCAGCATTTCCTTGCCAGAAACCCTGGACGCAAGCTTGTCCGTTGTAATAACAGGTGTTGTCAATCTTCAGGTCAAGTGCTCCCGCTTGAAGGACATTGCCTTTTGATGTCTCTGTATCTGAGAAAAATGCCTGGGTTGCACCGAATGCTACCAGACCAACTACAGCTATAGAAAAAACGCTTATTAAAATCTTTTTCATTTTTATTTTTCATCACCTCCCCTCCGGGCCAGAGGCCCTCCGGGCCGGCGGCCTTCCTGGTCAGAGACTTTCTAAGTCGGAGACCTTCTAAACAAAATCCGCTCTCAGTCCCTCCGGGCCAGAGGCCCTTCGGGCCGGTGGCCCTTCAAACACCTGGCTTTGTATTTAATTCATTAAGAAACTTTCTTTTTTTATCACTATGATGCTTGATATTGTATTCAAACCACCTTGCCTCATTTCTTGTTTCAAATGTTTTATATCCAACTAAAACAAATGGTCGTCTATATTTTGTTGATGTGACTTTACCCAAGTTATGCAAATTTACTCTTTCAGATAAATTATCTGTTTGACCAAAGTAATGATTGTCATCTCTTAGGCTTTTTAAAGCATAAACGTGATACATATTTTCTCCTGCCTAATCACAAAGATCTAATTTCTGCAAAGTTGTTTCAAGTGCTGAGTAATCTGCTACTGAGAAATAATGGGAAGCATCATCTGCAACTGTTTGTAGATACGCTGTGTTAACATCACTTCCTACTCCGACTACAAAGACCTCAATACCTGCTGCCCTTGCACTATCAGCGGAAGTTTTAGCCACATCATCCGCTGTTGAGGACGGGAATGGTTTGTTTGGATGGCCGTCGGTGATAATAATCATCTTATCAGGAGAGCTTAAATCGGCTCGATCATGACCGTCCCCGGGATTATCAAACTCTGTCTTTGCCAAATCTATGCCTTCTTTCAGATTCGTAAATCCGCCGGATACAAGGGCATCTATGGCAGCCTTAAGAGTTACTGCATTAGCTAACAGATGATGATCAAGGCTTCCTGTTGTTGCAAAGCTCGATTGACCAGCATGGATGCCAGCCGGCGTAAGCCCTAACGCATCCACAAAGTCTTTGGCAGCAGTTTTTAGTTGTCCTAGCTCTGTTGAGTTAATACTGCCTGACCTGTCAAGTACTAACATAACATCTGCCTGAGAGCAAAGCGGGGTCGGGGAAGGGGTTGGAGAAGGTGGCGGAGTTCCTTCACCACTACAGAGGAAATTTGGATTATGGCGTGATTGAATTGCACTAAAGCTGATATCAGCCATTAGCTGGTCAGTTTGTGATGTATTATTAAGGCTTGTTCCATCACAAATTATTCCTGAGTTAACTGTTGGATCTATACCGCCATCCCCTGGTACTGGATTAGGTGTTAGCGTTCCAAAACACCATGCTTTACCAATATAATAAGTTTGATCTCCTGTAAGCGGATCACCATCTGCTCCACCAACATTATTAACACCAGAATCAGCCAAAATAATATCACTATCTAAGATTGTTGAAGCTGACCCGGATGCAATAATTGGCTCCTCATCTTCCAATACATTGTCCCCGTCATCTGTCCAGAATATGAAATTAAGAAGACCGCCTAATTCACCATCAAAGGGGTCTCCGTCTGGATCATTACAGCTTGGGTCATCTATTAATTCCGGTTCTGTGCAGCTAATATCATCATCTTTTGTTAGGGTCATATTCATACAAGCCCAGGCATCATTATCATCAACGTGAATGCTAATAGTATCTTCCCCTTCATCGCCGGGTTTAAGATCAGTGAAATTGAAAAAAACCTCTTCTTCCAAATCCTTCAATCCCCATGTAGTTGCAGAAGATGTGGCGTGGTTATAATAGCTTGTGTTATCTATCAGAAGATCCAGTTTTCCTGCGGCTAAAATATTATCTTTGGATTCTTCCGTGTCAGAAAAAAATGCTTGGGTAAAACCAAAAACTAAAGCAGTAACTATTCCAATTGAAAAGATACTAAGTAGTAACCTTTTCATAAAAGATATAAAAAATACTATTGGGCAGAAATTTTGAACTCAAAACACCAAAATTTAATTGCAGACGAAAGAGCCGTAATTAACACTAAAGGATAAGTACTTAATCAGTCAAGTAGGTCAAAGTGGATAAAAGTATAATAAAGTATCATAACTTCCAATTTCATGTCTGCAACAATCTCATTGAATTTTGCTTCCTATTGAATATGTGTCATATTGACCCATTCGACTTCGCTCAGGTCTTCGACTCTGAGGGAAGAGCCCTCGGGGCTCAGACTCGAAGAGGTCAACCCTGAATGAAATTGAAGGGTTGACAAAAGGATATACTTTGTATATACTTTATTTAACATGAACACCCAAGTTATCACCATTAAAGTTGATCCTGCCACCAAGAAAGAGGCCCAACATATAGCATCAGATTTAGGTTTATCCCTATCTGCTGTTTTAAAGGGGTTTCTAAAGCAATTTATCAGAACTAAAACAATTAAGTTTACTACAGCCGGTGATGAACCAAGTGAATATCTTATTAAAACAATTAAACAAGCAGAAAAAGACAGAAAAGCAGGAAAAGCTTCCCCTATTTTTAAAACTGGCGAAGAGGCTGTAAAGTGGCTCGAAGAACAAGGGATATGAGAGTTCAACTTGCTCCAAAGCTAATCAAAAAACTTAAAAAACAAGACGTAAGAATCCGCAAGAGTTTCAAAAGATCCTCATAATTTAGAACTTAATAACCACCAATTAAAAAGAGGGTGGGAGGGATTTAAGAGTATTAATATTACTTCAGATAAAAGAGCTGTTAAAGAAATAGACGAAGGAGATAAGCCAGTGGCATATTTTGTTGAGTTGGGAACTCATGATGAGTTGTATAGAGAAGGATAAATATTTTTAATTCATCTGTCCAACAGGCAGGCCCTGTACCAGAACGGTACAGGGCAGGTAGGATATTATAAGCTAAATTTATGAATAATGTTCAAAGATTTGTTATACTTCAATTATGGATGAAGGTAGAATGGATATTCCCCAAATAAGGGTTTCCGGTAAAGAAGCTAGGGTACGTATCCCGTCTAGAGCTACAATCCATGCTGTAGAAAATCCTGGACCTACACAAGATGCTGGTTTACCTTTTTGGGATAAACTTACTCCTGAAATACAAACAGTCATAGAGGGTCCAATCCGTAGAACAGAAGAAATGATCGCTAGACAATTTCCGGATGGCTTTGTTTCTCCTAAGGTTGCTAAAGCTAGAACGATTAGAGATCAGGATGGTTTAGAGGAACAACATGACACAACCAGCTGTACCTATGTAGCAACTGCAAATGCACTTAGATTACTTGATACATCAAGACCGGAATATTCCAGAGATGCTTTGAAGGTTGTTGCAGGAGGAAAAGAAACAATACCAACACCAGATAGTGTAAGGGGTATTTTAAATTCGGGAGAACCATACAATCAATTTTATTTAGAAGTACCTCATGCAAAAGTCCGACTAGCAAGCAAATCACCAGATGTATCACCTGATATGGATGTTTTATTTAATGATTTGGCTAGAGGCGGAGTTGCAGTTGCAGCTTGGAGATTAACACCGACCAAAAATGTCTCACCAGCTGGTATGGGTGCTATAGAACATGCAAGAACAATAGCTGGTTTTAGTAGAGGGCCTGATAACACTTTACAACTTCACATAATTGATCCTTACGGGGCAAGACAAGAGGTTTGGTCTTTTAGAGACTGGATAGTTGCCATGAGAATGAATTATCCTTTTGATAATCCAGAATACACTCCTGAAGAAGTTAAAAATTGGATGGAAAATCTTAATAGTAATACTGGTTTAATGAGGAATATCGCTGAAGATGTGAATGTAATACATAAAAAGAAGCCTCAAATTGTTGTTTCCCCTAGGCATTAACCATTTTTGATTCTTTAGGTTAGATCTGCTATACTATAAGATATGGAAAGAGATAATAGACCCACAGTTATTGAACTCAAAATGGGTAAACATGAGAATAGACACTCTCCTGCAATAAAGGCAGTTTCGCAAACTGCAAGAGAGGTATTAGGATCCTCTGATAATGGAAGAATGATAATTTTCAATGAGGGCTCTGATGTCACAACTGCATATAGAAATAAAATTATAAAGTATGCTGATCAAGGGTTATCAGCCTCTGAATCATTTCTAAGAGCTATATTTGCTACCCATCGAATGGAACCTTCAGAAGATGAGCTAGAGGACGAGCGAAAAGCTAGGCGTAAATCCCCAGACTTTGTTTATGCAAGCTGGTATGCCATAGATCGTCTTCAGACCGATTATCCAAATCGAGTTGGAGTAGATATAGAATCTGCCTCTTATAAGGATATTCGCACAGGAGCAAGAAGAAGTAAACGACGTGATGCTGTAATGGACGAATTTGGTGATTTAGTCACAGAAGGAAGATTTACGGAGGCTTTACCTTTCTTCCAAGAAGCTGTTAGTTCGTTTGCCAGCGAAGTCACAGAGAGAGATCCCAGGATTGCGGCAGCAGTTATACGGGCTTCAAAACAAACTGATGTTATTGCAGTAGTAGGAAGTTTAGGAGCTGCTCATAGTGGAGTTGTCCACAGACTACGAAAAGAGGGTTATAATGCACATTCATCCTTTCCCGAAGCAGAAAAAGGAGTTTATGTATTTGGTCCAATGATAACTGCCATCAGACAGGCTGTATTTTTCCCCAATCATGCTTATACTCAAGAGGAATGGTTGAGGATTATGATAGGAGAGAGTCTTTATATGGGTTCAGGTGTACTGAAAGCTAGATATACACACCCAAGAAATATTTTTGAGGCCGGATATTACTTTTTTAAGAGAAAAGGATCGCTAGCAATGAAAAGTGATAAATTTTTAATAGAGATGATATGGAAATTATTACGAGGCTTTACTATTGATGATATTATAACGCTTCAAAAGCATATTACTCGGGATGGCTTTGATAAAACCATAGAAAAATTGTTCAAAAAATAAGAGATTTTTACTAAACTACAAATCTTTCAGCAGGATTGGTGGTAATTAGAGGGTGTCCTGCCTGCCGGTCTTCGACCCTGAGGGACTCAGACCCGAATGGGCAGGCAGGTCTGATTCTGAAGCTACAACCCATTCGACTACGCTCAGGGTCTCTGACTTTTAAGGCTACCGCGTCAAACGCGGCTACGCATGGTTCTTGACTTTTGTACTAATTTGTACTACTGTGTACGAAGTACCATTTTAAAAGATTGGAGGTGAACCTATGACACAAGTAATGAAAGCATCAGATGTAAGAGCCCAATGGAGTCAACTATTAAATAAGGTATTTCGCAATCAGACTCGAGTTGTTGTAGAAAAAAGCGGAATTCCTGTGGCAGCTGTTATCTCGGCTGAGGATTTAGAGAGATTTACCCAGCTTGAAGAGCAAAGAGAGCAAAATTTTGCCATTCTTGATGAGATTGGTGAAAAGTTTAAGGACGTGCCAGCTCAAGAGATTGAACAAGAGGTTAATAGAGCGCTAAAGCAGGTTCGGACAGAAAATCGCCGAAAAAACCTCGCCTCTCGTAATTCTCTATGATATCCGCAGTTCTGGATGCTAATACTCTTGCCTCAGGTATTTTGGGATTTCGTAATCCTAACAGCGTTCCTGGTTCATTGCTTAGACTATGGCGAAAAGAAATTTTTACTCTCATAACATCTAAGCATATACGTAATGAGGTGAAAGACTTACTACACAAACCATATTTCACTAAACATCTCAGTCCCCAGGAAATATCCCGTGCGCAAGCGCTCCTTCAATTCCGAGCAAAACAAGTGTTAATTACAGAAGATATAGAGGGTGTTACTACCAGTCCTGAAGATGATCTAGTTCTTGCTACGGCAGTCAGCGCAAAAGCAGATTATCTGGTAACCGGAGATGGGCCATTACTTAGAAAGGTTGGAAGAATCTATCAAGGGGTTAATCTTATTACACCGAATGATTTCCTCAAGATTCTACAAGAACAAAGCTAAAAGAACATACTTTAATTCATTCCTGAAAGAAATTATTACGTGGCGCCCCCAGAGAGATATTTGCTTCGCAAAGCATAACAGGGTTATGAACGGACACTCCCGACTATGCGAAAAAGGGAAGATTTGACTTTTCAATATTACTTAAGCCCCATGTTGCAAATTGAATACTTCATATAGTAAATTACACCCTACATGGAACGTTCTCGTCCTGCTTTAACACGCAGGGATTTTTTAAGACGTTTTGCCCTAACTTTAATAGGGCTTGGTGCTGCCTATGGAGTAGGGATATCAAAGCCAAATCATCGTTACAGGAGCTTACCCTTAATTCCTATGCGAAGCGTGAGTGAGGCTATTGAAGCTTCTACCCTAAGGCGGGTCATGGCACAATCAACTCAACCTATTTACGAACCTAGCCCGCTGGAAAAAATACTTGGAACTTCGCGACCAAATCAAAGGGAAACCGGTTTAGGTCTTGTAAATGAAAGTGTTTTTGAAGAGTTTGAACAACTAAATCTTGGGAGCTTCACTTTTGCGTTTAAACCTTGGAATCCAACCTTTGAAAGTAACGGACAAATAGTTCCACTTTTCGCAAATAATCCCCGCTTTGCTGATTTTCGCAAAGATGATGAAGCGTTAATAAGGGTAGTTGACAGAACTATATTTGCTATTCATTTCGGACAGAAAGTCACCTCAGTAGTAGAAACCGATATGTTTGAGGAGGGCAGCTTTTTGGATGGGATAAGATTGCTTCTTTCATATGATGTCAGAAATATCATTGTGGGGAATGAACCAAATATAGAAAGCGCCACAAAAGCTGACAAGCCAGGAATTATTCTTAAGATAGCCCATTTAATCAGGCAGGAAGCAAGATCAATGAAAATTAGCAGTATACATATTTCAACCCCGGGACTTGCCCATTATGGAGATGGGGAATATCTTGAAGAGTTAATTAGGAAAGCAAGGGGTAACTTCCCATTTGATGGAGTATCTGACCATAACTACGGATCTGTTGAGGGATTTCCCCAAAGAATTAGATTTATGAGAAAGAAGATGGAAGAACTTGGCATGGGTCACTTGCCATATGAAGTAACAGAAACAGGGAATCCGACTGATCACTATAAAGATGAGGTAACAGACAGAGAGCTTGCAGAAGGAGGCGTAATCTTGAGACTTTTAGTGGGTTTGGCAACAGGCCAGGCTGACGCAATTTCTTGGTATTCTGCTTTGGATTGGGGAAGACCTGATCATTCTCTAATGAAGGTCGAGAATGGCAGGCTACTTCCAAGAGATACATATATTGCATATAAGAATCTTGCGGCTTTGTATCAGGGGATAATACAAAAAGAAATAATATTTGAAAAAGATACTCTTGCCGTTAAAGCAAGGCGTACGGATGGGATAACTTTTACAGCTATCGGGTCAAGACTCGAGGGTGATAAAAAAATTCAATTCCCCATGCAGGAAGGTGATAAACCTTTTTATACAACCGGTCAACCAACAGGAGAGGTGGGATTTGTAGAATTAAGGCCTAAAGTAAAAGAATATCTGGTAGGGCCTCAAAAAATTATTATTCATTATTAAAAAGAATTCCCTGGAGTCCAGAAGTTTCTTGAAAAAATGAATGTAGATGCGAGTTACTTTAGAAATTTAACAATCAGCGATGAAAATGGTAATGATTAACCCCTTGAATAAATAAGAAGAAAAGAAACCGATTAGTTTTGCTTCGGTTGATGGTTCGACTGGGCTCACCACAGGGATGCAAAAAGCTCCAAGAAGTTATTTCTCAAGTGGATTATGGTTCTTCACCATATCGTTCCGAAAACTCCTCTTCCCATTGTGTTAGTAGTTTTTCTCTGTTAGTTTTTATCCCTTTTTCCCTCCTATCTTTTAAATACTCATCAAGATGTTCTTGCCCAATTGCGCCTAATAAGCGTTCATTTGCTGGATGAAAATCTGATAATTCTTTATAGCCTTTTTTCTCAAAATCTTTTACTTTTTTCGGATCGAATATCCCTCCACTTGCGGGTTCATCCCGATCTAAAATCCAGATCAGACTAAGATCTGAAAGTCTTTCTTGATCAACACCAGCTTGATATTGAAAAGTAAACTCATCAATAATGAACTGTCGAAAACTATACGTTATTGGAGCGTGGAGAAGTAGTGTTGCTAATTTTTTTGTTAATATAGTCAAGGTTTCCGATTCCGCCCTTCTTGCTAAACCGACCATGAATTCATCAACAAATTCTCCAGTAGGTTCACGCAAATCACTGGGGGTATTGATCCATCTTTGCAGAGGACTATACGGTAATTGAGCAAACAACTGGCGAAGCTCAGTATTAAGACGTTGAGGAGTAGGCCGCTCTACAAAATGATAATGATCCCAATTCGATGGATTCTCGACAGCCATACATGAAATTATACTACTTTAGGTGTTAAAAACAAACTATGGGATGGCTTTGACAAAACCATAGAAAAATTGTTCAAAAAATAAGAGATTTTTACTAAACTACAAATCTTTCAGCAGGATTGGTGGTAATTAAGGGGTGTCCTGCCTGCCGGCAAGGCAGGTCTGATTCTGAAGCTACAACTTTCAGGGTTACATGGTTTTGATCTGCAATTATAAAAGTAGACTTTTTTTCAGTAATTTCTTAATACTTCTGAATCCCCAGCCGCTTTTTAGATAAGTTTCTCTGTGTTTAGCATCAATTCTATTTGTAAATGCTTCGTAAAATAGCAATTTATAAGGTCTTTTGTATTTTGTGGCCAGAGATAAACCATTGTTATGGTCAGTGAATCTTTTCTTTAAGTCAGTTGTATAACCTATGTATAGACTTTTATCTTTAGTACTTTGAAGTATGTAAACGTAGAACATCTCTTAGGAGCAGGATATGGCAGAATGTGTGTGCGGAACGTAATAATTTCTTTCAGAAATTAAACGTTCCAGCAACGTAGAAATTTTTAATTTCGTACGTTGCGCGCCCGGGGTGATTCGAACACCCAACCTAACGCTTAGAACGCGTTTGCTCTATCCGTTAAGCTACGGGCGCTTATTTCTAATTTTATCAGTTGGCTTTCAATTTGGCAAAAGTAAGTGTATATAATTTAAATAGATGAACTCTTTAATAATTTCTTTTTGCTGCAGTTTACTAATCTCATTTAACTTTAACCCCTTACTTTCTTTGGAGAGAGCTTTTGCAGATCAGCTTTACGCAATCCGCTCCAAGTTTACAAAACCAGATGAATTCCCCACATTTGTAAAACCAAACTCAACCTACACTTTAGTTTTAGTTGGTGATTCCATGACACAATTTTTAGGAGATGGTTCGGACATTAAAAAATATTTAAAAAAATATTATCCAAAAAAGGAAATAAATATTTTAAATTATGGAATCGGGTCAACTAATATCCTGACTGTTCCCGACGGGCTGGAAAAAGGTTCTATCAGAGGGAATGAAAGCCTGTTTCCGGTTATGAGTAAGAATTTTGATGTTATTCTAATAGAATCTTTTGGAAACAATCCTATTAATCTCCCTATTGATGAGGCATTAAAAAAACAAACTGAAACTTTGGATAAGATTACCAAAATTATTAGAGGAATAAAGCCTACAAGCGTGATTGTATTTATTGCAACTGTCTCACCATACAAGCTAAGGTATGCGGAAGGAGTGGTTAATTTAACAACCGAGGAAAGAGTAAGCTGGGCAAAGGAGCGTATATCCTACATCAAAAACCACATAGAATATGCTAAATCTCATAAAATTCCCTTAATTAACATATATGAGCAGTCACTTGATGAAAAAGGTGACGGCAGGGCAGACTATATAGACTCTCATGATTTTATTCATCCTTCACCAGAGGGCATAAAACTTATCAGCAACGGAATTGCAGAGTATATATTTAAAAAAAGAGTGCTTCCATTATAGGGGATTTGATTCAATTAATTTTTTGAGTCCATCATCAAGCCCGATTGTCGGTTCCCAGCCTAATATTTGTTTAGCTTTTGTTATATCCGGGCATCTTCTTTTAGGATCATCTTCGGGGAGCGGGTGGTATTCCATATCTGATTTGGAATTTGTAAGCCTTCTAACTTTATCAGCAAGCTCTAAGATGGAGAATTCATCTGGATTTCCCAAATTGTAGACATCTCCTTTGCCCCCTTTTTCCATAGCTGCTATTAGTCCGTCCACCATGTCTGATACAAAACAAAAGGATCTGGTTTGCTTACCATCACCATAAACAGGCAGGGGTTTGCCTTCCATGGCAGCAGTTACAAAATTGATAACCACCCTTCCATCCGCTGCCATCCTGGGACCATAAGTGTTAAATACTCTGACAATTACACCATTAAGATTTTTTGAGCGGACAAATGCTGAAGTAATTGTTTCACCAAATCTTTTGGATTCATCATAAACTGCCCTTGGTCCTGTTGTTGAAACATTACCTCTGTAAGTTTCTTTTTGAGGATGTTCCAATGGATCTCCGTAAACTTCGGATGTTGAAGCAAATAGGAATTTTGCACCCGTGGATACAGCTTTCTCGCAGAGTTTCCATGTACCCAAGGTATTAACTTGCATGGTTTCAAAAGAAAGTGCGATGTAACTTTTGGGATTATTAATATTTGGGGAAGCAGGAGATGCCAGGTGATAAATCTGGTCAATTTTTGTGTCATCATTTATTTCAGTTACATCATGCTGCAAAAATATAAAATTAGGGTTATCTTTCAGATGCTCTATATTTTTTCGATCCCCTGTTGAAAGATTATCCACGCAAATTACCTGATGGCCCTGCTCAATTAACTTATCGCAAAGGTGTGAGCCTAAAAACCCAGCCCCTCCAGTAACTAATATTTTCATATAATATTAAAACATTCTAACATTTGAGGATCTTGATTATCAAATATTTTTTGTTAAAATAGCCACAATGCAAGAAATAGAGGTAGTTTATAAAGAGCTGTCACGTTTTTCACCTTTCAAAAGTTGGCCGGATAGGAGGACAAGACAAGTACTGGATGCATTTAGCCTGAGTGTCGGCTGGGTGGAAGTTCAAAGATCTTTCGAAAACGTTGGAGCCTTCAGACTAGTAGCGGGAAAAGATGAAACAGTTAAGATAGAGTTCTCCCCTGAAATTTATTATGTGGATAAATTTAGGATTTTTGATATTGGGAGGGAAACTCGTTTAAACCGAGATTGGACTGGAGATATTGTTTTGGAAGTGTCGGTAAGTGATTCCCGGCGCCTTGCTTATGCTTTTTTCGTAAATACAGAAACCATGCATGCAGTGGATTTAAAATTCCCGCTGAAGAAAAATTAAGCCATCCTACAGTCTAAACCTTCTATCTGCTAAAAAGGGATTGGGCATGCGGCGCATTTTTGATGTACCCAGAAGGATTCCTCTTTGCAGGGTAAATTCACCATATTTATCATTGATTTTATCCAAAGTTTTAATAATTTTTTCCACTCGTAATTTTTCTTCTAAAAAGGTTAAATTTTCGGGATTTTTGGGTTTTAGGTTAGAAATAGATACCCCTATCATTCTGATTTCCCCTCCTTGCCCTGAGCCTGTCGAAGGGTCCCATATTTTTAAGAAAATGCCCCAGGCAGCTTTAAAGATTTCCAAGCCGTCACTGGTGGGATGGATTGTCATCTGCTCGCCTCGCGAAGCGGGCATTCCATCTCCGGAAAAATTTCCATTGTCATCCCGCTCTTGTACCGGGATCCATAAATTATTTATATGGATTCCTGCTTTCGCAGGAATGACAGAGTAGGATAAAGCGTTCCGATACCAGCAGTGTACGGTTTTCCCAACAAGATTTTTAGCTCGGAGTCTGCGGGCTACAAGTTCGGTAAGTTTAAGAAGAATCTGCTTTATCTCCTTTGGATCAGAAGTATCATGGTCAATTGTGTGCCTGTGACCTATACTTTTCACCTCTTCTTTTTCATAAAAAGGAATAAGGGGTGTGTTATCTATCCCTCTGGCCATGTTATATAAAATCTCCCCATAAGATTTAAATGATGCAAGTAGAGCTTTTAAAGGAGCTTTTCTGAGTTGAGCAAAACCAAATATGCCCATATTATTTAGCCTTTTTTTAATTCTTGGACCAATTCCGCAAATTTCATCAAGCTCTATTTTATCCAAGACTTTTATGGCTTCTTCCTCATTTGCAATTACAACCAACCCATCCGGTTTTTGCAAAGATCCGGCAAGCTTTGCCATAAGTTTGTTATACGAGATGCCAATAGAACAGGTGATCCACTCACCAGTCTCTTCTTTTATTCTTCTTTTAATATCGAAAGCGAGGGGTGACAGCGAGGAGGGATCCCGACGAGTAGCCGCAGCGAGTGAAACGAGCGAGGATGCACGGCGGGATACCGAGCTGGCAGGACCCCGAGCAGTAGGTATTTCCATAAACACCTCATCTATAGAAAATACCTCCACATATGGGCTGTAGTCTTTTATAATGGCCAAAAATCTCTTTGTTACTTCCAGATATTTATCAGAATCCCCCTGAACTAAAATAAGATTTGGACATAATCTTTTTGCTTCCCAAATTTGCATTCCTGTTTTTACCCCATATTTTTTAGCCTCAATTGATGCTGCTCCCAAAACAGTCCTTTTAATCCTGTCCCCGCCAGTTACCCCAATAGGTTTACCTCTTAATCTTGGATTAGCCTGCTGTTCAACAGTTGCAAAATAAGAATTGAAGTCAATATGGAGTATAGTTTTCATTCCTCTTCGACTGCCTCCAGAAACCATTTCAAATCCACAGGATTAAAAGCAAGTCTGTAAAAATTCCCACCTGATGAAACTGAAAAGTGATATGCTGGTGAAGATCCGTTTCTGGTGGTATGAACTAAATTAATTTTTTCTATCTTTATTTGTCTTTTATTCCAAAAAAATATGTGGGGTTTAACAGTTCCATTTTCAAAATATGCCCAGACACTGATAGGTTCAGAGACTTCAATCATGGACACACTTTACAATACCCTAATAAAACCCAAAGGTCAAGATACAATTATGCGGTTGAATAGATTTGTGGTTAGTTCAGGGGAAAATTCTTGGAATTTGTTCATTAAGTTCCTCACCCATTTTATTTAACAAACCCTGCAGGTGGCGATTTTCTTCAGCAGTTATTGAAATCCAATGTCTAAACCTCATTGCATGAACTGGAAGGGGGCCTACTCTCTCTGCCATTTCAATTGCCTCCCTCATATCAAAATAAATACCTCTTCCTCCTACCCTTGGAGCTCTAAACTCACCAGGCATATCTGGTACGGTTCTTATAACATGCGCCAAATCATAGTACCACCAAGGTAATGGAACACTCCTAGATACTCCAACAGAGGTGCCAAAACCATTATCCAGAATAAACCAGTGTAAATTATCAGGATAATCATTTGCCAAAATCTCATGCATCTTTCCCATTTCCGCATTTTGATCACCGTCTACAACAATTACTTTTATATCGGGATTGCTTTTTGCAAGTCCCCACCCGATTGCCAAACCTCCTCCCATATAACCTGCATTATAAAAATTTCCCAGTCTATCAGCTTTTTCCTGAGCCTCCCTAGCAGTAAACCCATTGCTAAAGATAATGGCGGCTTTATCATTAAGTGAAACTATTTCTCGTAATGCTTCATCTCTTGAAATCCGATTTCTTCCAAAAACAGCATCCATGGAATCTCCTTTAGATGCTCTTAACACTTCAAGTCTGTGATCAATAGGTAGATATTCCGTACCCTCAACTTCTGGTAAAACCAACAAGTACGTCTTTTTGAAAGCATCTGGAGAGAGTCTAATTAAGCTTTGATTACCTTCCCTCGCCCAAAGAACCGCCTCGTCTATTTGCCTTAAGATTCCCCTTCCGCTTCTTTCTCCAAAAATACTTTTTTTATCAACAACATCCTTTGTTAATTTATTTGTTCTTTTACCTATCTCTTGATGAGGTTCGGAATCATCTCTTTCGTCATTTCCTCTCCAGGTGGCAACAGCTAAAGTGGGGATTTTATATACACCGGCGAAGGAAACAAATCCATCTAGAGCATTACCAATACCGGAATTTTGCATGTGAGCAAGTGCTAACTCTCCTGTTCCAAAATACACACCACTTGCAACCCCCACTAAGGAGTGTTCATTAACCATCTTCCAATACTCCATCTCGCCTGCCTTGGCATGATCAGACCAAATTGGGTCAACTGTTGCAGTTATCGAACATGGAACGGTCACTACGTGTCTTATGCCATGATCCAAAAATCTTTGAACAAACTGAATATCCGTGGGTTTTGTAAGTCTTTCTTTGGCGTGATTTAAGGTTTCGCGAAGATCTGCCATTTTGCAAATTAAACATTAACACTAAACAATATTCCAGTCAAATTTTTCGTTTAAATGGTAAAATATATGGTTCATGAAAGTTTGTAGAAAGTATATTGCAGTATGTATTAAGGGATTTTTAAGTCTGCTTTTTTTCTTTCTACTTTCTACATACTACCAACTACCTGCTCATGCCATAGTTGATCCCCTATCAGTTCCCAACAACAAATTCGGAATTCATATTATCCAGGCCACTCCTGATGAATCCTCTCCTGCTGCACAACTGGTTAACACAAATGGTGATTGGGGTTACATTACTTTCTTAATAGAAAGCAAAGACAGAAATCACAGTAAATGGCAGGAATTTTTCAATGATTTAAGACGAAGGCATCTTATCCCCATAGTTAGGCTTGCCACTAAACCTCTCAATGAACATTGGGAAAGGCCGTATGAGGGCGAAGAAGAGGCTGTGGCTGATTTTTTGAATAACTTAAATTGGCCTGTCAAAAACCGTTATGTTGTAATCTATAATGAGCCTAACCACGGCAAAGAATGGGGTAACTCTGTTGATGCAAAATCCTATGCCCGAGTTTTGGATAAAACAATTGCAGCTTTAAAAAGTAAAAATGAAGACTTCTTTGTTATGAATGCCGGTTTTGATGCTTCTGCTCCATCTAAACCTCCTGAATTTGAGGATGAATTAAAATTTTTGAGACAAATGAATGAAGAAGTTTCCGGAATATTTAACAAACTGGATGGTTGGATATCTCATTCCTACCCTAATCCTGCTTTTTCCGGTTCTCCTAACGCCATAGGCAGAGGTTCAATAAGGGGTTGGGTCTGGGAAATGCAGCTCTTAAGAAGTTTAGGAGTTACTAAAAATTTGCCCGTTTTCATAACTGAAACTGGATGGAAACATGCGGAGGGAATAAATCATGATCCGTCTTTACATAAAGCAGACACAGTTTCCGGCTATTATAGAATTGCCTTTGAAGATATCTGGAGCAGCAATCAAATTGTTGCAGTAACACCATTTATTTTAAGTTATCAGGAAACACCTTTTGACCACTTTTCTTTTAAGAAGATAACTGGTGAAGGTCAAAAAAACAGAGTATTAGGTACTCAATTTCCGGAATATTACCCTCAGTACCAAACTATCCTGGATATGCCAAAGGTACTGGGTAGCCCAGCACAGGAACATAAAGCCCAACTTACAAAGGGTGAAATTTTTTCATCCCTTGTTGCAAATCAATCTTATGACATTTTCCTAACATTTAAAAACACTGGTCAATCGATTTGGTATGGTCCCGCACCAGACGGTGCAGGACAAGTGGTCAAACTGGTTCCTATCCAGGGTGGAAGTGAGCTTGGGATTGAGACTCAAGAAATGGAAAAAGGCAGGAAAATTGAACCTGGAAAAGATTACATATTCCATTTTAGAATTAAAGCACCCCAAAGCGGAAAAATCAAAGTAGTTTTAAATTTATTTGCAGAAGAAAAGGAATTTGATTCTCCTCCGTTTGAGTTTGAAACAGAAGTTAAACAGCCTGTTATTTTGAAAATAAAAAACTCTCTAAAGTGGAAAAAATACTATAGTGGTGACTATATTTTAACAGTTGAAGGTGCTGTAGGAGAAAGCCTGCAAAAAGTAAAAATTGATGAAAATGGGTTATCAGATGGAATTGAAGCAAGAAACTTACTTCCTGATTACGCATTTGATTTTACACTGGAAAAGCCAAATTATAAAGCTGTGAAGGTCAGAAGTAGAGTATCTGCCGGCGTTAATGTTTTAGATTTCGGTGAACTTCAGCCAAAATTATTAGCCACAATTGTAAACCCCAAAGAATTTTGGAACCTCCTCCCATTTTCAAACTGAAGTTTTATCCTTAGAGAATCTTAGAATTTGATTTTTCTTAAGAATTAAATATGAAGAACAATTTTTAGAAAGGGCTCTACTAATAAAGTTTTCAAAACCCACATAATAGATAATTTGATTAGGATTTTTTCCCACAATTGAAGTAGCTAACCCAGCATAATCATAATTAGTAAGGTGAATATCAGAAGATAATCTCTTAACTTTATTGTAGAAGTTACTACCGTCAAACTGGACCAGAACTTTCGCCATGAATCTATTCTACAATAAAAACCCCCGGGTCGTAATGAACCGGGGGGAGTTAGGATTTAATACTAACATGTAGTGACAAATAATACAATATAGTGACATATAATGAAATTACATGACGTGCGGGCGTAGTTGCAGGAATTGACTTATTTTGATCCATTTAATCCTAGTTGACAAGAGTGAATTTACATTATATAGTGGAGGGTACTTGTAAACCGCAAGGTATACAAGTTCTCTAGGAATCCCGCCGCAAGGTGGGATTTTTAGTAGTTAATTTCTTTGAATTAACAATCCTGTGTTAAGCCTCAGTTCTGCGTACATTGCTTTCGGGAATACAAGCCGAACCGGATCACGTAAGACCTCCAATCCATAAGCAATCCTTGTCACTTCCATTATTGCATCGCTCACATCGTGAAGTTTATCTCTAGATATTTGAGGCTGCAATCCGTGTGGCGGATCAACAAGTTCGACCCTTGGTTCCATAATATTCCAGAAAACCCTATGCTCCTCATTTACGTTCGCGTATCTAGGTCCAACGAATAAAAGTTTAAATCCGACCGGATTTAGTGCAGCAATTACACTTTCAAGCCCTCTTGATGAATAGAGAGCCCTATCCGTCGCGTTTTCCCATCCAGTTGAATCCAGTACCTCAAATTCCTGAGTATATAATTTAATTATGCGCCTCACTGCATTTTCAACATCATTTATGTGCCATGCCGCATTTTCTACTAATACTTCTCTTATGCGCATATACGCTGATAATAACTAGATTATGAGGTAAAAATCAAGTAGAATATGAATGTCTGGTGGCTGTAGCTCAATGGGTCATGTACCATCTGGTACATGACGGGTTGCTACCTTAAATAAATTACCATAAAATAAAGAAGCAACCCAGGAAGAGCGTCATGGTGGTCGTAGTTCAAAAGTAGAACGTCCGCCTGTGGAGCGGAAGGGAGCGGGAGCGTTACCCGTCGACCACCCCAGAGTGGATTTAGGTTGTTAGGACAAGCTAAACTATCTTTTTGCCAGTAACATTTTCAACTTCCTTTTTTAATTTTTCCAGATTTTCTGATGATTGTCGCTTAGAATAAAATACAGCTACTAATGTATAGATTAACAGAACAACCGCATATACCCCCAGAATGAGAAATGGATTATTCTCCTCAGTATGAATTATCCCTATCTTTTGAAGGATTTTAAAAGCAAAAACAAGTAGTAAATTTAAAAAAGAGCCTGCTAAGAAGCTATAGCCTAAACCTTTCCAAAAACCCTTATTCATAGCTAAACTATACCATAGTTAGGAATTTCGTAAACAGCTTTAAATTTCTTGAATTGGGTACAAAGTAGGTCTGTCCACTCACCCACCTATACAACTAGTTATAAACTAAATCCAGCCGGTCCGCATATTATTCATTTTCCGCTATACTAGTTATATATGCGTAAGCTTCTGGGACTGGTGAGTATTTTAATTCTAATTACAGGTTTTATAATTTTTAAAGGTTCTGATGCACCTGAAACTGAATTTCCTTCATATACCTCAAACACAACTCATCCTGTTATTGTTGTTGCCGGGGATATTTCCTGTAACCGTATTTCTTACCTGTCCTCTGAGTGCCAGCAGGAAAAAACTGCAAATTTGGTAGAGAAAATTAATCCGGATGCTGTTTTGATATTGGGCGATTTGCAATATGAAAATGGAAATTTGGAGGATTTTTATAAATTTTATGACAGATCATGGGGAAAATTTAAAGATAAGACTTACCCTGCATTAGGTAACCATGAATACCAGACAAAAGATGCTCAAGGTTATTTTAACTACTTTCCAAAAATTAAAAGCTATTACTCCTTTAATTTAGGAGATTGGCATCTAATTTCCCTGGACAGCAACAAATTCAACCAAGATCAGATAAAATGGTTAGAAGAAGACCTTAAAACAAATCTAACAACGTGCAGTTTGGCTTATTTTCACCATCCTTATTTTAGCTCAGGTAAACATGGTCTAAATGATTTTGTAAAGCCTGTTTGGGAAATCTTATCCCGAAATGGAGTTGATTTGGTTCTAAATGGTCATGACCATATTTATGAAAGATTTGTAACACAGGATGGCATTAGGCAGTTTATCGTTGGAACAGGAGGAAGAAGTTTATACAGCATAAAAAATATTAATAAATATAGTCAGGTAAGAAACAATGAAAATTTTGGAGTCCTTAAATTAATTTTGCACAAAGATAGCTTTGACTGGGAGTTTATCTCAACTAATCGTTCTGAATTTAGGGATTCTGGTTCAGCCAGGTGTAATTAGAATATGATAAAATAAAAAAATGACAGAATTTGAAAGTGGGCAACTGCCTGTAGATGATTTATCGGCCGTGCGCGAGAAAGTGAATCAAATCACTTTATTTAATAAACGTCAAGCTAAAGGTGAACTTATTTTTTCGGTCCTATTAGCTGCTGCTGCGGCAATAAGCACTTCTAATCCAGTAGCTCGTAGGGAAATATTTGAGGAATGGGCCGATAAAGTCATATCCGGTGGAAATTTGTTTGTACTTGAAGGGATCTTGGAATTTGCAGATTCTTTGGAATCCAAACAAACTGAAAATCCCTGTGAGCTGGACTAATTCTAGGCCTTTTTCTTTCCTCCCTTTAATTTCCTAGGCTCATTTTTTGATAAAGCTCTATCTCCCATTTCTTTTATATCCAATGCCCGTCTTGTAATCTCTTTTAAAACTTTGTCCCCCTGTTTTTGTAGATCAGATAAAACTGCCTCAACCTTTTTTCTGTTTTTTTCATCAGATAAAGCTATAGCCGCTGCAGTTGCTGCCGCACCAATTACTGCTCCAACAACTCCAGTTGTAAGAGGGTTGACCCCTTTTTTACCGTCTGCCATTTTTTTCACCTCCTTTTTTTTATTACTTTACCAATTAGAGCAACCAATAGAGCAGGTATTGTTGCCAAGGCTTTAAGTTGAATCTTTTGCTTTATACTTTGAGTTGTATCTACCAAATCGTCAGCCAAAGTTGTAATTGATTTTAATGCCTGAGTAAGGTAAAAAGTTGCGTATGCAAAACAAGCTGTAATAACCAAAATTGCAATAATTAAGATTAAATTTAAAATATCTCTGCTTTCCACCTCTTACATTATACCACGCGGCGTTTGAAGCATGAAATCCTATAGTTTGACTTCGGATAAAATTTCTGGTATACTATTCAGGCTCAATTTGACTTTTCAATAACCTTTAATATATATTAAACAAGGAACTTGTATGGAAATTTTATCACTTCTACCATCAACAGCCCTAGGCTATTTAACCTTACGTGCAACAACTCATCCTAATGCAAGAATCAGAAAGAAACTTCCTAATATAAAAATTAAAAGGATTCAGCTATTTCCTGTTCTAAGAGTACAAATGTTTGGAAGAGCAATTCATTTTCACCATTGGATGAATTTTTCAATTCTTCTTGCTTTATCTTCTGTTACATCAGTTGCACTATTAGACCATATTTTTACAAGGGGACTACTTATTGGAGGAATTATCCAAGGATTAACCCTTCCCAGTGGTCACAGGAAAGTTTTTTCCTGCAAATGCTCCCACTGTATTAATTAAATGTTAATAGTCCTCACAGGTAAAACAGCCTCGGGTAAAGATACAATCAAAAATAAGCTTTTGGGAAAATATCCTGCTTTAAAAAGAGTAATTACAACAACTTCAAGGTTTCCCAGACATGGTGAGAAAGATGGAATTGATTATAATTTCCTAACAAGGGAAGAGTTTTTGAAAAAAGTAAAAAATGATGATTTTGCAGAATATGTTGAGTATGGAGGAAACTTATACGGAACTTACAAAACCGAGCTTGAACAAGCCTTAAAAGTTGATACACTTTGGAGGATTGACCCCTCAAGAGCTGGAGAGGTAAGAGAGTTTATTAAAAGGTCTTTCCCATCTGAAAAGGCTGAAAACCTTTTGAAGACAGTTCTAGTAATATATGTAACAGTTTCCGATGACATTGTTTTGCAAAGACTTAAAAATAGGGGTTTAGCTGAGATGGAAATCCAAAAAAGAATGGAGGATGATGCAAAAATTTGGGATCAGTATAAGGAAAGTTATGATTTCGTAGTAGAAAATGCCTCTGGAAAACTAGATGAAGCAGTTGATAAGATAATAAATGTAATAGACTCCCAAAAATCTTAATTGCCCATGAATCAAAAAGGAATAGCTCCAATTTTTATTATTATAATTATTGCAGCTATAACTTCTATGATTTATGTAAATTCACGCCCTCAGAAAGACGAAATGCCAATTCCCGCATTACAAACTCCTCAAGCATTACCTTCCGCTACTCCAACTCCAATTTCCACATCCACACCTATCCCAACACCTACCCCTCAGCCTACTCCGACTATGACACCAACAATCAAACCTTCACCTACCCCAACCAAAACTCCTCAAGTTGTGAGTAATAATACACCGCCCGGTTCCGGCTACTCTTACCAATCAGTTAATGTAGATGGAGCAAATTTTAATGTTGGTATAATTGCCGCGGATTTAAATTCAACAAAAGTCATAGTTGATACTGCGTCCGATTCGGATTGTTCAAATAATTGCCCTGTTTTATCTTTGGCAGATTATGCTTCAAGAAACGGTGCTTATGCCGGAATTAACGGTTCATATTTTTGTCCTGCAGAATATGCATCCTGTACCGGAAAAACAAATTCTTTTGACACTTTGCTAATGAATAAAAATAAGGTTTATTTTAATTCAGGAAATAATGTTTATTCAACTGTTCCGGCAGTTATACTTTCTGCAGGTTCCGCAAGATTTGTTGGACAATCCCTGGAATGGGGCCGGGATACCGGTGTGGATGCAGTTTTAGCAAACTACCCTCTTTTGGTTGCAGGGGGGAATATTAATTTTACAGAGGCTCCCAATGAGCCTAAATTTGGCGGGAAAGCTTCAAGGACATTCATAGCCGCAAAAGGCAGTATGGTTTATATTGGAGTAGTCCACTCTGCTACAATGGGTGATTCTGCGAAGGTTTTGAAAGCTTTAGGCATGGATTCAGCCCTAAATTTGGACCAGGGAGGCTCAACAGCATTGTGGTCAGGAGGCTATAAGGCCGGACCGGGCCGCAGCATCCCAAATGCTATACTTTTTGTGAGACGCTAGAAACTGTACATTTCCCTATAGGTTTTCTTTTTTGCTTATCTGCAGTATAATACGCACACTCCGAATCAATCGGAGCAAGAATATGAAGTTATCCTTTCAGAGAGTAAAAAAACTACCTAAGAAAATTATCATTATAGGGCTAATAGCGTTGGTAATTTCTGGTTTCTTTATCTTTCCGAAAGGAAATCAACAAACTTTAGAATTTTATACTGTGAAAAAACAGGATATAAAAAGCACTGTTTCTGCATCAGGGTCCTTAAGTGGTAAAACATCTATTGACCTTAAATTTAGGAATAGCGGCAAAATAGCCTCAATTAATGTTAAGACCTCTGATAAAGTTTACCAGGGGCAAGTTTTGGCAAGTCTTGATAATACAATTCAAGTTATCACACTTCAACAGGCTCAAAACACTTTGAGAGATAAACAAGCTATAGTTGACAAAATTTTAGATGATATTCATCTTTTCCAATACGGAATGGGCGGATTTTCAAATGTTGGATCTTTAAACGAAACAATGCTTCAAAGACAACTTAGAACTTCAACAGAAGTTGCAAGAGATAATGCTTTTGATCAAGTAAAACTTGCTCAAAAAGCTTTTGAAGATACAATAATAGTAGCGCCTGCTCCCGGTATAATTACACAGGCTAATTTCGTAGTGGGTCAACAGGTTGGTGCTCAGGATTTAATTTTCAAAATGATAGATAGCTCAGAAACATTTTTTGATGCGGAAGTTGATGAGGCAGATTTTGGTAAAGTAACAATTGCACAAAAAGCTGAAGTTACTTTGGATGCATATTCTGATAAGGTAATTGAAGGTGAGGTTTCAGAAATTATTCCGCAAGTTGAAACTACATCATCAGGTGCCACAATTGTGACAGTCAGGATAATTTTGGGAGATCCTGATATCTCCTTTATTAATGGATTATCAGGCCAGGCTGCAGTTATTTTATCCGAGTCCAAAGATGTTTTGACAATCCCTGTTGAGGCTTTAAGGGAGGATGATACTGTTATTTTACAAACTTCACAGGGATTGGAACCCAAAAAGGTTGTCACAGGAATAGAATCTGATACTGATGTGGAGATAAAGGAGGGATTAAATGAGGGTGATAATATACTTTTAAATCCACCTCAATTGCTGCAAAACAGAAGAGGCGGCAATCCGTTATTCAGATTTTTCGGTGGCGCAAGGAGAGGTTAAGATGAGCGCTCTTCTAATTCTTTCCAAGGTCAATAAAATCTATGAGTCAGGAGAAGTTTCATTTCAAGCCCTAAAAGATATTAATCTTGAGGTAAAAAAAGGTGAATTTGTTGCAATTATTGGAGCTTCGGGTTCCGGAAAATCAACTTTAATGAATATTATTGGACTTTTGGATCACCCAACTTCCGGTTCTTATAATTTGGATGGACAGGATACTTCCCGCCTAAAGGAAAATACTTCAGCCGAGATTAGAAGTAAAAAAATTGGTTTTGTTTTCCAATCATTTAATCTCCTTTCCAGAACCTCTGCTTTGGATAATGTTACCCTACCTCTTATTTATACTAAATTAGGTAAAAACGAGAGAGTTCTAAGGGCTAAAAAAGCTTTAATAGATGTTGGTTTGGAAGATAAGCTAAATTCACGTCCAAACCAGCTTTCAGGGGGAGAGCAGCAAAGAGTGGCAATTGCCAGGGCCTTGGTAAATGATCCTGAAATTATTTTAGCAGATGAGCCAACAGGAAATTTGGATTCAAAAGTTTCGGAGGAAATTATGAAAATTCTTGACAAATTAAATAAAGAAGGTAAAACAATAATCATGATCACCCATGAGGTAAATATAGCAAAACATGCAAAAAGGATAATCAGGATAAAAGATGGAGAAATAATTTAATGGATTTACTGGAGACAACACAATCAGCTCTAACTGCAATTTTTGCAAACAGAATGCGCTCATTTTTAACTGTTTTAGGCATAGTTATTGGCGTAACATCAGTTATTCTTCTGATTTCCCTGGTTTCTGGTTTACAAACTTACATTACTTCCCAAATTGAGGGTTTAGGCTCAAATCTTCTGTTTGTTATTCCTGGAAGGATTGGAGGTGCAAGATCTCCCGGGGGTGTGCAAGCAAACAGGCTGGTATACCAGGATGCGCTTAATTTAAAAAACAGGCTTTCAGGGGAAGCGAAAGTTTCTGCGGCAATTCAAAGGAATGCTACGTTAAAATTTGGTAGCAAGAATGATAGAGGTGCGGCTGTTTTCGGGGTAGAGGGTAACTACCCTGAAATTATATCCCTAAAAATTACAGATGGCAGATTTTTTAAGCAGTCCGAAGATCAGTCCTCAAAAAAAGTTGCAGTAATAGGTATGACAGTAAAAGACACCCTTTTTGGTGAAGGAAAAACACTGGGCAAAATAATTGATGTAGCTGGTTTAAAATATATTGTGATTGGTACTTTAGGTCCCAGAGGCTCTGTTTTTGGCATAGATTTTGACAATTCAATTTATGTTCCGTTTTCCACAGCTCAAAAGCAGTTTGGAATAGATAGGCTAAACACAATTTATATTTCTGCTTTAAATTCTGATGAGGTGAAAGTTGTTCAAGACCAGGCCATAAATATTTTGAAAAGAAGGCTTTCTGAGGATGAGTTTACCGTGCAATCACAAGAGCAGGCTTTATCAACAATTGGACAAATAACAAACGTTTTAACAGCTGCGTTGGGAGGAATTGCAGCAATTTCTTTAATTGTAGGTGGTATTGGGATAATGAATATCATGCTGGTATCTGTGACGGAAAGGACCAGAGAGATAGGACTCAGGAAAGCTGTTGGGGCAAAATCATCAGATATTAGAAATCAATTTTTAATCGAGGCAATGACTTTGTCTGGTGTAGGAGGAATAATAGGTATAATTTTAGGATTTATTATCTCACTTATAATAGGAAGCTTCTTCACAACTACAATCCCGTTATGGTCAGTAGCTCTCTCCTTTGGTTTCTCCATGCTTGTAGGAGTAATCTTTGGCGTAGCCCCGGCCATCCGTGCAGCCCGTTTAGACCCAATCGAAGCGCTACGTCATGAGTAACTTATTTCATTAACTTATATGCTGAATATGCTAAGTAACCAGATATCCCCAAAATTAACAGGCTTGCCATAACCGGAATATTATTTCCTGCAATGCTAACCGGCCATCCCATCAAAAGCCCCAAAAGATGCACAAAAGCCGCTGCTGTAAAAATTAGTCCTGATACTTGAAGATAATTTTTTTGATTCAATCTAACCACCTCCTTTATTAAGTTGCTCCTTAAAATAATCAACCCATGGAATCAGACTAGGATCCTGCCCGTATAAGAACGCAAGATAAAGTGTTAAATATCCCCCAAGAGATAACACGTTTAGCATCTGGGAAATTTTTGATGAACCTGATGGAGCATATTCTTCAAATGTAATTCCATTTTTTTCCACAACATCTTTTGTAAGCTCAATTCTTTTTTTAAGCTTATCAGAATACATATCAGAATTAATAAAAAGTACAAATAATTTCTTATCAGAAGGGTTTTTAAGCCCTTCCATTAAATGATGATTCAACTCCGGCAATTCTGAAAAAGCTGAAAAGCTCTTTGCAGTTTCATTAAATTGATTTCTCAAAATGTGAGCATTTCCTCCTAAAAATTCAGCAGAAATAATAAGGGGGATGAAACCTTGAATTTTTTCTGATAACTCCTTAGCACTGGTTTTAATTTCCTCCTGATTCTGATCCAGTTCGTCTATAGCCTGGTTCACTTCCTCATCAGATACCTCCATAAGATCCATCCTATTTAGCATTCCAACAATTCCCAAAACCATATAACCTGTTCCTAACCTTGGTTGTCCTGAAGTATTAAACTTTGGGTTAAAAATTAAGGATGGCAAGCTATTCTGTTTTAAAAAATTCCCTAATTCTCCCCCACTACCAATTCCAGTTATTGATAAATTCTTTTCCTGTGCTTCGCGGGTACAAGCTAAAACTTCCTCCGTTGTTCCTGAATAACTGGAAAGAATTATTAGTGTATCTCTATCTACAAATTCCGGCAAATGATAATCATTATTAGAATAGATTGGGACTTTAAGCTCCTCCTTGAATAGTGCGGATACAACATACCCTCCGTATGCAGAACCACCCATACCGCAAAGTACTATATTTTTACAATTTTTATAATTATCAGGAAAATTTATCTCCTTAGCTTGCTCCCAAATCTGTTTACATTGTTTTGAGAGCATTCCAGTTGATCCTTCAACATCTTTTGGATCTAAGTTATTCACAAATTTTATCTTAACATGTGACTTTGGATTAAAAAAGTGTTATCTTTTACTACATCATGGACTCATTTGCTTTAATTATATTCGGAATTACCGGAAATTTAGCTCAAATTAAACTTATCCCAGCTCTTTATGACATGGCTGAAAAAGGCCTACTTCCCAAAAATATGTCCATAATTGGCATTGCCAGAAAAGTGATGAATCTTGAGGATTTTAAAAAATATTTTCATGAAGTTTTGAATAAACAAAATATACATCATCAACATCCAATTAAAGAGGAGGTTTTTGCTGATTTGTCTAAAAGACTTCACTATCTTGACGGACATCTGGATGATCCTAAGTTTTATAAAAGATTAAATGATTTCTTAAAGAGTAATAATAGAATCTATTATTTGGCAACTTATCCTGATCTTTATCCTCATGTTTTTGAAAACTTACAATATTTGGGGATGAATAAACCCGGGAATAAAAAAGGCTGGGTTAGGCTCATGATTGAGAAGCCAATAGGCAATGATTTAAAATCTGCCCAAAGCCTAAATAAACTTCTTCTTAAATACTTTTCCGAGGATCAAATTTACAGACTGGATCATTATTTGGGTAAAGAAACTCTGCAAAATATTTTAACATTTAGATTTTCAAACAGGATATTTGAGCCTTTAATTAATAAAAGTTACATAGATCATATTCAGATAACTGCAACTGAGGATTTCGGTATTGGTAAAAGGGGCGGTTATTATGACCAAGTTGGTGCTCTAAAAGATGTTGGGCAAAACCACCAGCTTCAAATGCTTGCGTTTTCCACCATGGATGCCCCATCTGAGTTTAGCAATAAGGCAGTTACTGCTCAAAGAATTAAAATCCTAAAAAGTCTAACTTCTTTGCCAAAAAAAGTTGTCTTTGGGCAATATGAAAGCTACAATGGGGAAGAAAATGTTAAGCCAAATTCCCAAACAGATACTTTTTATGCATTAAAAACCTTTATTCAAAATGACAGATTTAAGAATGTTCCAATTTATATAAGAGCCGGGAAAAAACTTGCCCAAACAGTCACTGAAATATCAATAGTTTTTAAGGGAGCAGAAAATAAATTATTTAAGCATATGGAGGATCAACCAAATATCCTAATTTACAGGATACAACCAAATGAGGGAATAGTTTTGCGTGTTTTAACAAAAGAACCTGGCCACGCACTTAAGCTTAAACCAGAATACATGCAATATTGCTACCGGATAGATCCACACAGTCATTATATTCCTGATCCTTATGAGAGGCTTTTAACAGACACAATTAGAGGAGATCAGACATTCTTTAATGATGCACAGGAGATTGAAGCCCAGTGGGCATTTATTGATCCCCTTTCTGCTGTCCGTGGTAAACCCCATATATACAAGGAAGGCTCATGGGGCCCAAAAGAAACTGATGAATTAATTGAAGCTGATGGAAGAAAATGGCTTGAGCCCTCAATGGACTTTTGCAGAATTTAGATAGTATTGCCATGCTTTTGATGGACCTGACTGGAAGAGGGATTAAACAGTAGGAGGAGGTGGGGATTGGGAACCTTTTTTGCTCATCATCCAAAATCCCAAAAATATTACAACTATAACCACAATAATAATAAACCATGCTGTTCCCGAAAGGCCCAAAATTGATGTTGCCTGTGGGGTTGGCGTAGGAGCTGGGCTCACGGCAGCTTCTGCTATGGGGATCATGGCAAAAATATGCACGTGAGAATTTAGGCCAAAATCTCCGGGCTTTTCTCCATAAGTTTTTCCATCACTATGGTATGCCAATGCAATTAAAGAAGCTGTCTCAGTCGTGCTCTCCTCAAGTGGTTTCATCCCGAGCTTAAAACTTCCTGCACCATCCGCATCAGCAGTGAGTACATTTTCCGAACCATCTGCCAATCCACAAGGTCTATCTACCACACTGGGATTTGGGGGGAATGTGAGTCTTGAGCACCAAACAGTGTAGACCCCATTTGGAACAAGTTTTTGGAAGGTAAGATCAAGCTGGGCACTGTCCCCATCAACCATATATGTACCGCTACCTTGTGCCCCAAGCCATTCTTCAAGCGTAAAACCTAAACTTTTACCTTTAGGAAAAGGTCCCAAAGGATTATCTCCCAATTTAAAAGGGTCATGTTCAACTGCGGAAGATGCAGCGTAAACGGTTTTAGCTGAAATGGTTGCTTCCTTTGCCTGATCACCTTCAACTCTTACAACCTGGTTTGGATTACTAAGACTTTGAATAAAAACATCCTGTTCAGGTAAATTTGCTTTGATATGATTTGCAAATTGAAGATTAACTGTGGTTGCTGCAAACACATTAACCACGATTAGGAATAATGCAAATAAGATTGCTAAAGTCAGGGCAATCAGAGAGGTTAGTTTAATCCCTGTAATTTGAAGATTCATTGAACACAATCGTTATAAACCAATCCTATACAATTTGTCAAGGGGTCATTTTTTTACAGCATGCTGGCCGAATTTGCCTCTTTGGGCAGAAACTATTTTGTTTCTAAAACCTGCCGGAGAATTCTCAGGATCATTACCTGAATTCTGCCTAACTTTGAAGGAATCCTCGATTACTGGAGTCTCCACCCCAAATTCTTTTGCAGTTTTTACTGTCCACTCCCCTTCTCCTGTTGATTTAATTTCAGATGATATATTTTCTAATTCAGGATCCTCTGATAAAGCATCTTGCGTCCATCCGACAAGTCTGCTTTCTATCACAGACCTATGGTTATAAACCCTGAAAATCTCAACCAAATCCAGTTTAAATGGACCGTATTTTAAAATTGCAGCCCCCTCCCCTATTGCCTCCATCATCCCATACTCAATTCCGTTATGAACCATCTTTGCAAAATGGCCTGCTCCAACAGGACCAAAATGACCAAAAGCCTCCGGAGCAGATGCAGCCTTTACTACCTCAATCACTCTCTCCACATCCTCCTTATCTCCTCCAATCATCATGCAAGCACCATTCCTGGCCCCTGAAGGTCCCCCGGACACCCCAATGTCCATAAAATGTATATTATTAGGCTTAATCTTTTCTGCACGTCTTAGAGTGTCCTTATAAAATGAGTTTGCACCATCAACAATAAGATCACCTGGGGAAAGTAATGAAAGAAGCTTGTCAATATACTCATCAGTCACATCCCCTGCAGGAAGCATTAACCAGATGATTCTGGGAGCTTCCAGCTTTGAAACCAAATCCTCAATTGTTTCTGCACCTGTTGCTCCTGATTTCACCACCTCATCAACATCATCCCTTGTCCTGTTCCAAGCCACAACCTCAATCCCATGCTCTAAAAGCCTTAGAACCATATTTTTCCCCATTCTTCCCAAGCCAATATAACCTATTTTCATACGGCAACCAACTTAACATAAAACTTTACTATTGTAAATGGCTCATAACGTGCCTGTACCCCTGGGGTGCAAAGCTAAATTTTGTACAACCCGCTATTGAAATTGTTAGTTGTTAATTGTAAATTGTAAATTAATATGTTTCTTCTCTTTGATATAGGCGGAACCAAAATGAGAATTGCTCTCTCTTCCGATGGTAAAACTATTGGAGAGCCGAAAATTATCCCAACAACCCAGGATTTTGAGCAGGCTATCCAAAATATAAAACAAGCTGCGGATGAAATGGCCCATGGTGAAAAAATTGAAGCTGCGGCTGGCGGGCTGGCAGGAACATTGAATAAAGGTAAGACCATGCTTATTTCCAGCCCGCACATTGGCGGATGGATTAATAAGCCATTTAAACAGCAACTGGAAGCCGTACTTAATTGTGCTGTGCATTTGGAAAATGATGCTGATTTGGCAGCCTTAGGTGAGGCAGTCTATGGGGCGGGTGCCGGAAAAAATATAGTTGCTTATTTAACAATTAGTACAGGCGTTGGCGGAGGAAGAGTAGTTAACGGAAAAATTGATGAAAATTCATTGGGTTTTGAACCCGGCCATCAAATTATTGTGCCTGATGGAGATTCCTGTAATTGTGGTGGCAGGGGACATCTGGAATCTTATGTTTCAGGCTCTGCAATGTTAAGAATTCATGGTAAAAAAGGTAAAGATATAACTGATCCTCAAATTTGGGATCAGGTAACAAAATATTTGGCAATTGGTCTAAATAACACCATAGTCCACTGGTCACCGGATATAGTTATCCTCGGTGGTGCAGTTATGAAATCAATCCCGCTTAAAAAAGTCAAAACCTACCTTAAAGATTATTTAACAATATTTCCTGATCCACCAGAGATTACCCTTTCCAAATTAGGTGACTCAGCAGGATTATATGGCGCCCTAAAGCTGGTAACTACTTCTTAATATGTCATTCCGTACTTGTTACGGAATCTATACTAATAATTATTTATGGATCCCCGATCTAATCGGGGATGACCAAGAAGGACTTGGTCACTTCTCCAGTCTTTTCTGCAACTCCCCCAAAACTCTTTTTGCGCTATCCTGTCCTCCTAATCCGAAAGCCAATCCTCCTGCAATTGCAAGCATGGCCACAATACCTGTGAATAAAATCCTAACTAAATCAGCAGCAACCCCTAGCTGGTTTAGAACTATCAAACCTGTGAAAAACACCATTGCCCATCTGCCAATTGATGATAAAAGATTGGATGATTCACTGCCCAGACCTTTACTTGTGTGTTTTATTACATCAGATACAAGTTTTGCTGCAACCAACCCTATAAATCCCACAACAACCGCTACAAAAACGTTTGGAATATAAAATAGAAATTGGTTTAAAAGATCTGTAACTCTAGGTAACCCCCATGCCTCTGCTGCAGGAACTAAAAATAGTATTACAACCGTCCAGCGAACCAATTCTGATACTAAATTTGTCCATACACTACCTCTTATTCCTTTGTCTGTCCTAATCCTGCTGAACCAGTCAGAAACATTACCAAACCATCCTTCTACGTTAATAAATCTCAAAAATCTCAAAACAACTTCCTTTAAAAGTGCTGCAACAGCCAAACCGATCAAAAGTAAAATCAATCCTGCTAGAAATTGCGGCAAATAACTTCCCAAACTTGACACGGAATTTGCAATTATTGCTCCAACTGTTATACTAATTGCTTCCATTACTTTTCTCACCCCCTTCCTTTATTGTTTTAGTCTTTTGTCAATACTTCGATTTCACTGACTATTGATACTGAGCGAAGTCGAGTGTATCAAGTACCTATTCCCAAAATTTTACAATATATTTTTTCATATTCATCAGTCATTTTTTTCGCATTAAAGTTTTTTAATGCATATTTTCTGCATTCTTCCCGTTTGATTTTTTTAATTTTAGAAACTGCTTCAATCATTTCAACAACATTATTTACAATAAATCCTGTTTTTCCATCAGCCACAATTTCCGGAATAGATCCCATATTAAATGCAATCACAGGACATCCGCATGCCATAGCTTCAATCATAGTTAGCCCAAAAGGCTCATTCCAATTAACCGGATGAAGCAAACATAGTGCTTTGCTCATAAGCCTATTCCTTTCCTGCTCATCAACTTCCCCAATCCAGCGGATTTGATCAGATAATTTTGGCTCAATTGATTCATGGAAATACTGCACATCATCCGCTGCATCCTTACTACTGTCAAGTTTTGCAGCAATAATAAGGGGAAGATTCAGATATTGTGCAGCCTCAATTGCAAAGTGAACACCCTTTTCCCGAGAAATTCGGCCAACAAACAAAAGATAGCCATCATCCTCTTTTGAAAATGGAAAATGGTCCATTTTAAGCCCGTTATAAACGTATCCCAAATAATTAAGATTTGTTGCATGGTAAGATTGAGCTTTTGAAACAGAGACAAGATATGGCTTATTAAGATTCTCGAAAATTCTTTTTTCATTAATTCCCAAGGGTCCGTGTAAAGTCATCACAACAGGAGTTTTAGAAAGATTAGCAGTAGGCAAACTGAGGTAACAATTATGATCGTGGATTATATCAAATTGATTTTGCATCTTATAAGCATAGCCTATATTTAAAAGACTTAATATGTTTGCTCCATAAATATTTTCAAATCGAGCCTCACGAATAGATTTTGGATAAATTGCAAAAAGTTTGGCTGATGTTTGAGAATCCCCGCTTGCAAAAAGGCTTACATTATGACCTTTTTTTACAAGCTCCTCTGTTAAAGCATAAACAACTCTCTCCGTTCCACCGTATCTTTTAGGAGGTATACGTTCAACTATGTTTGCAATCTGTGCAATACGTAGTTTTTTTAGCATGCCGCAAATAATAACAGAAAATGGGGAAAAATGCTAAAATGACAAAGTGCGTATAATTTCTGAACGCACTTTGTCATCCTGATCCCGCACCGACTCTGGTGCGGGAGAAGGATCTGACATTTGCGCCCGTAGCTTAATGGATAGAGCACCTCGCTTCGGACGAGGCGGTTAGAGGTTCAACTCCTCTCGGGCGCGCATAAATTTATGGTAAAATTAATTTACATTCTCCTATGAAAACCGCAGATACCGATGATCAAAAACATGATAAAGCTGATTCTGCTGATGAGGAAATTCAGGATGAGGAATCTTCTTTAGGACATGCTCCGAAAGATGTGGAGGATATTGACGAAACTTTAAAAAGTGTGGGACTCCCGTCAGATGAAAATGGTCCCAGAGAGCTAAATTCTCAAGAGGTTATAAATGAAGCAGATAAAAATCAGGAATAAGTTCGTACAAATTCCAAAAGATTGTTGGCAAATAAGAAAGGTTCAACAGTCCCTATATGTTTCTTTAACCCATCATATGTTTCCTGTAATTTTGCAGCCAGAGACCTTTCCACACTTTCAAAATGTATTGGCAAAACCTCTGTTTGAATTCGATTACCGTTGAATACCTCATGAATATTACTGTAAAGTATAAGCCCCAAAGGTCCAACCTTGTATGCATCCATTCCCAGCCATATTCCACCTGATCCCCCAACAACTAGTAATCTTAAACTGGGGTTTGAGTTCCTCCATCGGATTTCATCTCCTGCTAAAGAGGAAAGAGCTTCAAAATACCGCTTAATTGCTGGATCTAGATCCTTGGTCGCTTGTATCTGAGGTGATTTAAGAATTACTTCTTCCATCCTAACCTCATTTGGAGGCATCCCTGTCCTCTTTCTGATTTCGGAAACTATCTTCTGACATTTATCCCTGACACTTATGGCCTGTTCTAAAGTGGCTTTTTGCTCAACTCCCAAATTCATAAGGAAAGAAGTATATCATGAAATCTCCAACTGTCAATTTTTACTATTTACTATATAAAGGAAGTACTGTGAGCCGGCAGGGATTAATAACCCCCGCCAAAGGCGGGGAACGAACAGCTAGTTCAAATTGGGATTTGAAATAGCGGTCACA
Source organism: uncultured Gammaproteobacteria bacterium (assembly GCA_964387865.1). Taxonomy (GTDB): domain Bacteria; phylum Patescibacteriota; class Microgenomatia; order Daviesbacterales; family UBA10151; genus CAYLXC01. The sequence goes on along the minus strand of CAYLXC010000005.1, from coordinate 1,241 downwards.
AATCACTCTCCAGCTAATCGAATTTTACACTCACAGAAGTGAGTTTAAATTCGAGTGAGCCGGCAGGGATTCGGACCCTGAACCTATTCCTTAAGAGGGAAGTGCTCTACCGTTGAGCTACCGGCCCACAGTTGTATTGTAACAATTTAGTTCTCTCTAGTCTATTCATGACTTTATATACCTTGGAGCGTATTGAACTCAGGATATCTCCCGCATTAATTCAATCATTCTTAATGCCGTAAGGGCTGCCTCCACACCCCTGTTTTCTTTTTTCCTTGTTGCGCGCACTCTTGCATCCTCAAGGTTATAGACTGCTAGAACTTCAAAAATTATTGGTGTTTCATATTCTAGGCCGACTTGCATACAGCCTCTCGCACACTCATTAGCCACAAGTTCAAAATGATAAGTTTCACCTTTATGAATTACTCCAATCACAATAATTGCGTCAAAAATGCTCTTTTTGGCAAGTTTTTTTGCAACTAGAGGAATTTCAAGCGATCCGGGGACACGAACAACTGTTATTTGACTTTCCGAAACACCCTTTTTTTTGAGAGTTTCCAAACAGTGCCTTAATAATTCATTCGTAATATTTTTATGGTAGTTACTTACTACAATTGCAATATGAATATTACTGATCATAGGTGATTTGTTAGGTTATTGGCTATGCTTGCCGCTATTCGAATACCCCTCACATTTGCTTCTATGCAAAGCGTAGAGGTGACTAATGACACTCCTCTTCCGACATCATCCCGAACATAGATAACTGCACCCAGTCCGCGCTTACTAATATATTCCATGCTTTCATGCAACCTTTTTGCGCAATCGCAAAGGTTTGATCCAAAAACATCACCCGCAAGGCATTCTGTATGAACCCGTATAGGATCACCTTCATCAATTCTGAACTTATCGCTAGGAATATACGCCATGTGTTCATTACCATTATCTAATCTATACGCAATTGCCCTAAACCTACCAAATTTTGTAGGTATTATTGTCTCTGCTACCCTATGTATTTGCATTAGTTGAAACTCTGGACTACTCATGTTACAAATTTTTGTACATATTTCCCGATAATGTCCATTTCAATGTTTAGTTTGTCTCCTACTTTTACTTTATTAAGCATAGTATGTCCCCAGGTGAAAGGGACAATTCCAACACTGAAGGAGTTTCCTTTAACTTCAATGACAGTTAGAGAAATTCCGTTAACAGTAATTGTTCCTTTTTCAACAAGAAGTTTAGAA
>CAYLXC010000004.1:0-57441 GCA_964387865.1 uncultured Gammaproteobacteria bacterium | reverse complement strand
CGGACTGAACCACATTCTTCAAAAGTGACACAATTGTAAGAGGCCCTATTCCTCCAATAGTTGGACAATATAATCTGGCAATTTTTGATACATCATCTTCTTTGATATCCCCAAAAATCTTATGCTCTCCATCTACTAATTCCTTCCCTACCCCAACTCCTATAACATATGCTCCATTCTTTAAATTCGTTTTGTTAACAATATTTTTTACACCGGTTGCAGAAATTATAATGTCTCCACTTTTGATTTTAGGCGTTGGATTTTTAGTATCACGAACTATAGATATAACCTCATACCCTTTTGACTTTAAAAGATCTGTAATCGGTCCCCCTGCTGTTTTACCTCTTCCCAAAACTACTATTTTTTTGCCTTTCAAAAAATCTTCTACCTTTTTAAATTCTTCAAGTAAAGAAAAAGCTGTTAACATTTCCCAAACAGCCAATGCTGTTGCACCGGAATAAGGTGAGTCTTTTAAGAATCCATCAACATCTTTTTTTGGATCAAGTTTACTTAAAAGTTCATCATAATTCCATTCATGAAATATGGGATGTTGAATTATTATTCCGTGAACATTTGGGTCATCGTTAAGTCTGCCCAGAGTTTTTAAGCATTTATTTAACTCGTTTTCTCTAAATTCATAAAGGTCTGCTTTGATTCCAATTTTCTTTGCAGCTTTTATTTTGTTGTTAACATAAATTCTTGAGGATGGATTATCTCCTGCCAAAATAATAGCGAGGCCAGGTTTGAGATTTTTTTTCTTTATTTCTTTTTCCAGTTTATTTAAAATAGCATCAGCTACTTCTTTTCCAGAAACTTTCATAAGTGAACCTACAATCCCGGTTTGGATTTGAATTTACAAACCGGGATTGGAAGGTTAAATCCCAGGAACCGGGAATTTTCCAGCAAAGGCTTCTACTTCTTTTCTGATCAGTTTAAGGTTTCTATTTTCTCTAAGCTTTTTCTTAACCTCTTTTAGAAAATCTTTTCTTTTATCCTGCTCTTTTGGCAGATCCAAACCTCTTATTTCTTCTAAAGCTCTCCTGATCCATGCAGCAATTTTAACCATATCTTTTTCCTTCATTCCTCTTGAAGTTAAGGCTGGTGTTCCAAGTCTAATTCCTGATGGATAAAAAGGAGATGCTGGTTCACCCGGGATTGTATTCTTATTAACAGTGATGGCAGCCTCATCCAAAGCATATTGAGCTTGGTAACCTAAACCATACCCAATATCTGTCAAACTCTTTAAGACAAGATGTACTTCTGAAACAGTACCAAGTTCTTTTGCCAAAACTTTTGCATTTTTAACAACTTGTCCAATGTAGGTTTTAAAAGAAGGCCTTAAAGCTTCCTCAAGTGCTACAGCAATTGCAGCAGTCTGGTGATCATGTGGTCCTCCCTGAAGACCTGGCATAACAGATTTTTCTAATCTTTTGGAAAGTTCCGGATCTTTATCCAACCCCTTTTTTGTTATTAAAATAATTGCTCCTCTTGGGCCTCTTAATGTTTTATGAGTTGTTGTCATAATAACGTGTGCGTATGGAACGGGAGAAGGGTGATAACCAGTTACAATTAGGCCTGAAATGTGGGATGTATCCGCAACTAAATAGCAACCAATCTCATCTGCTATTTCTGCAAAACCTTTATAATCTATTTTATATGGATAAGCAGTTGTGCCAACCCAAATAAACTTTGGTTTATGTTTTCTTGCCAAGGTTCTCACCTCATTTAAATCAATTTTCCAAGTTTTCGGGTCGACACCATACTGGATAGCATTAAATAGTCGTCCCGTCCAACTTGCTTGAGCGCCAAATGTTAGATGACCACCAGCTATTAAACTCTGACCCAAAGTTGTTCCACCTGGTCCTGCCAACTCCAATGCTATTGCGAGGTTTGCAGGTGATCCGCTGTGAGGTTGAACTATGGCATGAGCTGTACCAAATAATTTATTCGCCAAACTTTGGCAATAAATTTCAACTTTATCTATTACTTCATTTCCTCCATAATACCTTGCACCCGGAAAACCTTCTGAATATTTATTGGTCAGAATTGATCCCATGACCTTCATTACATTTTCTGAAGTATAATTTTCAGAAGGTATCATCTCTAAGCCAAACTTTTGTCTATGCGCTTCCTCTTTTATTAAATCAAAAACTTTGGATGACATTTTGATGGAGGAATCATATAACACTCCAATAATTGTGACAAGTAACAAGATTAATTTATGGAGTCTGAGTTAAAGATTTCTGCGGCTACACGGATTATTTCATCATCTTGTGCAACTTCAACATTTGCAATATCTTCTTTTCTTGTTGGCCTATTTCCCAAAACAGTTGAAACCCTAATGCTTCTTCCTAAAATATCGGAAAGAATTGACTCTAATAAATCCCTATTTTTGGGGGCTTCCAAAATTCTTTGATGAAAAGAATATGGAACTTCCAGGATTACTGTTGTATCCGTACACTCTGTCAAGTTAATTGATCTTAAAAGTGCTTCCAAAGAAAAATTTAAGGGACGGACAGTTTCCAAAACAAAAGTCCATTTTTCCTTAAGTATAACTATGTCAGAATTTGATGTGGGATGTGGCCCTTCGACTGCGCTTAGTAGAGATTCGCCCGAGACAAGCTTCTCATCTTCTAATTTATCTGATTTTATCTTGTCCTGTGATTTTTCCGAATTTATGGTAGACTGTAGACTCGCTTCGCGAAGCGAGCTGTTGACTGTTGACTGTTCCCCACAAATTTCAACCACAGCCAACTCTAATGGTAGTGACGGAATTGATGCAAATCTAAATTTCTCATTAACCTTTTGTAAGATTTCCAAGATTCTAACCAAATCATGATTAGAGAAAGTTTCTGATAGTGCCATAAGTTCTACATATTTTTCCTCAACCATTTGAGGTTTTACCAATTGTTCTCCCAACTCATTTTTTATAAATACCAAATTTCTTAGTACGTCCATCAAAGATAATACTGTTTCTTTAATATCTGCTCCATTCTCCACCATTTCCAATACTATGGATAAACCCTCTTTTGTGTCTTTTTTGGAAAAATATTTTATTAAATCGGAAATGTCATCAAAATTAGATGACTTTAGACTCTTCTCCAAAGTTTCTTTAGTAATTTTACCTTCAATTGATGAGACTTGATCCAAAAGTTTAACACCATCCCGAAATGATCCTTCTGATTTTCTAATCAGTAATTTAAGCGCTTCTTCATCAATATCAATTTTTTCCTCTCTTGCAATTTTTATTAAGGCTTCCATCAACTCGGAAGCTCTTGCAAACTTGAAATCTAACCTTTGTACCCTTGAAAGAATTGTTTGAGGAACCTTATTAACATCTGTTGTTGCCAAAACAAATAGAGCATGCGCCGGAGGTTCTTCCAAAGTCTTTAAAAGAGCGTTAAAAGCCTCTGTGGTTAACATATGCACCTCATCAATTATGTAAACTTTCTTTTTTGCATTAGTTGGTGCAAGCTTTATTTTCTCACGAAGGGCGCGGATATCTTCAATTCCCCTATTGGATGCAGCATCAATTTCAATAAGATCAAGGTTTGATCCATCAGTGATTGACAAACATGTGGAGCATTTATTACACGGTATATCGGTTATCGGATATCGATTATCGTTTTTGTTTTCACGATTAACGATTAACGATTTACGATTTACGATTTCGCAATTAACCATCTTTGCTAAAATCCTTGCTGTTGAGGTCTTACCTGTCCCTCTTGGTCCGACAAAAAGATAAGCATGAGATAATCTATTTTCTTGAAAAGCTGAAAGCAGGATTTTTTTGACCGGCTCTTGACCGATCAGCTCCTCCAAACTTTGAGGCCTATACTTTAAATAATAAGCAGTCATTAGTGATGGATTCCTAATAGGTGATTCACACCATGTTCAACCAAATCTCTAATTTCCTCATCAACGGATATTCCATCCAAAGCAGCATCTTCTAAAGCTTGCGGATAGGAAATTACAATATCCCCAAGTCTTAACCACCTATCAGGAGCTGAAATAAAACCGATTCTTGGGATATGTTGTAAGCTTGCGGGATTTGGATCCTCGAGTGCAAAAGATAAGATATCTGTTGTTGAATCAATTCCTCTGTATTTTTTATTGAGCTCATGCATTTTTCGATCGCCAATAATATTTATGCCAAGCTCAACTTTTCCCCCAATACGATGCTTTTGTAAAGCCATAAAGACTGCCGATCTTATTGCCGTTTTATTGATTTGATATCTTGGATCAGATGAAACAATGATATTTATCATAAATTTGTAGTTAGTTTCTCTCTAACAATCCCACTTACCACTTCTCCATCTGTCTGTCCTTTAACCTTCCCCATAACTGTACCCATAACCTTACCCATATCTTGCAAAGAATTGGCCCCTAATTCATTTATAGTATCTTCAACTATTTTAGTCAATTCCTCATTTGAAAGCTGAGATGGCAAGTAACTTTCCAATATTTTAAGTTCTGCTTCTTCTTTTTGAGCTTGTTCTTCTCTTTGACCCTGCCTAAAGCCTGCCGCGGCTTCTTTTCTTTTTTTAGCCTCCCGTTGCACAACTGAAATTATTTCCCGGTCTTCTAAAGTGCCACCTTTTTGGATTTCACCATTATGTATTTCAGAGATTAGAAGCCTTAAAGTAGAAATCTTTACTTCATCTTTTGCAAGTTGTGCCTGCTTTAAATCTTCTTGTAGTCTCTCAAGCAACATCTTTTCATCCACCATACCTTCTGGCTCTCATTATTTTCCGTCTTTTCTCTGCCAAATATTCCTGACGGCGTTGTGAAGGTTTTTTATAAACATACCTGTCCCTAATTTCTTGAACCAAACCTTCAGCAACAACTTTTTTTTGAAATTTTCTGATAACAGAATCTGTAGAATCTCCAGGATTAGCTTTAACTATTATTGACATTTTGAATTAAAAAACACCTCCTTTTAAACCATCTTTTTCCATTGTCCACCTAAAAGATGAAAATGTAAATGGGGCACATGTTGAGCTCTTCCTCCATTTACAACAACCCTATAAAGATCATCCTGTAAATTATTTTCCTCAACCAGCTTACTCACCACTCTGTAAACTTCTGCCAGTAAATTAGAATGTTCCTCCCCGATCTCTTTCATTCCATTAATGTGCTTTTTTGGCACAATCAAAAGATGAATATCTGCTGATGGATTAATATCAGGAAAAACCACTAAGCTCTTGGATTCGTAGTCAAACTCTTTTGGAATCTCTTTGTTAACAATCTTACAGAAGATACAATCCATCCTACCCTCCTACCATCTTTTTTAATAGGTCTAATGTTCTAGTTTGTCTTAATGCATGCCTTAGATGTAACCTTGGTTCTTGTGCCTCAAATTGTTTTTTAACCTTCCCGTCTTGAATTTTGTCCACCTCTGCTTGAAGTTCTGCATCTGAAATTGCCACATTCTCCTGCCTTGCAATCTCTGCAAGCCCCAGTTCCATTCTTACATTTTTTTCTGCCTGAGTTCTCCATTCATTTTTCAGCTGATCCAAAGTTTTACCCTGTCCTTTCAAGTAATCTTCCAAAAGTAGTCCCATGTCAGCCACTCTTCTTTGTAAAGAAACCAACATCCTATTTAATTCATCCTGGATTAAAATATCAGGGAGTTCAACAGTTGTAATTTTTTCAACCTCTTGCAAGATTGCTTCTTCATAATCCAATTCATTATTATATTTAACATTTGCTTCCAGATCTTTTCTTACCTTTTCTTTTAAATCAGAAAGGGAAATGGCTCCCATGGCTTTGGCAAAAGTATCATTGGGACCTTCAGCTTGCCCATTAGTTGGGACTGTTTGTTGCTGTTGTCCCGAAGATCCTGAGCCAGCTTGCCCTGAGGCATCCGAACGGGTCGAAGGACCACCCTGGAAACTTATGGATCCACCTTGACCACCTGTTTTGTCTGTTGACTGTGGACTCGCTTCGCGAAGCGAGCTGTTGACTGAAGATTGTGTTACAGGATTTCTTACTTTCCACCTTTTATATAAATCATCAATAACCTTATTTACTTCCTCATCTGTAACACTTTTTAATAGAGGTCTTGTTGCTTTTATAGTTTTATAATTGCCTACTGTCACGGCAGGCCTGTTTGTAATAGTTGCTTTAAATTGAAGCTGTTGTCCTTTAACAAAAGAAATTAAGTCATATTTCGGATAATCTATAGGGACAATATCAGTGCCCTTTAATGCCTCTATTAAAAAATTAGGCATGGATACTTTTAGAACCTCATCTTGAAGTTTTATCCCAAGGTTTTGTTCAACCATGGGAAGGGGAGCTGCACCTTTTCTAAATCCAGGTAGTTCTACATCAGAAGCCATTTTCTGAAGAGTCGTGTTCCAGGTATTTTCCAAATCTGTCCAAGGTACAGTAACTGTAACTTCAACTATAGATTTAGGTTGTTTAAGGATATTTTTACTTATCATGCTAGCTTGTTAATGTAACAGAATTCCTGGTTAAAATCAATTAGCTGGCTGCTCTAACTAATCTATTTCTCGTTAATCTATTCCATTCCAAATATCCTAGAGCTCCGATAAGTCTGTCAATTTCAAAAGGGGTATCAAATCCTTCAGCAAAACTCCTCACGGTTCTTCTATGAAAATTAATTATTTTCATAAACGATGCATCATAATTTTTAGCCCTAAACCTTTTTTCATTACTCAAATGCTCATCAAAAAATGATTTTCTAAATATATTAGTATAAAATACGAGAAGTTCGTAAAAAAGCAATCCATTTATTAGTGAACCCCAATCCTTAGCCCATACATTATTTGTTACGGCAACTAAACTAATCGAAGATACTAATAATCGTCCGGTAAAAAATGGGTCCTTGGCGAAAGTCAACTTATCTTTTAAAAGAGTTTTGCTAAAACTGTCGGCCAGATAACCATTAAACCTATTTGCTCCTTTTCGATTCATTTCTCTTACTGTTAAGCCACCTTTTTCTCTTAAATCATCTGCAATCAATCCACCATTAATAGAAATAACCCATCCATTCTCATCTGGTTCTATCTGGCAATTAGGATTTATTTCTCTCTTTTCATCAGTTTCTAACTTTTCACCCCACCTTAAACCCCCTCTACCAGCAACAGATCCATCAGGATTTACTCCATCCGGTATGGCTCGAGGTCTCCTAACCTTGCTTTCTTGAAGTAAAACTCTACCATCTAAAGCAGAAATTGATAAAAATCTTTCTACAAGTGGTCTGTTTATTTCTAAAGTTTGGGCAAATTGACCACCATACGTACAAACAAATTGATCTGATGGAGCAACTTCACTTAATCTTTCCCATCCATTGCCTTCTACCATAACCCCATAGTTTAACAGAGAATGTTCCTAAAATCAATCACACCTTTTTACGGGATTTTAGATTTTTATCAGTACGGTTATAAGCAATAAAAGCCAATAAAAAAGCAATTATTAATAAAACAGTTGTTAACTGCGCAATAGCTGTAGTATTTGTTAAATCAATATCAGTAATTCTCATATTTATCTTAATTTCTTTTCTATTATAACAGAGGTATACAAACAAATAATAGACAGCAGGATGCTTAGTATAAGTAACCATGGCTGAGATAACAAAAAGAATATGGAAGCAAACCAGCCCGCAGAAAGATTAATAAACCAGGAAGAAAATATCCGAAGTTGATACGGTTTAAATTGAAATAAGAACATTTGGAAAACGACTTTAGCAGAATAGAAGCCTAAAATCAATAAGATTGGCCGAAGAGCCAGCGGAATTTGGCTTCTTTTCCACAGTAAACGCATTTCCCATTCGCCTCAATTGCATCCAAAGGCAAACATCTTGTTGTTGCTTTTGTTTCCTCTTTTATTTTTGTTTCACAATTTTTATCTTCACACCAAAAAGCTTCTATAAAACCGCGGGCAGTATTCATTATTTCTTTAAAATCTTCATAATTATCAGCTTGCCTAGTATTATCCGAAGTAAATTGCTTTGATTTTTCAAAAAGGTTAATCTGTATATCGTGCAAAACTTTCTCTATCTCACTTCCCAACTCATCTAATCCTAAAGTTAGCTTTGGACTTCCATCTCTTGGCTTTATAGTAACTTTTTTGTCTTTTGCTTCTGATTGACCAATTTCAATTCTTACAGGTACTCCTTCTAAATCATACTGATTAAACTTCCAACCCGGAGATTGATCGCTATCATCCAATTTAACCCGTATGTTATAACTCTCCAAAAGTTCATAAACCTTGTGTGCCAAATCATTGATTCCCTTTTGGTCTGAAGCTTTAGTGATTATTGGAATTACTACAACTTGAATTGGAGAAATCAAAGGAGGTAAAATGAGACCATTATCATCTCCATGAACTAAAATCATTGCACCAATTGATCTTGTGGATAGTCCCCATGAAGTTTGGAAAACATACTGCTCCTGTCCATTTTTATCTTGAAAATTAACATCAAATACTTTGGCAAAATTTTGACCCAAATTGTGGGAAGTACAGCCTTGGACAATTTTCCCATCAGGCATTAAGATTTCATATGTATAAGTTGCATCAGCTCCCGGAAATTTTTCTGACTCAGATTTCCTGCCTGCATATCCGTAAAGCCCCAAAACATCTTTGTAAAAATCAACATACATTTTTAGAGCGTCATCCACCATTTTCTGGGCGTTATCATTATTTTCATGAGCGCTGTGTCCTTCCTGCCATAAAAATTCTGTTGTTCTTAAAAAATAATATGGCCGTTTTTCCCACCTGACCACATTACACCATTGGTTTATCACAAGCGGCAAATCTCTAAAAGATTGAACCCACCTGGAAAAAGCATCATACATTATGGTTTCAGAAGTTGGACGGACAACCAAAGGCTCTTTTAATTTTTCACCACCACCGTGAGTAACAACTGCCAAATCTGGAGCAAATCCCTTTACATGCGCCTTCTCTTTTGATAAAAAGGAGTGTGGAATAAAAAGCGGGAAATAAACACTTTGGGCACCCAAATCTTTAATTTTTACATCCAAATTCTTTTGGATTGCCTCCCAAAGAGAAAAACCTTTTGGCCTCCAAATCATAGTGCCTCTGACTGGTCCATGCTCAGCAAGCTGAGCCCTCTCAATCACATCATTATACCAACCAGAGATATCCTCAGATTTTTTTGTAATAGATTTCATATGTACTTAGTTAATATAACTTTGATCCTAAAGGCGCATCTTTATCTGGTACTACTAGTATACATTTGTGTCCATCATTCGGCACTCCTGTTGTTAAAACTTCTGACACAAATGGTCCAATTTGCCTTGGCTCCAAATTAACAACTCCTAAGATTAGTTTACCCTCTAAATCATCTTTTGTATATAAATCCACCAGCTGTGCTGAAGAATGTTTGATACCAATCTCCTCACCAAAATCTATAGTAAGTTTATATGAAGGCTTTCTTGCCTCAGGAAAATCTTCAACTTTAAGTATTTTACCAACTCTAATATCAAGTTTTAAGAAATCATCTATATTTGCCAAAAAAATTCACCTCTTCCTTTATTAAGGACGAAGGTGAAGACTTCGTGGTACCACCTTAGTTACTTCTTGATATAAGTTATAACGTTACAAACGGAAATGCTCGTCGCATTCAGCTCCAGAGCGGGAAACTCTTTCATCGCTTTTACTCTTTAATATTACTACTAAATATTCTTGTTTGTCAAAAATTTCAGGTTACATAAAGTCGCGACCGCGACTAATTGTCCCCAAAATCTTGGTATTTCTTCCAAATTAATTGTTCGCCGCTTTCTATTTTATCAATTGATATTATCGTAATATGCTTAGAAATCTCCAAGAAATTAGTTAAGAAGTCAATCTCATTCTTGCAAGGGAAAGCACTAACCCAAACACTATCCTGCAAACGAATCATTCCAAGTTCAAGAAGTTTCCTTCTAAAAACATCTCTTGAGCTTTTCTTTTCTTCCGGTATATCAAAAATAATTAATCTCCATTTTCCATCTCTCTTTCCAGATTTTAATTCTATATTTTCAAAATCATACTCAAGTAATCTTCTTTTTCCTTTTTCTGTAACTTCAATAGCTATTTTACTATTATTTTCCCTAATGGAAATCATTTCCTGCTTTTCTAAACGTTTAATTATTCGTCCTAGATCCTTTTTGTTTATATTCTTCCAGATTTTGACAGCACCGCTTACTGCCATCGGTAAAGTCGGTAGAGCGGCGGAGCCGATTAAAATTCCACTTACAGCAAGAACTTTCAGGACCTCAATAGTAAATAACTTTTTATTGTTCATTATTTTGCAACATTCTTAGTTTATCTAGGTTACAATGGATCGCTATAGCGATTTATTGTAACCAAGTATATTTTTTCAAAATATAAATTTATTTAGGGCAGTGCAAGCAGATGCAAGATTATTCCATGACTATATTGAGCAGTTATATCAAACAGTACAGTTTTAACATATTAAGGAAGCATCTTGCGGATATCTGAATAAGTCACAAGTAGTGCCAATGTTAGAAGCAGGGCAAAGCCTACTTGGTGAACAATTCTCTCAACTTCTGCCCTAACCTTTTTTTTTGTAACTGCCTCTATTACCAGAAATAGAAGCCTCCCTCCATCCAAAGCAGGAATTGGTAAAACATTAAAAATGGTTAATGTCAAAGATATTACCCCTACAAACCAAAGATAAAATGGAAGAGCTTCCTTACCTGCGCTCAAAATATTATTACTGGCATTTGCAAGGCCAACAGGACCCGAAACTGATTGAGATGCAACTTTATAATTCCCTTCTGCAATATCAGAAATTAGCTTCCCCAATCCTTGAAAAGTAACCTTTGTTAAATCCCAAGAATAGGTAACCCCTGAGAAAACTTTTTCCAAAGTTGTTTGGTATTGTTTTATAGCAACAGGAGAGAAACCAACACCTATCAGATAATCTTCTCCTTCCACTTTTTTTGGAGTAACTGTTAATACTTTTTCATCCTTACCTTCAATATTAGATAGAGTCAAAGTAACTGCTTGTCCTTTTTTCTCACGTATAAAATTTCTGGCATCTTCAAATTCTTTAACTTCTTTTTCATCTACTTTTAGCACCTTGTCTCCAACCATTACACCAGCAGCTTCGGCAGGAAAATTATTCTCAACATGTCCTATATATACTCCTTGCTCAATTGTTGGATAAATAATTCTGAAATTTTGATAAAGCAAGACTGTATAAAAAATAACCCAGGCAAGAACTAGATTCATTATCACCCCAGCAATTACAACCAAAATCCTTTGATAAACACTTTTATGTGCGAAAGATCGGGGATTTTCTAAAATATTTTTATTAACTTCATCTTCACCCAAAAGTCTTACGAATCCGCCAATAGGTAAAGCGTTTATGGAATAAATTGTTTCTCCTACTCTTTTACCCCATATTCTGGGAGGAATACCAAATCCAAATTCCTCAACTTTTATCCCAAATCTTTTAGCCATTAAAAAATGACCTAACTCATGGATTAGGACTAGAACAAGAAGTGTAAAAATAAAGATTATAATAGATATAATCATTATAAGAATTATATTTGAGTCAATTCCTCTTCCTTAGCTTTTCCCAAACTTTCCACCTCCAAAATTTTCTTATCAACAAGTTCTTGTAATAATTTTTCTCTTCTGAAAAATTCATCTTCACCAAAAGTTCCCTTTTCCTGCTCACTTTTCCAATTATTCCTAAAATCCTGTCTAATTTGTCTTATTTCAACTCTCGCTTGCTCTATCTTTTGGTGCAAAAGTTTTGTAAACTCCTCTCTTCTCTCTGAAGTTAACGGAGGAATTGGTAAACGGATTAATGTTCCTTCATTTGATGGATTTAGTCCCAAATTTGCTTCCTGAATTGCTTTTATAACATTATCCAAAATTGATGCATCCCAAACCTGAACTGTTAAAAGAGTTGGCTGAGGTGCAGAGATATTCCCCAGCTCAATGAGTTTCATTTTTGAGCCATAAGTATCCACCATAATATTTTCAATCAAAGCCGGGTTTGCCCTTCCGGCCCTAATACCAGCAATTTCCATCTTAAAATGATGGATCGTTGCTTCAATTTTGGTGTTTACATCGTTTAGTACTGGATCCATTGAAAGTTATTCTCCCAACGCTATTCTCTCAAACCTCCCTACTTGTATATTCTCTCCTAACTTCCCGCTTACTGACTTAACTAATTGGTCTATTGTCATCTCAGAATCTCTGATGTATTCCTGCTCGAATAACTCTTCCACCGACGATGGATTCATGGATGCAATTTGAAGGGAAAGCTCATGCGCCAAAGATTTAAAATCTTGGGTCCTTGCTACAAAATCTGTCTCACAAAGTAGTTCAACTAAAACCCCAACCTTACCACCATGGGAATACACATCTACTAACCCAGCCTTGACTTCTCTTGCACCTTTCCTAACTCCTTTTTCAAATCCTTTTTTCTTTAACCACTCTTTTGCTTTTTCCATATTCCCCTTTGCCTCTTTCAAAGCCTCCTTGCAATCAGCAATCCCAGCCCCAGTCTGTTCTCTTAGTTTTTTAATTAAATCTATATTCATTCCACCACTCTTTCTGCCTCCTTTACCGCCTTTTTTTCTACCATTTCTTCCGCTGCTGCAACTTCTACTTTCAATTCCTCTGGTATTTCTTCTTTTTCCTTGTCCTCCAGAGCTTCAGCAGCGGCGGATGCCTTTTTAGCAATCTTTGCTGCAACTTTACCAGCTTCCTTTTTACCCTCCCCATATGCTCCTGCCACAGCTTCTACCAAAATCTTAATAGATTTTATAGCATCATCGTTTCCCGGAATAGGATAATCTATTTGTGTAACATTACAATTTGAATCCGCAATTGCAACAACTTTAATTCCTAATCTATTTGCTTCTTTAACTGCAATATTATCAGAAACCGCGTCAACTACAAATATTGCATCCGGCAGACCTAAAAGTTCCATTACTCCTTTGAAATCTCTATCCAATTTTTCCATTTTTCTATCTAATAATAGCTGCTCTTTTTTAGTATATTTGGAAAGCTCACCCTTTTCCTTCTGTTCTTTGAAATCTTTCAGAAGTTTTATATTTTTCTTTATTTCTTCATAATTTGTTAAAAACCCTCCCATCCATCTTTCTACCAAATACGGGGCTTGAAGTTTCTTTGCTGAATCCTCAACAATCGGTCTTGCCTGTTTTTTGGTTGCGACAAAAAGCAAAACTTTGCCCTCTTTTCCCAAGTTATATACAAATTCACAAGCCTCCTTAAGAAATTTATCAGACTGGGTCAAATCTATAACATGAACTCCTTCTCTTACTCCATAAATATATGGTTTCATCCTTGGATGGCCACGGCGAACCTGGTGTCCAAAATGAACACCAGCTTCTAATAACTCTTGCAATGAAGGAGTTTTAAACATAGTCTCTTATCCTCCCCATAACAAATGCGGTCAGAGACTCTAGAAGTTATGGGTGCGTAATGTGTGTAAGTTTACCTCGCAAGAGATCAAATGTCAACCAAGTCGCTCTGGAGATAGTGGATTCACAGATACCCGATGAATACCTTCAATGGTTGCCCTATGAAGATGCTCTTGGTTAACATGAGCTTTAACAGCATCATCATAAATTTCTCTTAAAGGGTCAATATCGCCACTGTACATAGCTGTAAATTCTCTTCTCAAGATTTTTTGATGTTCCAAAGGCAAAGCCATAAATTCTGATGAACCAATAAAGGGTTCATAAATTCTTTCTGTTACTGGATTGTAAGAATTTTCAGTAGGTAATTCTTCCCCAATCTGTAAGGCTCCTTTTTGTGATAAATTATCCTCTCTCGATCGACGTAACTGTCTCTCAACTTCATGTATTTCTCTTTTTAATCGTCTTAGTTTTCCTGGCATAATAATTCAGTAGAAATTTTATAATAATTTTAGGTTTGGTGCAACTTGAATACCGTAACATCACAATTTCTTTATCTTTCCAAGGTTAAAAATTTGTATTTTAATCCATCGGCCTCATGATTTTCTTCAAAAACTATTTTTTTAAATTCAGAATAGTCCGGGAAAAATGTATCAGCATCCGGATTTCCATCTACTATTGTTAAGTATAATTTATCTGCCATATTTATGGCTTCCTGGTAAATTTGTCCTCCACCGATAACGAATACTTCATTTGTTTCTTTTTCCTTACCCACTTGGATCGCTTCATCTAGGGAATGAACAATAATTGCACCGTCCACATGGTAATTCTTATCACGGGTAATAATAATGTTTACTCTATTTGGCAAAGGGTGACCGATGGATTCAAACGTTTTCCTTCCCATTATAACAACATGTCCTTCTGTTATTTTCCTAAATCTTTTCAGATCTTCCGAAATATGATAAATGAGCTTCCCGTTTTTTCCCAATGCCCTGTTACCGGAAGCAATTGCAGCAATCATGGATATCTTTGGTTTATTCATAATATTCCTTGTCGTGCTAAATTAGAACCCACCGACGACTGTCACCTCACCTTTTATTGGTGGATATGGGTTATAGCCTACCACTTCAAAATCCTCCAACTTAAAATCATCAATATTTTTAACGCGCGGATTTATTTTCATTTTTGGGAAAGGACGGGGCTTCCTTTTTAATTGTTCTTTTACTTGGGTCATGTGATTACTATAAATATGTACATCACCAAAAGTATGAACAAATTCTCCGGGCCTAAGTCCCACAACTTGGGCAAGCATCATGGTAAATAAAGCATAACTTGCAATATTAAACGGGACTCCCAAAAATGTATCTGCGGATCTTTGATAAAGTTGCAAAGTTAATTGCTTTTTATCATTAACATTAAGCTGAAAAAGTGTATGGCATGGAGGAAGGGCCATGGATTTTCCAGGTGATGCCATTTCATAAATAAACTCCGGATTCCAGGCTGAAACCACAATTGATTTTCTAAAAGGTGTTGTTTTTAATTCCCTTATTGCCCATGCAAGTTGGTCAATAATTCTTTTATCAGAAGTTTTCCATCTTCTCCACTGAACCCCATAAACATTTCCCAAATCCCCCCATTTTTTTACAAAAGGATGGCTTGCTGGTAATTCTTTAATCCTTTGGATAAATTCGGCTTGAGTTAAGGGTGAAGTATTTTTTCTTTCCCCTTTGTACCCTTTGTATGCCCATTCATTCCAAATATGTACATCGTTATCAACCAAATATTTAATATTGGAATCCCCTTTTAAAAACCAAAGAAGCTCATGAATGATCCCTCTTAAAAAAACTTTTTTTGTTGTAAGAAGCGGAAATCCTTTTGATAAGTCGAATCTCATTTGTCTTCCAAAAATAGATCTAATATGGACTCCTGGATTATTAAATACAGGTTTGTCAACACCATTTTTCATGATATCTTTTAAAAGATCCAAATACTGGTATTCCGGGTGTCTAGACTTGTTGTTCTTCATCCTGCGGACTAATTCTACCACCTTGATGCTGACCACGATAGTTAACAGTTTTCCCTTCAATTTTATAAAAGACTATATTACAAATTCTGGCTCCCATTTGGAGTTTTACATCAAAATTAGATAAGTTTTTAAGCCCCATGGTTAATGTACCTTTGTATCCCGGATCTGTTTTGGAATTTAACAAAAGTAATCCGGCTCTAAAAAGTGAAGTCCTTGGAAAAATAACGGGCATTAAATCTTTAGGGGTATTTATTTTTTCCAGAGTTGATACCAAATAATACTCACCTGGTTTTATAACCACTATTTCTTGTTTCTTTGCTCTTGGTCTAAATTCTGCAATAATTTGAGTTCTAACCCCTTTTCTCTTTCCCAGACCAAATTTTCCATCTGCCTCAATAAAAGCTCCACCTTCCAATATTTCATAAACTGCCCCCAATCTTAAATCTATCCCAACCCCTTCGGGGTTTATGAGTTCACGATTCCCGAGGTTTTCAATTAATTTATTTTTCTTTACTCTTTGTAAAACTTCATCGATTCCAATAATCATCTTACTTTCGAGTTCTTCTTTCCCATTAAATTAGAAACCTGTGGCATATCAGATCCCCCATATCTATTATTAGGACTTTTTCTATATGACCTTGTCACAGGGGCTGATAATTTTTCAAATGAAAAAGCACAAATGGGTGCACCCTCATAAATAACTACCCTTTTGCCTTTTAAAAATGTTCCAAATTCCAATACCGGATGCCCATTCCAACCCGGGTCAAACCTTGCTGCAGTTGAGTGAACTGCAATTCCGAGTCTTGCCAAAGAACTTTTACCATGAAGGTGTCCCACAATATCATTAGGTAGTGTTAATTTTTCTTTAGTTGTTGCAATAACAAAATCTTTATCAGACAAGACAAAAGGCTGGCCCGGTTTTAACACTATCAATTTCATCATACCTTCCATTTCCTGCTTGGTTGTATGTTTGGTATCTATAATATCCCACCCGTCCCCTGTAAAAACTCTTAAATTATTTCCCAGATGAAAATCAATTGTCACCTCATCAACTAAGGACTCCCAATCTTTCGGGAGAGGATTAATTTTAATAATTCCCTTTTTTATATGGTCCTTAATTACCCAATCAGGCAGCGTCCCAACTATATCTTCTACTTTGTCATTCCGAGCGGAGCGAAGGATCTGTTTTTTTGATATTCTCTTTTGCATTTTAACTTCATTACTTTATATTTTGGGCTGCCTTTTTTCAAGTAGGAAGTTGTAAAAGAATATTCGGATCAGGACAAAGTTTAAGATAATATTCTTTTTCTGATAGCCTTGCCACTCCGGGAAAATCTCCTTTAAATCCCAACATGTCTGTAATTATTTGGAAATGAAGATGTGTTGGCCATATACCATTTTCATACGGTTGCCCAACTGTAGCAATCTTTTCACCAGCACTTACTTTTTGCCCCACAGTTAATTTATCTAGCGAATTTCGACTCAAATGTCCATATAGAGTATAAAATTTTATTCCATTTAAGTTATGTTCCAAAATAATAGTTGGACCATAATCAAGAAAATTATTATTATCCTGAAAGCTATGTATTATTCCATTAAGTGGTGCTAATATTGGTGTCCCTGCAGGTACAAAAAGATCAATGGCAAGATGCACTGATCTTGCTTCACCTTTGCTTTTGTATAATGAACTTCTATAAATTGATCTATCCTCTCCATACTTTCCAATTCCAAGTCTTCGTCCCGATCTTCTTAGTGTCTCATTAATATATCTACTTGAAACCTTTGTATCATGAAGATCAATTTCTGAAAGAATTTTATTTCCTTTTGTAAAATCAAAAACAAAAGGAGGATCTTCCAAAAACCTCTTCGGGATAACAGGATGTGGTTTGGACGTCTTAGCTAGAGAGCGAGACACTTGATTCGATATAGTCATCTTACAGGTTCATAATGAGCTAATATTCTTTCTGTCTGCTCGAATGGATAATATCTATTAATGGCTTCTCTAGGTAAGATCCCAACAATAAAGTTTCGCCAATAAGGATAGTTTTCTCCATAAGCATCTCTGAAGTGATCAGCTAATGGTCCCCCAAATTGAGGAACTAGTTCAACTAACCTTAAATCATTAGGTTCATATCCATCTAGAATAGAAACATTTCTTCTTAAAACCTGGGTTGGACTTTGTAATCCTGTTTGACCCTCAACTGAAGGAATAGTCATTCCTACTTTTCTAGCAATTACATCCGAGCGAGTTGTCATATTTAGTTCGGCAAAAATTAAAGGTCGACTAGAGAGATATCCACCACCAGCATATAGCGTATCACGCAAGACTTGAGCAATTAAACCTGTAACAGCTGCGCTACAAAGGCCTTTTCCTTGAAAATCTGGCTTTGTACCAAACTCTGTTAGCTCAACGGTTAATACACCTCCAAAATAAAGGCTTTCCGCTTGGCAGGCAGAAACTAATCTTCTAGAAGACCTATCTCTTACACCTGAAAACCAAACTCCATGGTCATCTTTTGTGCCACCAACAAAATATAGGTTGCTATATTTATGCGTAAACTCTTGTATTCCCTTCCTAGTCCACCCAAAAGGTCTCCAGATTTCAAATAAATCTTCTAGAAATTCCTCATGTTGCCACGGGTTGGAAATATTTGCTATTCTTGTTAATTGAAACTGTTCTGAAATTGAATCCAAATTACCAAAAGGATCAATCTCTTTTGGATATGGTTCCTGCCAAAATCGATATACATCTTCCCATTCCGGGACTTCGGATCTATGAATATTTTCTGCTAAAACTATTAATCTTCTACTTGATCTGTTATCTGTTAGACCAACAGGTATGTCTACTTCAATATTATTACTATCCCCAATGTCGCTCCTAACGTCCTCTTCAACAACTGCCCTTAAAACCCATCGTCTCTTTCCTCTATCTAAAGCCAACCCCCTTACAACTCCAAATTCTTCCATTAATTGGTCTGGGGCAGTACAAACTTCCCCAAGGGTTTCGTATACCCTTCCCTCTGATCTAAAGGGATCCAATCCAACTACTCCTGTACTTGTTACTATTTCACTCATATTTATTCCCCCTTTCAAGGAGATAGTGAGGATTCTATAGGTATAGAGGGAATATGTCAAAAAAATAGATATTCTTGACAAAATCTATAAAAAATGTTAAGATTTTAACATGATTAGCATCGCTGATGCCTTAAATGACATTATTAAGTCCTATCCCCTGATTGAGGAGGGGTTATCAAAAGGAATAATTAATTACTCTGCTTTTGCAAGAGAGGTTAGTCCACAAATAGAGAAAAGGCTCTACAAACCTGTAAAGCAAGGAGCTATTGTCATGGCTTTAAAAAGAATAAGCGATAGTTTATCCAGAGATAAAAAGAAAAATCAATCCTTAGATCTTACAGATCTAACTGTCAGGTCTAATTTATCAGAGCTAACTTTCCAAAATTCAGAAAACCTGCCTGAGAAAACAAGGCAGTTATTAAATGCTGTTTCCTTAAAAAGAGATGTTGTATGTACTCTTTCAGAAGGAATTAGAGAAACTACATTTATAGTAAGTTCTGAAATAACAGGTGATGTTAAAAGAATATTTAAAGGAGAGGCTTTAGTCTCAGAAATAAAAGCCTTATCATCTATTACTATTAGACTTCCTAAAGAGGTGGTTTATATTCCCGGTGTTTATTACCAGATCTTAAAAATGCTTGCTTTTGAAAATATTAATGTTATTGAGGTTTTATCTACCTATACGGAGTTAACTGTAATTATTGAAACTAAAGATATTGATAGAGCATTTTCTATTCTAAAAAGTCTTGGGAACTTTATTTAACCTCTGCTAATTTATCCAAATATATTTTTAGATAGTTTATAGCATCCTCTAAATATTTATATTCCACATTATCCGTATTTTTTGGATATGCAATATATAAATTATTCAAGACTTTTTGATGCTCCAGAAATTGTTTTTTTATAGAATCCACCTTATCTCCCAAATTATTTGCACTCACTAATTCCGTAATCTGCCCTGCTGTTGTGGAGTATCTTAATGATGAAGTCCAAAGATAATCATAATTTTTGTTATTTATCAGATTTTTAAATTCCAAGAGTCTTTTGTTCAACAGTGCACTCAAATAATCTACTTTATTGGATGAACCAGATTCCATGCTTAAAAATATTTTTTCCTGCAATCTTTTTAAAGTAAAAAGAGGAGGAAAATCCGGATTTGCATTTTGAGAAAGTATCAAAGATAGGGCAAAAATTACAAGGATTATTATCAGACTTAGTTGGATTCTACTTTTCATCTTTTGGATGATACCACATTTTCAATAATTTTTACTATATCTTTTTGTATATCCAGTCTAGCCCTCATTTTCCCATTGTCCATGCAATTCACTACAACCCAATTTTTTTCTTTTTTAGAAAGTTCTAAATAGATTTTATTTGCTTCTATCAAATGTTTTAAATTATCTTCATGAATATCTGGATTATGTTTATCTCTTACATTCTTTTGCCCTACTTTTGGATCAACAACCAAAAGTAGGGCTAAATCTTCCTTTGGCATTTTATTTTTTTTATACTCCAGATCATCAATCCATTTAAGAAATCCTTCTTTTTTATTTTCTGGTAAATTAGAACCTAGGTGGGCTTTGGATGAGGAAATATATCTGTTTGATATTATTAGTTTTCCTTGCTCTAACCAACCATCAATTATGTTTTTAGCAGTTTCCCTATCAGAAGCATAAGCTTCGGCAATAAAATATGGGTCAACCTCATCTAATTTCCCCAATTTACCATCCAAATAATCTTTAACTTCATCAGCATACTTATTTTTCCCATATTGCGGGAAACTGAGCGCCTCCCAAGGGATACCTTGCGAATCCAAATACTTTTTTAAGAGCTCAATCTGTGTTGTTTTCCCGGCACCATCTATGCCATCAATAACAATTAGCTTACCCTTTTTCATAATTTATTTACTTGCAGCTTTTATAAACGCCAAAAAGATTGGGTGAGGTTTGAGGGGTCTTGATTTATATTCCGGGTGACCTTGAGTCCCCATATAAAATGGATGAACATTTTTCGGGAGTTCTATAATTTCCACTAATTCCTCCACTTGAGATCTTGCAGAAATTACTAGCCCAGCTTTTTCAAAGTCTTTTATATAATCATTATTAAACTCATATCTGTGTCTGTGTCTTTCCGAAGTGTGTTGGGTTTTGTAAATCTCAAAAGCCTGGGTATCTTTTTTAACTATTGCATCCCAAGTACCTAATCTCATTGTTCCACCATAAGCCCTTTTTTCCATAAACTCTTTTTGTTTTGGCATTAGATGTATTACCGGATGTTTGGTGGTCTTACTGTTTTCAGTGGTATTGGCATCTATCCATCCTAAAACCTCTCTTGCAAAAGAAACTACTGCAAGCTGCATGCCATAGCATAAACCCAAATATGGAATTTTGTTTTCTCTTGCATAGTTTGCAGCAGTAATCATCCCTTCTGCTCCTCTTTCGCCCCACCCTATTGGGACTATTATCCCATCTGGTTTACCGATAATATCAGTACCCATCTTCTCCACTTTTTCTGCATCTATCCATTTTGTCTTAACTTCAACACCCATTTGCCAACTTGCATGATCTATAGCATCAAAAAGTGCAGCATAAGAATCTTTCAGCTGATAATCACCGGTTCCAAAGTACTTGCCAACAATTGCAATTTCAATAGATTTTTCTTTTTTGCTTTCAATTTTTTCAACCAGTTTTTCCCAATCACTTATATCAGGTTTTTTAACTTTAAGTCCCAATTTTTTAAGTATTTTTTCCTCAATTCCTTGTTTGTGCAAAGTAAGAGGAATTTCATAAACTGATGGAAGATCCGGGTTTGATATAATATCTTCCGGCTTCATATTACAAAAGAGTGCAAATCTTTCTCTTCTTCTTTGATCCAAATATTTTTCAGATCTTGCAATAACAAAATCCGGCTGAATCCCTAAAGAATTTAAGGTCCTTACAGAAAGTTGTGTTGGTTTAGTTTTTGGTTCTCCAAGATGTGGAGGTGTAGGAACATATGAAACATGAATATGCAAAACATCTCCCCTGTTTGCCAAAGTCATAATCCTTGAGGCTTCATAGTAGAAAACATTTTGATACTCTCCAGCTGTTCCACCAAGTTCTATAATTACAATATCCGCTTTCCTAAGCCTTCCGACATTATTAATCCGATCTATGATTTCATTGGTAACATATGGTATTGCCTCTACATCTTCCCCGTTATATTCAAATCTTCTTTCCCTATCTATTACTGATTGATAAATTTGGCCCATGGTGACAAAATTATCTTTTCCCATATCCTCATCCAAAAATTTCTCATATGTCCCTATATCCATATCAGCCTCTGTTCCGTCCTCACATAAAAATGGATCACCATGTTCAATAGGATTTATTGTTCCAGCATCTAAATTTAGATAATTTTCAAATTTTATGGGGGCAATTTTAAATCCTTGAGATTTTAAAAGGTAAGCGATTGAGGCAGCTGTTGTGCCCTTACCAATTCCACTAATAACACCGCCACTAACAAAAATGTACTTCATCGTATGGGGGTTCCGTCTAAATTTTGAAGATTTTCGAGGCCCTCATAATAATACCAAAATTAGTAGTAAGTATCAAGTAGTATGTATTAAGGTAAAAAAGAGCGTCACTGCTTCGCCCCTTCGGGGCTCGCAATGACGGGTTCTGGTTTTTCAGCTTTTGGCTTGGTCCATGATGCAAATTTACAGACTGGCCAGTTTTTGCAGCCGTAAAAAGTTTTTCCTCTTCTTGTTTTTCTGATTACTATTTCCCCACCATCTTGCGGGCATTTGGCATTTATTTTTTCCTCCAAACTTTCCGTATGCTTACACTCCGGAAAACCACTGCATGCTAAAAACTTCCCAAATCTACCAATTCTTATAACCAAATCCCTTCCGCAAACAGGACATTTTTTATCTACCTTTTCCAACTCCATCTTTACTTTTTGTGCCACCTCTGAAGTTTCTGCTAACTTTTTTTCAAATGGCTCATAAAATTCCCTTATTGTTGGTTTCCACTCCCTTTCTCCTCTTGAAATTTCATCCAGCTCATCCTCCATTTGGGCTGTAAATGTATAATCGATAATATTTGGAAAATACTTGACCAAAAAATCTGTAACAGCAAGGCCTAAACTGGTTGGGATAAATTTTCGCTCCAATTTTTCAACGTAAAATCTCTCCTGGATTGTCGAAAGAATTGGGGCATAAGTGGAAGGCCTGCCAATCCCCAATTCCTCAAGTTTTTTAATTAAGGTTGCTTCGGTGTACCGCGGTGGAGGTTCTGTGAAATGCTGAGAAGGCAAAAGTTGGATTAGGTTTAGTTGTTGGTTCTCTGAGAGAGAAGGTAGTGCTTGCTTTTTTTCTTCTCCTACATCTTCTATATCTTTACCATACAGTTTCAACCAGCCATCAAATTTAATAACAGAACCTGTGGCTCTGAGCAAATAGCCAACACCTCCGAGGTGTGATCCAGGAGTCTCCGTAGCTTCACCTCGGAGGTGAGCTTGGACATCAATAGTAGTCTGATCCAAAACCGCCTCGCTCATCTGACATGCCACAAATCTTTTCCAAATAAGATCATATAATCTTACATGGTCTCTATTTAATCCATTATCTTGTCTGATATCCGATTGCTGACGTCCGACATCTGTTACCCGTATTGCCTCATGAGCTTCCTGAACATTTCTAGATTTTGATTTAAAAATTCTCGGCGCATTTGGTAAATATGATTTTCCAATAAAATTTGCAATGTATGCTCTAACTCCCAAAATTGCGCTTTGAGATAAATTAAAAGAATCTGTTCTCATATAAGTTATAAGTCCTCTTTCATATAAGTTTTGAGCAAGCATCATAGTTTTTTTTGCAGACATTCCTAATCTATTGGCACCTGCTTGCTGCAAAGTTGAGGTGGTAAACGGAGGATACGGATATCTTCTAACTTCCTTTTGCGTTACTTTTGAAACAATGTAATCTGCCTTTTCTAAGTTTTTAACATGTCCATCAGCTTCTTTCTTATTTTTAATCTCCAGCTTTTTCCCATTTTGCTCAATTAAAGTTGCCAAAAATCTTGACTCTCGACGGTTGACTCTTGACTCTAATTCAGCCTCAATAAGCCAATATTCCTCTGTCTTGAAAGCCTTTATTTCTTTTTCTCTCTCAACAATTAATCTTAAAGCAACTGATTGAACCCGACCTGCAGATAAACCTTTTTTAATCTTTTGCCAAAGTAAGGGAGATAATTTGTATCCAACCAGCCTATCCAAAACTCTTCTTGCCTGCTGTGCATCAACAAGTTTTAGATCAATAACACGGGGGTTTTTAAAAGCCTCTTTGATTGCTTCCTCTGTTATTTCATGGAATACAACACGCCTAATTTCGGATTTCGGATTTCGGATTTCGGATTTTCCGACTTCTGATTTCCGACTTCCGATAATCTGGGAGATATGCCATGCTATTGCTTCACCCTCCCTGTCAGGATCTGTTGCCAGCCAAAGAGTATCAGCACCTTCAGCCTCTTTTTTTAGCCGATTTACCATTTTCTTTTTATCACGCGGGATTACATATTGGGGTTCAAAATCTTTCTCAATATCCACCCCAAAATCAGATCTTGGCAAATCTCTCACATGGCCCATTGAGGCCTCAATTTTATAACCATTACCCAAAAAACGTGCAAGTGTCCTTGCCTTTGTAGGGGATTCAACAATTACTAAATTATTCATATTTCTACTCTGGGGTAATTGTATATTAGTTGTCAAGGGATAATCAGTTTACTCAAAATCAGAGTCCAAAACCTGAGGGTTTACAGTTTCCAATTCTCCCTTTAAATCACTTGAAGCATCAAAATTAAAAATCTTGGGTGTTGGGGATGGAATCGGAGTGGGAATTGGTGATGAGGTTTGAATCGGTTTTTTCAAAATTGATGGAAGGTTAGGACTAATAAGATTTCCTCCCGGAATCTTTACTAAAAAGGCTAATGTTAATATAACGATTATAATAGTTATAAATATCATAAAAATTATTTTTTTACTCATCTAGTGCCTTTCCCACTTCATTCTTAGCCCTTAAAACTTTATTTTTTAACACTTCCAGGTTTGAACGAAGTGGATTTTTTGATGAAAACTGTTTAGCTTTTTGAAAAGCTACAGCCTCCGCTGCATATGTTATCCAATAATCGGCACTCTTAATTGGGGTATCCACTCCTCCAAAAGCAACTCTGGTTTCCGTTATCCCTTCCCTTCTTCTTAACTCTTCCATAATAGCCGCCATCTTATTCAAATCCTCCTCAAAACGAAAGCAAACTTTCTGATTTACATCATCCAAAGAAGGAGCTGCAAATACTTGAGGAACTACCAAAAGTGTGAGGATTACCAATAGAATGGGAAGGAATTTTTTCATGGGTCTTCTAATAATAACAAATTTAAGTTTAGAAAATTAACTCAGATGCTGATCTGGAGTTGATAAGCGATTTTATGCCATTAAATCAGCTCCAACTTTGAAAGGATTTCCCTTAACCAGTTTATTTTCCAATATCATTCTTGAAAGTTTTGCCTCCAGGGTATCTTGAATTAATCTTCTTAAGGGTCTTGCTCCCAGAACTGGATCAAAGCCTCTTCTTGCAAGTTCTGAAATTAATTGATTGTCAAATTCCACTAAAAATCCTTTTTCCTTCATCTGATTTTGTAAATTTGTAAGTTTTATTTGGACAATTTTTTGAAGCTCTTCATTCGTTAATGGTTTAAATAAAACCACCTCATCAAATCTGTTTACAAGCTCCGGCTTAAAAGTTCTCAAAAGTCCATCATTAACTTCTTTATCTATAATTTCCAAATTTTTTCCCTGCTGAAGACCTTGTGCAATTATGAGCGAAGCCACATTTGACGTAGCAATTATTATTGTATTATCAAAGAAGACTGTCCTTCCTGCCCCGTCAGTTAACCGTCCATCATCCAAAACCTGCAAAAACAAAGTCAGGATTTTTTCATTGGCTTTTTCAAATTCATCCAGAAGCAAAAGCGAGTAAGGTTTTTGTCTTACTGCCTCTGTCAGTTGCCCGCCCTCTCCATCTCCACCGATAAGCCGGCTCACAGATTCCGGATTCTGATATTCAGACATATCAAACCTTAAAAATGCTCCCTGTGTTTTGAAAAAGATCTCTGATAAAGTTTTTGCAAGTTCTGTTTTTCCAACTCCTGTTGGTCCAACAAATAAAAATGATCCAATAGGCCTATCTTCTTCTCTTAAACCTGTTGATGATCTTCTTAAAGCATCCGCTACTGCTTTTACTGCCTGCTCCTGTCCAATAAATCTTGCATGCAGTTCCCCTTCCAAATTAAGCAGTTTATTTTTGTCAGCAGTTCCAACCTCCATTAGAGGAACTTTTACCCTAGATGAGATTACCTTTTTTACAACATCTTTTGTTACCCACCCATTAATCGGTTCAGTCAAACTTTCCTTAAAAACTGAGATTGCAGAATCAGGCAAGACTCTATCATGCACATGCTTTTGCGAAAGCTCAACGCACAACTTTAATGCAACAAATGAAACTTTAACTTTACTTTTTCTTTCAACTTCAATTGCTCTATACTCCAAAATATTTAATGTATCAGATGATGTTGCAGGTGGGAGCTCTATTTTTCTAAAAATCCTTGCAAAAGATGCATTCTTTTCCAAAATTTTAGAGTAACTTTCCGTCTCTGTTGTCCCAACAAATTGAAATGCATCCTGCTCCAAATATTGCTCCATTAAAGAATAAAGATTAAATGATGATCCAACCTCACCCATTCCCAACTCATGAATTTCCTCTATTACAATAATTACATTTTGGGCAAATGCAACTTCTTGAAAAATATCTTTGACCCGCTCTGCCAACTCCCCTTGAGTTTTAATTCCGGATAATAGTTTTGTTAAATCCAAAAGTACCAATCTTTTTGTTGCCAAAGCCTCTGGTGCATCACCTGCAACAATTTGTTTTGCTAAATGTTTTATAAGGGAGGATTTACCAGATCCTGCAGGACCTACCAAGATAACGTTTCTGCCACTTTGTTGGGATAAAATATTAACAACTTCCGTGACAATTGTGTTTTCTCTGATTAGGTCTGGATATCCCACAGACGCTGCTTGTTTTGTTAAATCCTCACTAAATAAATCCAAAGCAGGAGTTGGAACCCCAAGCCATCCTCTGTTTACACCTTTAAGGTGACGTATTGTAAAATCATGATCCCAAATATAAACTTTCCTCCATGTTAGCTTTCTTTTCTCCAAATACCTTAAAACTTGCTCAAAATCAGTGGATTTTAAGTCAAGTTTCAAAAGAATATTATCAATCCCTGGGACTTCTTCTAAAGAAGCTACAAAAAAATGCGTTGGCCCTAAATATTCACTGCCACAATTTTTTGCAAGCTCGTAGGCCTTTTGACCCACTTCATCAATATCTTGAATGATAATTTTAGGCAGATACTCACTCTGAAACTCTAAATGTAAAATAAGATCCAATACTTCTCTGTCTTTTAAAAGATAGGCAAAGTTTACATCTTCTTTTTTTAACCTGGATGCGGACCAAAAGGAGGCATTTTTATCAAGTTGTATTTGCCAAACTTTTTTGTGAGGGTGTGAAGTTACATGAATTATAAATAATCCTATTCCCCCCAAAATTAAAATTCTTGATAGATATTGAGGAACATCCAAAATTGTTAAAACAGGTAGTGAGAACCAGTAAATAGCAATTGCAAAAAGTACAACTGATGCTAAAGAAAAAGCAAAAAGTCCAGTCAAAATTCTAAAAAGCCTAAAAAGGAAACTTAAAACTCTGCCGACAATGGAGGAATCATGGAAAAGAGGAACAAAAATTAACTTCCACATTAAGGTAACAGCCAAATCCTCTTCCAAGAAAAGTATTAAATTTTTCCATGTCCTTACAAAAAACTCAATGCCTTCCGGATACCAGAATTCTATTAAATGAATAGGAATGGACAGATATTTTTTCATAGCTTACTTTTGTCATTCCTGCGAAAGCAGGAATCTATATAAATAATTGTATGGATCCCGTATCAAGTACGGGATGACACTTCGTGTCATTCTGCTCTAATTAAATTTCCATCTATATCTAACTCAACAAAATGTTTACTTCTTCCTTCCCTGTAAGAAGGGCACTGGTTCTCCGGCAAATCATCAATTGATTGCCTTGGACTGTGAGCAATATCTAAAACCCAATTTGGCATTAAAGCATCTGATAAACAAGGCCCTGTCGATATATCTTCTCCTTTTTTAATACTATATAAAAGCTTCGCCTGATTTACGGCTGTGTCAATTTCCTTCTTGGATGCGGCTTTTAGCCAATTGGTATTTTTAAGCAAAGTTATAGAAGCAGTTAAAAGAATAATAGTCAATATTAATATCAGAAGCAAATACTTGGGCATATAAAATTATTATCTCACAAAATTAGTATATGACCAATCATGTTTTGCAATAGTTACCGCTTCCCAAGTTTTGAACTAATCCGGCAATTTCCATTTTTAATAAATTGGCTGAAACAAGAGATGCTGATAAATTCAAATTTCTACAGATTTCATCAATATGTCTATTCTCATTTTCCAAACAATCCAAAATCTTCTTCTCACTTTCAGATACTTCTATTTCACTTTGAATTTTTAACTTTGAACTTTTAACTTTACTTATTCCCAGTTCTTCCAATATTTCCTCTACTTCAGTTACAGGCTTTGCCCCTTCCTTGATTAAATCTATTGGACCTTTTGATAAATTAGATGTTATTGGCCCTGGTACCGCAAAAACTTCACGGCCTTGTTCCACAGCAGCTCTTGCAGTAATTAAAGAACCTGAATCCTCTGCTGCCTCTGTTACTAAAACAGCCAAAGAAAGACCTGAAATAATCCTATTTCTTGCAGGAAAGTTACCTGGAAGCGAGGGATAATCTGGAGGAAATTCAGAAATTATTGCACCATGACCATCGATAATTTTATCTGCCAATCCTCTATTTTCCGGAGGGTAAATTTGATTTAAACCTCCGCCTAAAATAGCAATAGTTCTACCATTTGCTTCAAGGGCACTCAGATGAGCTTGACTATCAACCCCACGGGCAAGTCCTGAAACGATTGTTAATCCTGCATTAACCAATTCCCTTGTAAATTGGTCTGTCACAATTTTTCCATAACCTGTCATTTTTCTTGTTCCAACAACTGCTATGGCTTTTTCACCAGCAACTGGAAATACGCCTTTGTAATATAAAACAATAGGCGGGTCATAAATTTGCTTCAGGAGGTTGGGATAGGATTCTTCGTATATAGTTATCCATTTAATACCTACGTCCCTGATATCATTAGCATAAGTCTGGGGATCCATATTATTTCGTGTTTCCACCAAAAGATCAACAACATTTTTGGGTATTCCTATTTTTAAAAGTTCCTTGGATATTGCCTCCCAAGCAATTTTTGGATCTTTAAAATGCTCAATTAAAACCTTAAGCCTCACCGGCCCCAAACCAACTATAGAATGCAGCGCTAAAAGATAAGGTATATTTTTAATCATTACTATTCCCCCAAAATCTTACCTGAATCTGTAGCTTTTGTATAAACATCTTTTATAAGATTATTTTTATCCTCTGAAAGATACCAGCGATAAACCTCTTTTGCAACAGGTGCTGCAACAGATGATCCTTCCCCTCCACCCTCTATTAAAATAGTTAGAACAATTCTGGGATTCTCTGCAGGTGCATAAGAAGTATACCAGGCATGCGTTCTGTCTTTTGGATCACCATATTCTGCAGTTCCGGTTTTTCCTGCAGTCGGGATGGGGAAAATAAAAAAAGGCCAGGCTGTACCCCCTTGCTTTGTTACTTCTTCCAAGCCCTTCTTTATAAGTTTAACCCATTTTGGATCAGTCAAATCGGAATGTATGACCTGAGATTTAAATACAAATGAATCTTTTGTATCTTTTGTTATTTTTTGTAAAAGGTGCGGTTTGTAAATAGTACCATCTGAAGCAATATATGATGTGATTCCCAATATCTGCAAAGGTGTGGTAAGTACGAATCCTTGGCCTATTGCCATATGTAAAGTATCACCAGGATACCAGGGCAATCCATAATTTTCCATTTTCCAATCATTATCTGGAATAAGTCCCCTTAACTCTCCTGGCAAATCAATACCTAATATTTCTCCCAAATTTAACTTTTTAGCCCACTGGGCCAAAACTTTTTCTCCAACTGCTTGCCCTACATTATAAAAATAAGTATCATTTGAGCGTTTTATAGCTTTTATCAAATCAACCGGACCCTCTGTTTTTCCGTACTGATTAAAATACCAGTTGGTAAATTTGAAAGGTCCAATATACATCACCCCATTATCTTGTATAGTTGTGTGTTCACCAAATTTTCCTGATGTTAATCCAGCCAAAGCAGAAACTATCTTAAAGGTTGATCCCGGAGGATAAGTACCTCCTATCACCCTGTTTAAGATGGGGGATGAAGGATTGGTTAAAGTTTCAGAAATTACTCCTTCATTTTCTACATTTGTAAAAATATTTGGATCAAAGGTGGGAAAAGAGAGCAGGGCTAAAACTTGGCCGCTTTGTGGATCCATAGCAACAGCTACACCACAGCAGCTATCTACTTTTGAAATTGCATCCTTTGTAAGTTGATAAATTTTCTCCTGCAACTCACTATCAATTGTTATATAAACATTTTGTCCGGGAATTGGAACATTTTTTCTAAGAGTCCTTACGGTTTTACCAGATGAATCAACTTCAATAATTTCTCCTCCATCAACCCCCCTTAGTATTTTTTCGTATTGTGCTTCTATTCCCATCTTCCCAATTCGATCTCCAAGTTTATAATTCTTAAATTCTTCCGTTTTTAGCTCTTCCTCAGATACTTCTCCAACGTAGCCTATTACATGAGCTAAAGTTTCGCCCAAAGGATAGGTTCTGACATGGTCAATTTCTAATTCCGAGACTTTGGGATCATTTTTTACTTCAAGCTCTAAAGCTTGTTCTCGACTAATAAGTCTTACCTTTTTAGTTTTGGGGTCCAATAATCTGAAGGCCGGAGAATTTGATGCCAAAATTTTTCCATTTCTATCAAAAATTACACCTCTTGGTGCATGAATAATCTTAATTTGGATGCGATTTCCATCTGCCAATTCCCTATTTATTTTTCCCTCAACTATTTGCAGATGAAATATTCTTACAAAAATAATAAAAAATAAGATTATGCAAATTATAAAAAGGGAAGTAATTCTCCATGGACTTCTAACAATCTCTTTTCCAAAGTGGGGATCAAAATTGGGTATGAGACTATCTTTCCATTCATACTCTATTATTCTTTTTAGAATATTGGCTTTATCTGATGCTTTTGTTACTTCATCGCTAAAACCCAAACCTAAATGTTTCTTTCTTTTTACCATAACTGTAGTCACCTGACTCTCAATTTAAGTTCTTTCTTAACGATAAATCTTTCTTCCCAAAATCTAACCATATAAAAAACAGGCAAAGATATCATACTTTCTAAAAAAATTTTTGGGAAAAGTTGAATAGAATAATTATTTACTGCTGAAGTTACCAACTGATTTATTGACAGTAAGACAAACGATATAGGAATAATAAACACACCGTTTCCTGAAAGTCTTGATTTAGACAACATTTGAGCAAGTTGAACCAAAACTACATAAATTATGCTTTTTGCTCCCAATATACTTAGACTTAAAATACTATCCATCAGTCCAAAGCCAAATGCAAGGTAGAGATTTGCTTCCCCCCCCCTTGTAAAAACCCTGGATATTAAGATAATTAAAGTAAGGTCAATTGGTAAAATAGTAGATTGGAGGAAGGATGAGATGATAAGGACAATAATTAAAGTTTTCATTTTATTCCTTTATCACAAACACCAAGTCTAAATCTCTAATATCAAAATTTGGCTGGACTTTAGCTTGTTTAAAAACCTCATTTTCCAATCCTAAAACTTGAGAAACTTTGCCTAAAATTAATCCTCTTGGTAAAAAACCCTCAGTCCCTTCAGAATAAACCAAATCCCCAATCTTTATTTTTTCTTCATGTAAAATCTTTTCCAAAACCATCTCAGATCCAAACTTGCCAGTCAAAACACCCTTAGCTTTACCTTCTAGTCCTTGGGAAAAAGCTGCTACCTTAGAATCCGGATCAGAAAGTAGCTGTACATTGGCTAAATTCTCTGACAAACCGACAATTTTTCCCAAATAATTATCTTTAAAAACAACTGCATTGCCTTGCTTTAATCCTGATTTAGAACCCTTATCTATTCTTAAATACCTTTGTATGCCAATTGGGCGGGCGCTTGTTAAATTATATGTTGCAATCCCCAAAGCATTTTGTTGTGCAACTAGACTTTCGGTTTCTGCCAATCTTTTTCTTATTTGAGCATTCTCTGAAAGAAGCTGCCCGAGTTGTTCCTTTAAGGCTTTATTTTCAACTGCTGCTGAACGCAGATTAAATATAAAATAAAATTGTCTGCTTATTTTATTATATGTTTGATAAAGTCCAAAGGATATCGGTGTTGTAATATAGGATAAAATATACTTGGGCAAACTTAAAAAATGAATTAAATCTGCAAGAATAATTAGAATACTTAAGGCCAGTAAAAATAAGGTGAGTTTAAAGTTTGGAATTACTCTATCCATAGCGGAAACAATATAACATAAGCTTAATGCTTTGACAAAAGGATTTAAAACAGGTATATTTATTAGAATTTAACCTCTTATTTATGGGCAAAACTTTTATAGATAAATTAAAAACAAGGTGGGATGAGGGGAAATTTGTTTGTGTTGGTTTAGACTCCTCTGATCTTCCTCTTATTCAGAAGATTGTTAATGATACTTCCGATTTAGTTTGTGCTTACAAAATAAACATCGCTTTTTTTGAGGCAGAAGGATCAGTTGGATGGGAATCTTTAAAGAAAATCGTTCAACACATTCATCAAAATTATCCTGATATTCCAGTTATTTTAGATGCC
The DNA here is from genome assembly GCA_964387865.1 of uncultured Gammaproteobacteria bacterium. Taxonomy (GTDB): domain Bacteria; phylum Patescibacteriota; class Microgenomatia; order Daviesbacterales; family UBA10151; genus CAYLXC01. The sequence continues at coordinate 24,958 of CAYLXC010000004.1, read as the reverse complement.
AAGCGTGGAGATATTGGCAATACCAATGAAGCATACGTAAAAGCTATTTTTGATGATTTGGCAGCAGATGCTGTCACAATTCATCCTTATTTAGGAAAAGAATCCCTTTTACCATTTTTAAAAAGAAGTGATAAAGGAATTTTTATTTTGGTTAAAACATCAAATAAAGGAGCAGGCGAATTCCAGGATTTAAAAGTGGGTGGTAAATCACTTTATCAAGTGGTGGCTCAGCATGTAAAAGACTGGAATGAAAATGGAAATTTGGCAGTTGTTGTCGGGGCAACTTATCCAAAAGAAATTGGTGAGGTGAGAAAAATCGTTGGGGATATGCCAATTTTGGTTCCGGGTATTGGAGCTCAGGGTGGAGATTTGGAAGGTACAATAAAGAATGGTCTGAATAGCGAAAAACAAGGTTTAATAATAAACTCATCTCGAAGCATCATTTTTGCCCCCAATCCTAGAGAGGCAGCACTCAAATTACATAGCCAAATTCAGGAGATTTTGAAAAATGTCTAAGTTGACAAAGTCCCAAGAGGAACTTGCTGATTTACTCCTTAATACCAAAATTGAAGCAAAAGTTATAAGGAGGAAACAAAGAGAGGATGGCTCATATTACCTGGAAGAATCTTCAAGACCAACAAGTCCCATTGATTTTGCCAAAGAGAATGGTGAATTTGCTTTAAAAATTCATGAAGAAAAAATAGATGTTCCACTGTCACCTATTTATGTTAATTTAAGAAATTTACCTGATGAAGTTTTGACAAAAATTGCTCAAGTTTTATCAGAAGTAAAATTAGATACTCCTCAAGATTATTGTACAGGAGTCCCTAAGGCAGCAGTTATTATTGCCAAAAAATATTCACAAGTTAAGAGTCTTCCTTACATGGATGTTTATGAAAAAATTGGAGCCAACACTGATAGGAATATTGTTATTAAGGAAGGAATTAAGGTTAAAAAAGATACCAGACTTTTAGTTATTGATGATGTGATAGCTCATGGTAAATCTAAACTGGAAGCTTTGAGTGCAGCAAAGGAAGTAGGATTTTATGTAAATATGCTTGTTTTAATTGACAGGGAACAAGGAGGGGTTGAACAAATTGAGAAAGAAAAATGCAAGGTTTATGCAGCAATGAAATTAACTGAAATTTTAGATTATTATTTGGAGAAAAATATGATTACAAAAGATCAATATGATAAATCAACTTCTTATCTGAAATCAAAATGATTAAACTTCCAGGGCTTATTGATACGCATGTCCATCTTAGGGAACCTGGTGCTACTCAAAAAGAAGATTTTGAATCAGGAACAAAAGCTGCTTTAGCAGGTGGGTATACTACTGTTTTGGATATGCCAAATAATCCTGAGCCAACCATTTCTTCTGAAGCTTTGGAGAAAAAGATTTCACTGGCTGAAGGAAGAGTGTATTGTGATGTAGGTTTTCATTTTGGAGCTACCAAAGAATCTACCCAGCATTTTGATTCCATTAGAAATAAGGTTTTTGGTTTAAAAGTTTATATGAACCATACAACAGGTACACTGCTGATTGAAGACAAAATAATCCTTGAGGATATTTTTGTCCATTGGCCAAAAGATAAAATCCTGATGGTTCATGCAGAGGGTCCGACCTTAAAAATTGCTATTCAGTTAGCGAAAAAGCATGGGAATAAACTTCATGTATGTCATATTAGTTTGGCAGAAGAAATAGAATACATAAAAAAGGCGAAATTAGATGGTTTATCTATAACATGTGAAGTTACTTGCCATCATTTATTCTTAACTCAGAATGATGCCAAAAAGTTGGGGCCATATAGTAAGATGAGGCCCCCTCTTGCAACAAAAGAGGACCAGGAAGCTTTATGGAAAGGAGTTCAAGATGGGACAGTTGACACAATTGCATCTGATCATGCGCCACATACAAGGACAGAAAAAAATTCCCCCAATCCACCAAATGGTGTCCCAGGTTTAGAAACTACCCTCCCATTACTTTTAACAGCAGTTAATGAGGGCAGACTTACTATAGAAAAGCTAATCCAGCTTACCAGCGAAAATCCCAGAAGAATTTTTTACATACCTCCTCAACCAGACACCTTTGTTGAAGTTGACATGAATGAGAATTATAAAATTGATCCTTCAAAATTTTATTCAAAATGTAAATGGAGCCCTTTTGCTGGCTTAGAAGTTACAGGCAAAGTTAAAAAAGTGGTTTTAAGAGGGGAAAAAGTTTTTGAAAATGGTGTAGTTTTAGCAAATTCTGTTAGCGGAGAAATAATTTATCCAAAAGCTATATAATAGATTTATGTTGGATTGGAAAATACTTGCAGTTAGCGTGCCACTCCTTTTTGTGACTTATCAAACCCTTTCAAAATTTCTACCTAAAGATATTTCCGTATTCTTAGTTAATGCATATGCCTCATTTATCGGTTTTTTGATCATGCTTACACTTCATTTATTAACTTCTCAGGATAAGTCACTTATTTTAGGACTGAAATATTTACCCATTGCAATTGGAATAGGTGCTTTAATAGGGATTGGAAATTATGGAATTATAAAAGCCTATACTTTAGGAGCTCCGCAATCCTTGTTTACACTTCTTTTTTATGTAGCCCTAATTATTTATGGAGTTATATTTGGTTTTATTATTTGGCATGAAAAACTAAATTTTCTTCAAATTATTGGGATGCTAATGGCAATTGGTGGACTCTTTATTATTGTGTATTTTAAAAAATGATTGTTTTGGACAGGAATATTATGTATGATATTGCGCAATGAAACCATCAGATCCAAAAAATTTAATTCATCCTAAACAGCCTAAATTTGTTTATGATATTAAGAAATCTTGGGAAAAAGTTGTTCAGGAAGGCCCTGTTTGGTTATCCAATAAGTTTCCCTCACTTCCAAGAGAAAAAAAATATTCCTTTTTGGGCCATAAATTAATTTCTCCAATAGCTATTTCTGCAGGACCTGCATCCAGAAAAATATGGACAGACTTTTACCTAAAAATGGGCTATGGAATGGTTTTGGAAAAAACCAGAAGATCAACCCCAAGACCCTCTAATAAAGTTCCGAATGTAGCTATAATTCAGGCTGAAGAACAAGTTAGCAGACAGAGTCTTAATAAACCTCTAACTGCAACCAATGATCAGAATGAATTTGATAAATACCAAAGCATTACAAATTCTTTTGGAAATCCATCCCCGTCATTAGAGGTTTGGGCACAGGAACTAAGAAAACAGAGGGAGTCAGTGAAGGATGGGCAGATTTTAGGTTGTTCGGTTACAGCAACAACCCCGGGAGATAACCAAGGCTGCTCTGTTATTTTCGGAAAGTCTCCTTCAGAGGCATTAATAGTTGAAACAGCAGAAGATCTGCTTATAGCAGCAACAGCAGCAGTAACATCAGGAGCCCAATTTATAGAGTTTAATTTAGCATGTCCTAATGTGACGGAAAATCCTGAAGAAGGAGAGATGTTTCAGAGTGCGGATTTAGTTAAATACCTTTTTTCAGAATTTAAAAGAAGGTTTCCAAATACAAAAGCCGGATTTAAATTTGGCCTTTATAAAAACAAAAATCAGATGAAAAAAGTTTTTAAGGCACCGGGTAAAAATTTAGATTATGTTTCAGGAATAAATGCAATTGCCATGACTGTTTTAGGAAAAGATGGTAAGGAAATTTTACCTGGAAGGAAAACTTCAGGAGTTTGCGGAAAACTTATTCAAGATATTGCTTTAGAGTCTATTAAATGGGCAAACCAAATCAGGAAAGAGGAGGGATTAAAATATGAGATTTTGGGTGGGGGTGGAATTGTGGAAGTTTCTGATGTAGATAAATTCTTAAAGGCAGGGGCAGATATGGTCCAAATTGCCACAATTGCCATGGTGGATCCATTATTCGTTTATAAGTACAGATTTTACAATTCAAGCAAGCTTTAGGATTTTTGTTAGCTGTTCTATGTTATCAATCACATAATCCGGCTTGTACTTTTTAATTTCATGGCCTAAAAAACCATAAGTATCTAAAAGTGTTCCGTCAATATCAAAGAGGACAGTTTTTTTCATATTAATATAGATCCTTCGACTCGCTCCGCTCGCTCAGGATGACAGTCGGTTTAACGTAAACCTCCTGTCACTCTAACTTTAGATAACAGATCCAAATTGTTTAAAACTTCTCCACATCCTCTTACAACTGTTGTTAGGGGATCATCTGTTAAATATACCGGCATTTTTGTTTCCTCAGCAATCCTTTTGTCTAATCCACGAAGCAATGATCCGCCACCTGCCAAAAATATTCCTCTTTCAACAACATCAGTTAAAAGCTCAGGCGGAGTCTCTTCTAAAACTTCCTGAATGGATGAGATAATTTGTGAAATAACAGGGGTTAATGCTTCCCTAATTTCCGCAGCTCCTAATTTTAAAGATTTTGGTAAACCAGATGCCAAATCTCTACCTCTTACAACTGTCATAACTGAATTATCATTATTCAAAGGAAAAGCAGAACCAATTTCAATTTTTACCTCCTCGGATGTTCTCTCGCCAATTAACATTCCATATCTTGTCCTCATATAAGATACGATTGCCTCATCCATCTCATCCCCTGCAACCCTTAAGGATCTGTTTATTACCATTCCTCCCAAAGAAATTACTGCAATTTCTGTTGTACCACCTCCCACATCAACAACCATTACCCCTTCCGGTTCTTCAACAGGAAGATTTGCACCAATTGCTGCAGCCATAGGTTCCTCAATTAAAAATGCCTCCCTTGCACCTGCTGAAAGACATGCATCCTGGACAGCTCTTCTTTCAACTTCAGTTACTCCTGATGGTATTCCCACAACTATTCTAGGTTTTGGAATTTTGGGAATGGACCAAAAACCCTTAGATGGTGTGTCATGAACTTTATGAATAAAATATCTAAGCATGGCCTCAGTTGTATCAAAATCAGAAATTACTCCATCACGAAGTGGCCTAATTGCATCAATTGCAGCAGGTGTTCTGCCAAGCATTCTTTTTGCCTCTCCACCAATTGCTAAAATTTGTCTAGTTTTTCTATGTAGTGCTACAACAGTTGGTTCCCGGATTAAAATTCCCTTGCCTTTCACTAAAACTAAAGTATTAACAGTGCCTAGATCAATCCCTATATCATAAGAGAAATACTGCCAAATCTTACCTAACATGAATGGCAGTTTAACATAGGGTAGGGTTTAGGGTCTAGGGGTTAGGGTATAGTTGATTTTTTTTACTAAACCCTATACCCTAGTCGCTATACCCTAATTTATGCTGGATAAAGTCATCACCTATTCTTTCTACCTTCTCTTTTTCCTAACTCCTCTTTTTTGGACTTCTTTAAATTACGAACTTTTTGAATTTAATAAGATGAATTTAGCTTATGGAATAACTGTTTTGATTGTCGGATGTTGGATTTTAAAAATGGTCCAGGAGAAAACATTCATATTTAAACGGACTCCTTTAGATATCCCGTTATTACTTTTTTTAGGCGCAAATATCTTATCTACGATATTTTCAATTGATACCCATACTTCTATTTGGGGTTATTATTCCAGACTAAACGGAGGACTCTTATCCACAGTAACCTACCTATTATTATATTGGGCTTTTGTTTCCAACATGGATAAGGATAAGGTTTTAACACTCCTAAAGGTAGGGCTGGCATCAGGATTCATAATTTCCCTTTATGCAATTTCAGAGCATTTTGGAGTTTCTCCATCCTGTGTGTTTTTAAGAGGAGAATTTAATGCTGATTGCTGGGTGCAAAGAGTCCAGGAAAGAGTATTTGCTACCTTAGGCCAGCCTAATTGGCTTGCAGCATACCTTTCCATGCTAATCTTTCCTGCTCTTTATTTTTTGCTCACAGCCACCAGCCGAAAATCCCTAACTACCTACTACATACTACTTACTACATACTACTTAGCTTTCACCTTTACTTATTCCAGGGGACCTACGTTGGGTTTAATTTGTGGAATGGCAGTGTTTCTAGGGTTATTATTATTCTTCGAGCGCAAACGAAAGGAATTTTCTCTTCGTCAGTTGGCGGATCGAAATGTAAAACCAGTTTTACTCGTTATTGGATCATTTCTTATAATTAACCTTCTTTTTGGTTCTGCTTTAACCAGTTTTAGACTGATTTCCAAATTCTCTCCTCCTACAAGACCTGTTATTTCTTTAACACAACAAGTAGGAACCCAGCTTGAGACAGGTGGCACAGAATCTGGTCAAATCAGGTTTATTGTTTGGCAAGGAGCTTTGGAAATATTTAAACATTACCCTATTTTTGGATCAGGCGTTGAAACTTTTGCCTATTCTTATTACCAATTTAGACCCGCTGCCCATAACTTAACATCCGAGTGGGATTTTTTGTATAACAAAGCTCACAATGAATATTTGAACTATTTGGCTACTACTGGTTTAGCAGGATTTACCACATACATGATAGTAATTTTAACTTTTGTAGTTTGGAGCATAAAATCGATACTAGGATACTATGATATTAAGAGAAAAAATATTTCCCAATATCCTTATATCCTAATACCCATTCTCCTTGCTTCTTATATCTCCTACCTTATATATAATATCTTCCTTTTCTCTGTAGTCATAATTGCCATATTCTTTTACCTTTTCCCAGCTTTGGCCTTTGTTTTTACTCAATCCATTAAACCGCTGAAGCTGACAATTAATCCAAATCCTAAAACCAAAGGTCTAATTTTGCCATCCATACTACATACTACATACTACATACTACATCTTATTTACCGCCGTCCTCTTTACACCAAATTTGCCAAAGGTATTATTATCTTCACAACCCTCTATCTTCTATTTTCCATCTTCAAACTTTGGTATGCAGATACTATTTTTAAAAAAGGGCAAAATGCTATTGAGGCAGGAAGCGCTGGAAAAGCATATAATCTGCTCAGTGCTGCTAAGGAGTTGAATAGAGATGAACCATTCTACAGAAGTGAGCTTGCATACTCAGCAGCTGCAGCATCTGCTGCTTTAGAACAAATTGATGCAACTTTATCAGCTGTCTTGAAAGATGAAGCTTTAGAACATTTGGATTCAGTTTTAAAACAGAGCCCAAATAATGTCTCTTTTTGGAGAACAGCCATAAGAACTTATTTTGAACTTTCTTCTTTGGATAAAAAATATGTTGATGAGACACTCAAAGCTTTGGATCAGGCGATAAAACTTGCACCTACAGATCCAAAACTCTATTACAATAAGGCACTAATTTTGGAGACTTTGGATAAAAAAGATGAGGCAATTAAAGCTTTTAAGCAGGCTATAAATTTAAGACCTGACTATTTGGAAGCAAAACAGAAGCTTGAGGAAGCAACTACGTCAGCTAAACCATGAAGTCCATTAAGAGGGCCATTGCTGAAACGAAATTCAAAGACCGTCCTAAAAACATTGCTTATGAATTCCAAGAATACGGCGTATATCTGGCAGAATCCTTAAATGACACAAAACACTATGGATTATACATAAAATTAGCAAAAGAAGTTGACAGAAAAATTTTAGAAGAGGCTCTAAATTTTACGAAAGGATATTATGGAGCAAAATCCAAAGCCAAAGTCTTCATGTGGAGATTAAAACAATTTAAAAGTCAAAAGTAAAAAGAAAAAAAATTTTACTTTAAACTTTTTACTTTATACCTTTTCTTTGATATTATTCCCTCATGCAAGTAATTCATGCACCAGACCCAAGTTTAAGGGTAAAAACAAAATTTGTAAAAAAGTTTACACCAGCTTTAGTAAACACTCTAAATCAGATGATAAAACTTACCAAAAGTTTTAAAGATCCTGAAGGGGTTGGATTGGCTGCCACCCAGGTTGGGCTTTCTGATCGCTTTTTTGTGGCCCGTCTTCATAATACAAAACAAAAACCTCCCTCAAATCCAACTCAACGTGCATCCAGATGGAAAGATTATAAAAAGGAATTTGTTTCAATCATAAATCCTGAAATTATCTCTTATTCAAAAGGCAAAAAAACTTATTTTGAAGGCTGTTTATCCATACCCAATATTTGGGGCAATGTAAAAAGGCATACCTCAATAAAGGTTTCCTATCAGGATATAAATGGGAATAAGTTCAATAAAACCCTAAAAGGCATTCCTGCCTGGATATTCCAGCATGAAGTGGATCATTTGGATGGAATTTTATTTAACCAGAGAGTTTTAGAACAAAAAGGGAAATTTTACCGCTTTACAGGTAAAGATAAAACTGGAACTGATATTTTTGAGGAGATGACAATATAGCTTTCAGTCGACAGTCTTCAGCTTTCAGACTTCTCTGATTTGTCTGTAGACTGATAGCTGAAAGCTGACGACTATGTATAAAATCATTTTTTTAGGAACTCCACCATATGTTCGGCCCATTAGAGAGGTCTTGGAAAAACATTTCACTATTGTGGACTCCCTTGATGATGCAGACTTGGCAGTTGTTGCATCTTATGGCAGGATTTTAACAAAATATGAGCTAAATTTACCAAAATTTGGCTGTATAAATGTTCACCCTTCACTTTTACCAAAATACAGAGGTCCCTCACCAATACAAGCAGCTATTTTAAATGGGGATAAAACTTCCGGAATAACTATTATAAAAATGGATGAAAAAATTGATCATGGACCAATAATTTATCAAGAGGCTTTAGAGCTTTCTGATGATGATAATTTTCAAACTTTGAGTAAAAAAATGTTTCAACGTGCAGCAGAGATTTTGCCTAAAATTATTCAAGATTTTGTTTCTGGAAAATCAAACCAGATACCACAAAACCATGATAAAGCCACACATTGCGAGCGGTTAACCAGAAAAAGTGGGTACTTCCCTATTGAAAATCCCCCATCTAAAGAGAAGCTGGATAGAATGATAAGGGCATATTATCCATGGCCGGGGGTTTGGACCAGATGGGGTGTTAAAATTGTTAAGTTTCTACCCTCTTCCAGTCATCCTGAACTTGATTCAGGATCTATGAAATTCGTAGTCCAAATGGAAGGCAAAAAACCAATATCTTTTAAAGATTTCCTAAACGGCTACCCAGATTTTCCTATAAAACTCTCATACAGAAGTTGAAATTTCAATACTCATATCTTAAAATAAATTCGTTTTATGGAAACTTTAGCAGATACACCAGTCAGCAATAAATTTGTATCAGGTTTTATTCTACCTCAACGGCTTGATCTTGAAAGACTAAATGAAATCGAAGAGGAAATTGATTTTGAAAGATCTGCATGGCAAGATTCAGGAGCAATTGAGCAATTTCTTCATGATCTTGCGGATAAACTGGATGAGGTCGGTCTTCAACATGATATAAGATCACCTAAAGCTTATGAGCAGCTTTTGCAAAGATTCAGGATTATGACTTACGGAAATACTGAAAGACAAAAGGTGGCAAATGCCGTTATGAGACAGTTCAACAAACTCCCTATTCGCATTAAACGCCCTATAGAAGAACAAACAAATAGGCTCACTGATTATGGAAATGATTTTAGAAGAGCCATGGGGCCCATGTTTGAAGAAAGGATGACTTTGGGTCAAGGGCTTATAGAAAGATGGGGATATTTTATGCAGGATTCATCATCAAGTTTTTCGGAATTTGCTTTTTTTTTGGAAGATGAGGAGTTCGATACCCTCAGAAGCCAAACTAGGCCATTTTTGCAATCACTTCAGTCGCGAGGTGACAAAGTATTTGATGTATCTATAAGCAAACTGATTGATAATACTGTTGAATCTATCCCAGAAGCGCTTTTTGATGAGTTTATAGCGGATTTGGTTGAAAAAAGTGGTTCGTCCTACCGCAACCATAACATTCTGCAATGGTTGGAACTTACATCATTTCCTTCTTTAAGTATCGACTCATCTGGAATAGTTAACAAAATAAAAGCAGGCGCTCCGTTCCCAACAGACTTGAAAAATATTTTTAAAGAGTATTTTCAACAACGGGTTGTGACAGATTCACGTAAAGCACGGCTTCTTCTTTCAGCTTTTCAGCCACCGAAAGTTCCAACTACAATTTTAGGATTTAGCACCTCTGTGGAAGCCCGAAAGCGTGGAAGTAGGACAATGGTTACTAGAATCAAAAATGATAAAATTGGAGAAGTTCAAATTAGCCCGGAAAGACCTGCCTATAAGCTTGCTTTCCATGGAGGTATAATACCTACTGAAGAGCAATTAAGCAGTTTTATGGAAAAAAATGCAAACAGATTTGCATCCAATGATCTGAGAATGCGAAAAGATGTTGAAACTATTGTACAAGGCTTGATTAAGGATCCATTTGGCATAGGCGTGGCTAAGCTAACTGGTAAGGAAATTTCCGCCGCTTACGCATACAGCCGGGTACCTTTAAGACGTTTTAGACCTGACTTAAGATTTAAAGATCTCGAGCATCCAGAATCAGGTAGATTAAGGGTTGTTTTTTATCTTGACAAAAGGGTAGACCCTAACACCATCTTTCTCCTAGAGATTCTTCCACATGATGAGTTTGATGTAAAATATGCCGCTTAAAAGTTCAAACAGTTTGGATTGGCTGTTCCACAACCTCAATAGTAGTACCAGTAGCAGTAGGCTTAACAAAAGGTTTCTTAACCACTCTTAAGCATTTTGTACAGTATTTTTTACCCATATATACATGTAAGTTCACTTTTTGAAATCTTTTGTGAATTGGGGCACGAAGAGCCCATACCCCTCCGGCTCCGGATGAACCTTTTTTATGCCTTGAGAAGGCAATTATATTTTTTCCTTTTCCACATCTTGAGCATACTAACATATGCAAAAGTCTAGCACAAACATCACAATTACACAACACGGACTTTTGAGGGTTACTGGGTACTCGAGTTACGAAGCATTTCCTGGTAATTAGATATATTGGGTAACACGTTCCTATCATCAACAATTACTTCATCTATAGTTCTTAGTACTCGACCGATTCTTTCACCGAAGGTGAAAGAGCTAAACAAAGCTCCGTATGATTCTGGTTCTTCGTTTCCTTCCCACCAAACTTTGGCATGATACGTTGCAAATTTAATTTCAATAGCAATAAATTCTTAATTACTCTGTGGCCATGCCTGTTGTTTGCTACTGCGTGCCGCAACGATAGGACTGATCAACCCACCAATACTGGGTGTCGTTTAGAGCCATTTCACTAAATTTGTGGAGCTGATTATTCCTATATAGTCAGGTATAGTCAGGTATTTTATAATTTCAAATCAGCAAATGAATGCAATAAAGGAAGCGCTTGAATAAAGTCATCGCCTTTATAGTTACCACCCTTTTCTAAAAACAGACCCGGATTTTCAAATCTCCAAATAGTCATAAATGGATATATGGTTGCTTCTTGCGCTGCTATAGGTTCTGAATATTGGATACTCTGAATAGTCATCTCTAGAAGTCCATCCTCAACATTCCATCTCATCCGAGTAAAGTGCTTATAACCGTGAGTATCTAATAAATAAATCAAATATTTTTGCCTTGTAACATCATTCGTATAAACACCTACGTCATGTAGTCTGAATACATATGGTCGAACGCCTGACCTTCTTTGACTTAAATTATGGTAAGGAGCAACAGTTTCCAAGACAGAAGTCCTGATTATTGATCTGCCTTTAAGTATTTCCAGTTCTTGATCACTAATTAATGCATTGGTTGCTTTCAGTTTTTCCCTAAGCTCAGCTTCTGGTAGCAGATACTGCTCAATTCGAGGATCCAGTGGACGTTGTTCAGGACTATTTGCTTGCATAGATATTACTTTTCCTTAATTGCTCTGGGGCCATACTTGTACTCCATTCTGACGTGCAACCACGGGGCTAATGGTCTCAAGAATCTTGCTATGAAGTTTTGGTCTTGCAACAACGAGGGTAAGAGGTAACATCCCATTATACTTTTTCCAAGAATCCCCAAAACCATCTGAAGCAGTAAGACCAGCACCTAATGCAATGGGGATTGCTGCAGCAACATCATACGCTTCAAGCCGAGCTTCGGTTCTTGTATCTCCTCCCCAAAGCGCACGTAAATCTATATATGCATCATACTGACCACGTATCACATTTATAATATCAACAGAACTTGAGCGAGTACCATCGTACGGTCTTATTCCCCTTTCTCGGACAAGCACATCTTCAATCTCTGCCTTTTCTAATCGATGGGAATTTGAATACCCTACAACCAACACTCTCTGTGCGGAATCTCCCGGCGTTGCTTCAATCTCTGTTGGCCGTATAAGACGTCCTTCATGAAACGCCTGGTACCTATCGCCAATTCGAAGCGCAGAAAATGTTTCTTGATCATTAAGCAAATAAAGCGCTACTGTTTGTATATCTCCCATTTGCTCTGTTGGAGAAAATGCAATTGATACACCTGCTTGTGGCCGATAGCGAAAAGGTGATGCCATAGCCCTTTTCGTATTGGTAGTTCCGTCTATTTCATCGATGATAAAAAATCCTCTTAGTGTTCCACGCTCCGCCGCCATCAATAATCGTCGTTCATAAGGATGTAGTTCAAATCGTCTCACGCCATCAATATGCGGGAGCTTTTCATTCAAAAGATTATCAACAATGTTTCTGGCAACTGAATCAATACTTGAGGTTTCATGACCGGAAACAGTGCCTTCATCACGAATAACAACTTTGCTGCTTAGTATCTCTTCTCCTGCTTGCCGGGCAATATCAACAAGACTATCCATAACTTCAACGGCATTGCCGTATTCAAGGTCTTTTCTCCGCAATCTTGGAACTCGAAGTTCACGTACGTTTCCAGAGGTGGTAATGGCAGGTGATTTGTGCAGACGCTCTGCACGGTTCCGAGGGACGTAAACTGTGTCTGGTTGACTAGATAAATCAGGGTCAGGCCTTTCCCCACTCATAAGCTCATTATAGCATAATGATGTAAAAAGAGATTTGCTTTTTTGTGCCAGTGCCAAAAGTAGGGTAGATATACCCAAAAACAGCCTAATGACAATTGGGTAACTATCGTATAAACTATTGTACTATGAACCCTGAATTTCTAGCTTTATCTATAGTAATACTCCTTTTTTCAGTTATCCTACACGAGGTCATGCATGGATTTGTAGCCTTAAGATTCGGAGATCATACTGCACAAAAGGCTGGAAGGTTAACGTTAAATCCTATTCCCCATATTGATCTTTTTGGAACAATTTTGCTTCCAGGCCTTTTAATTATCACCGGCTCCCCAATCCTTTTTGGCTGGGCCAAACCAGTTCCTGTAAATCCCTTGAATTTTTCCAATATAAAGAGGGGGGAGTTTGCAGTTTCAGCAGCAGGAATACTTTCAAATTTCGGACTTGCTATTGCAGCTGCCATCACTTTTCAGATTCTTGATGCGATACCTATTCTTTTTCCTTCTCTTATTGGTTCTCTTTTGCATTTTACAGCCATGATTAATTTGGTTTTGGGAATTTTTAATCTTTTTCCCATCCCGCCTTTGGACGGATCCAAAATTCTTTTGTCCCAACTCCCCTATAATTTGGCCAAATCATATCAGCGGCTTGAACCTTATGGAATTTTGATTCTTTTAATTTTACTTATGATTCCTTTTGGCAAAAGCTCTCTACTTCAAACTATTTTAGGCTTTTTTGTTGGAATAGGAAGTAAACTCTTAGGGTTCTAGTCCTTCGACCCATTCGGTTAACAAGATTTGGGCGACTTGACAAATCCCAGTTTTAGTACTAGGATAAAATTATCCTAAAGGACATTAAGTAGATGGCCTGAAGGAGCTGCCCAGGGGAAGTCTAACTTCCTTGAAAGCATCCCTACATTGCACGTTTAAAGCCAAAATATTTTTCTTCACTGTTTTGTTAACATACGGGAGTTTGGAAGTTGCCCTGTACCGTACGGTACGGGACACAGAACACCCACCTCAGTTTCCTGAGGAAGAAATTTGGCTAACGACTATAGTAGGGAGAAATTATTATTTTTGTTGAGCCGATGACGGGAATCGAACCCGTGACCCCGTTCTTACCAAGAACGTGCTCTGCCACTGAGCCACATCGGCAAAATATGAGCCTCCTAACAGAATCGAACTGTTGTCGACGGTTTACAAAACCGCTGCTTTACCACTAAGCTAAGGAGGCACGCTCTATATTTTATCATTTTGCTAGACTCAATAATATAGTGTATAATCCCATCTTATGGCTAAAAAAGGAAATAGAATTTTAATAGGCTTAGTTTGTTCTGTTTGTAAAAACAGAAATTACACAAGCTCAAAAAACACGATAAATATAAAAGAAAAGCTTACTTTGAGTAAATTTTGTAAACACTGCAGAAAAAGTAGTGAACATTCTGAAACCACAAAGTTAGATTAAAACCTCACCATATTTCCTTCTTTTAGTATATCTTTCAGCAGCGTGCAATTCCAAAGCAGCATCTTGTAGCGTCCTAGCAAGTCTTAGAAAATCCTCACTTTCTATGGTATTATCAAGACGTAATAGTCGCATAACTCTTTCAGCTCGGGCTTTATAGGGTTGGACAACCACTTGTGCTAGATTGGTTGCAGTTCTACTATGACTTAAATCCCTACCTCTTATTTTAACTTGCTCTTCACTCCAACCTATGTTATTCCAATCATGGATAAAATCAATAACTTTCAAATACACCTCACCTATTAGATCTTCTTGATTATTTCTGAACTTTCTCATAGCAATTTGTCTTGCTGCTATTCTTAATGTGATATTACTTAACGACCTTAATCTGTCAAAAAAATCATGTTGGACTTCTACTAATATGTCCAAAGCATTTGGGCTATCTCTTTCACTTAGGAAAAACTCAAGATTTTCTCTAGCTAATTGCAGGGACGGCGCTTGCTTATGAGCTAATTGTCTTCTTAGTGCATCGAGCCTTCTATTAATCATTACTTCTAATCTTGGTGTTGTGGTAGGAATAGTTTGCCCCTTCACAACCTCTTCAACCAATGCCAGATAATGTCTGATTCTTGCTTGCTCACCTGGAACCTCTGCAACAGAAGATGCTGCCCTTAAACCAACAATGGCAGCACTGAAAGTAAGCGCTGGTGTTACTAGGGTAGTCTCACTATCATCTTCTAGTGATGCTTTTTCTTCTTCAAGTTTCTGTGGTGTTCTTTCATCTTTGAGAAAACCCAAAATTCTATCAAAAATTCTATCAGCCTGATTAATTGGAACATCTAGTGTAGGTATTCCTGATCTACCACCGTGGTGTCTAAGATCCCAAACCAACCTTCCTTCTGTCCTAATATTGTGGCCATATCTCCAGTGAACATTTCCTTTCTCATCAACAACTACTCTAATAAAATCCAAATTAACAGCATTTTCTGTCTGTTCGTCAAATTGTTCTGGCAAAGGGAGTTGCCCAGTTTGCAATGGTTTACGATTTATTGCATTCCAAACTAAAATATCCCACTCTGTTTGTGTTGGATATATTAGATGAGCAACTTTAAAAGGCTCAAACTTCTCACCTTCTTTAGGGGAAACAACACCTCCAGCTTGCCAGGGCAGCTCTATTTCCTGTTGGGCCATGGTTTGCATATTTTACCACTTGAGCCAATTTGCGGCAAATTCATTCATAGGGTAAAATTGTAAGGCCATGTACCATGCGGTACATGGTAAAACTTAGGGATGTGATGAAATGGTATCATGGCGCTCTCCATCCCGCCCTTCGCGAAGGGCGGGATCCAAAACATCAAGTATGTATTTTGTTTATATCTTAAAGGACAGAAAAAATAAACTGTATTTTGGCTATTCGAACAATTTAGAACGTCGTTTGAGTGAGCACAAAAATAAAAAAGTTTATACCACTAAGAGAATGTCTGAACCCGAGCTCATCTATTATGAGGCATATAATAATGAGGAGGCAGCTATAATACGCGAAAGGAAACTTAAGCAATTTGGTTCCGCGTATGTTGGACTTTTGAAAAGACTTCAACTAAAATAATTGAGTTTAGGCCTGTGGTGTAATGGTAGCACAATGCTCTCCAAAAGCATTAGCCTGGGTTCGAATCCTAGCAGGCCTGCTTGAATAAGAGTTATTATTTTAATCTCTAATCAATACTAAGAAGTCTTTAGGAGTAACTGTTCTAATTCCATGATATTCTTTTATATCCAATAATGGCTTATCTCCACTAACCACATAGTCAGCTCTGCCTTCTACAGCTGCTGCTAAAAATTTATCATCATCTGGGTCTTTCTCAACTGTTTGAACAACTACATTTCCTGGTACAATAAAAGCTAGGTCAATAATATTCTGCATAAATCTTTTTATTTCCTCTTCAGTCATTTTGGTAATTTTCAAAACTCTTTCATAGTGAAGGACTTCTTTAATCTCAGCTAATATCTCAGGAGTAGTAATAAGGATAAATTTTTGGTCTCTTAATGTTTGTAATATTTGACCGGGGATAGAATCTTTTTTTCTGAAAGCAGCAGAGATTAAAACATTAGTATCCAGTACTGCTAGGAGCTTGCTCATACCCCATTTCTTCTAACAGTTCTAAGCTCTCTGACAGCATTAGCTATCTCAGATTCTAGGATATCTTGATCCTTATCTGAGATACGTTTCTTGATTTTATCTATTAAGGCAAACTTATTTTCCCATTGTTTTTTAGAAAATCTTTTGGAAGGGTCAACTAGCTCTTCATATTCCTGAACACTCATTAGAATGGCTGCATCTCTATTATATTTTTTAATCACTACCCTATCTCTGCCATACATTACCCTGCCAATTAACTCAGCCAAGTTAGTTCTAAATTCATCTATAGAAACTACACTTTTCATTCTAATCTCAAGATATATCAATTTGTAAGATTTGTCAACTATGTAAGGTTATTACCGCTGGAGAATTTGCTCTGATTTTTGATAAGCTAATTCTGGGTACTTAACGTTTTTAACTCAATTTAAAGTTCTGAAATCATTCACTAACCCCTGCAAATAACTTATAGTTTGACTTCTTGTTACAAACCTGATATTATTTGAGCAATAATATGCCATATCAATCCCCAGAACTTTTAGGGCAGCTGCCGGAGGCGCTTTTGAAGGATTCATATAGAATGATGGCTAATTTACCGATTAATATTGATGGGATGGCAAGTACCATCCTAGCCTTAATTACACCAAGAAGGATATTACATGAGATTAATATAGTAGCTTTGAGAGAGAGTGCAAAAGCTCATATTGAAGCTGATTTCTTTACTTCAACAGGTGAAAATCTTTTGTCAATAGCTGATTACCTAGAAGAAGAGGAACCACCATATGGACTTGTGCGTTTTGTAAACAGACGACAGAAAGCATGGGATACCTTACATATGTTAAGGGACATAATAAGGATTAATGATCCAGCATATGCTGCAAGTTTTAGGAGACCTGTAAGTCCAAAATAGTCAGCTCAGTCTACTCTTTAAAAGAGTTATAGATCCTAGAGGCCTGCTGTGAGTTATTTATACAAGAGACTTTCCGTATTTTTGTTTATAAGCAGGCGCCCATTGATCATATTGTGATGCCAATTCTAAAGAGGTAATGTTTAGATCTTTCAGTTCATCATCAACTTTACTGAAAATATGAAGTCCCTCTATTGACTGTATCTGTTCTCTGATACGATGACTTCCTTTTTCTTCTATTTCAGATACTTCTAAAGGATTAAGGGAAAATATTCCAGCCTTATCAGATTCTGCAAGAAACCACAATCTGTCAGCAGTTTTTTCATCTACCCCATCAACGCTTAGTTCAGAAATTGTATATCTTATGTACCAGTTACATGGTTCACTTGCTTTAGAAAAGGGTATTAATTTCTGATCTAAAATATCCAGTAACCTTGATCTTATCTCAGATTTAGCTCGCCTATCTCTCTCTATACTATCAGCCAAAGCTATAACCACATCATCTATCAAATCCTGTTCATTAATTCCTTCTGCTTCTGCCCATTTAGGATTAAGTTGAATATCAAGATTGCCAGCCAATCCCAAATCTTCTGGTTTAAGCTCTCCCCGCTTTAATTTATTAAGAGGTAACTGCTCATAAAGTTGTCTTAGTTGTAGATTAAGACTAACAGGATCTGGCTGTGTATCTTTCAAAATTTCTCCACTCATCAGTTTATAATTATATACCAAATCATAAACTAAATAATAATACCTTACAATATAGTGCTCCGATTTCGCTCACTATAAATTTACCAAAATTATATTTACTTTCTTGACAAAATGTATATTTAAGTGTACATTTAAAATATGCAGGTCATAACAACTACCGAGCTTAGAACAAAGTCAAAAGAGCTTGTAAAAGTTTTGCAGGAAGGACATTCTGTAGATCTAATTCATAGATCAAGGGTTGTTGGTGAAATTAAACCTAAAATTTACGACCCAAAGCCCTTTGACCCTGAAAAATTCGCAAGAATCGTCAAGAAACTTAACTTCCCCAAACTCACCCCAAGACAAATAGAGACAAGATACAAAGCAGCGATGATGAAAAAACATGGCCAGGGTCTTTCTTGATACAAACTTTTATATTGATGTAACAAAAAGGGCAAAAGAGAAATGGAAACCTCTAAGAGGGAACTTACTCTTTATCTCACCTCTTTCAACTCATATTCTGTTCTATGCCCGCAAATTAAAAGTCCCGGACCAAGACGTAAATGAACTGCAGGAGCAATTCGGCATAGTGCCTTTAACAAAATACATTCTCGATAAAGCCTTAGTTAATCCAACGAAAGATTTAGAAGATAATATTCAACTTCATTCTGCAGCTGAGGCTGAATGCGATTTTTTCTTAACAAGTGATGCTAGAATACTTAATCTAAGATTTTTTGGAAAAACCAAAATACTATCTCTACTAAGGTTTTAGCTCCAGCGCGGCAACAAGTTTCTCGGTCAAATCAAGACTTCTCCCCCCAAGCCAGTCAACAGGATAACTATCAGTTCCAGCGCATTCATTAACAAGTATCTCACCAATCCCTACGTTAATCCCTATCCCAACGTTTGGCCTATTCGTATGAACAATATCTATACGCGAAATATCAGAGATTTCATGTACCGAAACAGTGAACGGACCTTCACCAAGCCATCCCCAAATCACCCTTTCAACTGTTCCTTTGAGCTGAAAACTTTGTCCAGAAACATTTGCTAATTTCTCTCTCAAAGAAACAACGCGCTCATCATAGGAGGCTACCGGCTGCATTTCGGAACTGCTCATATTTGTTATACCTAAAGTATCATTTCCAAATTTTCTTGTCAATATCCTCAACTTGATTTCACAAAATTATCTCCCTATAATGCCTACTTATGTTGGAGCATAAGGAAGTTATTATAACCGGAAGAGCAGGTTTAGTTGGCTCGCGAGTATATGAATTGTTAAGCGGACGATATAAATTTGGAATAGATCTGGATTTACAGACAACTGGTACTGATATTACTGATCCTAATCAAGTGAATCAGGCTCTGGAAAGTTCAAGAGGCGATATTGTACTTCATTTTGCAGCTTTTACCGATGTTGGTAAAGCCTTTGAGCAAAAAAGTGATTTAAACGGACTTTGTTACCAAGTAAACGTGATCGGAACGCAAAATGTTGCACAAGCTTGTGCGCGTTTTGGGAAGCATCTTATACATGTATCCACAGATTACGTGCATGATGGTAATAGTTATGATTATTACACGGAAGAATCTCCTCGCAATCCAATTGAGTGGTATGGTAAGACTAAAACACAAGCTGAAGAATTGGTAGAAGAAACGTGTCATTCTTATACAATTATGCGTATTGCAGCCCCATATCGGGCCGAATATCGAAAAAGATTTGACCTTGTCCGAAGAATACAAAACGGAATAGCAGAAAGAACACTCCCTCCGCAGTTTTCAGATAATATCCTTACTCCAACGTTTGTTGATGATATCGCAGAAGCTGTTGATGTAATCATAAGAGAAAGACCACAAGGCATTCTCAATGTCGTTGGCTCCTCTTCGCTTAGCGCTTATGAACTTGGTTGTAAAGTTGCTAGAGCCAGTGGCTATGATGCAAGTTTAATTCAAAAAGGAAGCTTGACGCAGTATCTGCAAGAATCCGGAAGACCATATCATAGACATTTACGCATATCAAATAAAAGAGCAGTTGAAAAATTCCAAATTCCGATGCATGATATTGATGAGGGACTTGATATTGTAGTTTCTCAGCAACGATCTGCTAAAAGATAAATCAAATATTATTTATGGATCACGAACAAAAACTGAACAGAGGTGAACCACCCGGACTCTACTACTTACTGGCAGATCCTTATTTAATGTTAAGAAGTCTAACTCATTTTAATCGAGAAAAGTCACCTCAACTTGACGGAGGAGATGATGCTCATTTTTACATTCGTGCAGTAACATTTGCACTTACTCTTGTACCAATATCTGAAAGAGGGTCTGCACTTTCAGGCTCTTTTGAGCATGCAATAGTTTCACGAATTCACGCACGGCCAGATGAGCAGTGTAGTATAGATGAGGACTCCCGGCTTAATAGAGTTACTAAATCTCTATCAGAAAGTTGGAAGAATACACACCCAAATTCTATTGCCGCCACTGAAATCAGCAAAAGAGGATCTATGACATCCCTGCGCGCTCATGCATTGTTTGCTCTCGAAATGGTTTGCGAACTTGATGAAAAAGTGTAACTAATGATGATAAACTTCTTAAGATGAGATTTTTCGGGAAAGTCCAAATCTTATACACCATAGATTAGATAATAACTTCCAATATGGTAAGAATAGAAACTGAAGTAACTATGGTTCCTCTTCCCTATCAGGGAGAAATTTTTGTTCTCCATTTTGTAGAAGAAAAATAATTAAAAATTCACCTTTATTCTTGCATAATCCAAAAATCCTAAGGTACCATCTGAAGTTTTTGCCTGTAATATGTAAGTTTTGTTTCCGGAAGGCAGAGTAAAAGTGGACGATGTTTGAACAGTGGAAGAGGTAGAAGTTGAAGTTACCTCAGATGAGGTTGCAGATCCAGATGTCAAATTATATAACCTGGCATAAAGTGTACCACCTGGTTGGTTTAGCCTCATATTTACTTCAAGTTGCATGCTTGAATATCCTGAGTATTGAGAAGGATCCAAGCTTATTTGGAAAGTATCAAGAGTGACCCAACTTGTGCTACTCATTTGTCCTCCAGAACCTAAGGGAATATAAATTGTGGATTTGGAAGAGATTCCAGATGGGGCTGGAGAACCACTCTCCAAAGCTGAAACTCGAGCCTTAAGTTCTGTTACTTGAGCTTGCAGGGTGTTTGAGTCAGAATCTGAAGCGGAATCCGGTGAAGTTTGGGTAGTTGTAGATTTTGAGGAATTAACTTGTTTAACCAATTTTAATACCACATCCTCCAAAATTTTTATTCTGTCCTCCAAAGAGGCTTCAGGTAAAGTTTTCGGGACCTCAATCGGGCCATCATCTTGGGACGTTTGTGGAGTATCTAATTTAGGTGCTGAAGCAACAAACCTCCAATACCCCAAACCACCTAAAACTAAAATAATTATTACAATAAAGGGCAGCATTCTTAACACACCTTAATAATACAACTTTACACGAAAAGTAAAAATAGCTTACTATTTATTATATGCCTCAAAAGATTCCCAAGGAAAAGCATGACCATGGAACTTTAAATTTCCCCCAAGGTTTTCTATGGGGATCAGCCACTTCTGCCCATCAGGTTGAAGGAAATAATATTTACAATGACTGGTGGGATTGGGAACAGACCCAACCACCAGATTATCGCTCAGGGTTAGCCTGTGACCAATATAACAGGTATGAACAGGATTTTGATCTCATAAAACAGCTTAATCATAATGCCCACAGGTTATCAATTGAATGGTCAAGAATTGAGCCTGAGGAAGGTAAGTTTAATGCGGCAGAAATCCAGCATTACATTAAAGTACTTAAGTATCTTAAGTCACTTAATATCACAGTCATGCTCACCCTTTGGCATTTTACTCTGCCTAAGTGGGTTGCAGACAAAGGTGGATGGGAAAATGGAAAAACTCCATATTTTTTTGAAAGATTTGTTAAAAGAATAGTGCCGGAAATTGGAGAAATGGTTGATCTTTGGATAACTTTAAATGAGCCGGGAGTTTACATATATGAAACATACATAGCAAGGGAATGGCCCAATTCCAAAAAAAGCTTTTCAAGCCAAGTTAAAACATATCTAAATTTAGTATCCGCCCATAAAAAAATTTATAAATATTTACATGCTGCTTTCCCGGGAGGTAAACCTGTTGGGATTGCAAATAATATTTTATCCTTTGAACCTTATCACAGACACTCCATTAGGGAACAATTAACTGTTTCTGTAAATGATATGCTTATGAATCATTTATTCTACTTCTTGACAAAAGGTACTCATGATTTTTTGGGAATAAACTACTATTTCCATTTAAGATTTAAAAATCAGGAACTTGTCACCTCCAAGTTAGATTTGCATCAGGCACATGATGTTTCAGATTTGGGCTGGGAGATTTATCCTGAGGGTATTTATGATGTATTAACAGATTTATCAGATGATATACCTATTTATATAACTGAGTGTGGAATTGCTTCAACAAATGATGATAGAAGAAACAGATTTTTAATAACCTATCTTCAGGAAGTTGCAAGGGCAATAAGGGTTGGTGTTAATGTGAGAGGATTTTTTTATTGGTCTTTGATTGATAATTTTGAGTGGCACAGAGGCTTTGATCCAAGATTTGGACTTGTGGAGGTTGATTATGAAACCCAGGAGAGGCATATCAGACCTTCAGCTTTGGTGTATACAGATATTATTCAAAATAACGGGATTCCACACTCCCTGCTTAGATTTTTGGGCCATACAGTCCAGGCTTCGGAAGTTTTGGAAAAAAGACAAAAAGAAATGAAATGACATACCTATCCTTTGCAATATTTTCATATTTTTTAAACAGCATTGCTGTTACTGTTGATAAATTTTTGCTTGCAAAAGCAATCCCCGATCCTTTGATTTATATTTTTTATATAAGTTTTATAAGCCTTTTTGCACTTTTTGGATTACCTTTTGTTGATGTACCTACACTTGAGGTCTTTTCATTTGCCTCATTATCCACTCTTCTTTGGATTTTAGGGGCATATTTGATGTTTAAGGCTTTAAAATCATATCAGCTGCAAAGGGTTATTCCTGCAATAGGCACTTTTACTGCACTGATTCTACTATTGATAGGCATAAACTCAATATCATTAAATGAAGCTTTGGCAGCCATAATTTTAATTTTGGGACTTATTTTATTAACTTTAAATGACTGGAGGGGAAAAACCAATCTATCGGAGCTTACACTGGAAATTTCATCAGCATTTTTTCTTGCTCTGAATTATTATCTGCTTCGCGAGGCTTTTTTAAGAGAGGATTTTTTAACTGTTTTGGTTTGGTCAAGGCCAATATTAATACCAATATTTATAATTTTTATACTTGTCCCGTATTTTAGAAAAATTGTCTTGCCATTCTTAAAACCAAAATCATCTTCTTTAAAAAGAAATGTATTTATATTCATTTTCGGCCAAATATCAGCCGGGATATCTGAGTTGCTTTTAGTTTTTTCTATATCTTTGGCAAATCCGGCACTAGTTAATTCTCTTCAAGGGGTAAAGTTTGTATTTTTGCTAGTTTTCAGCCTGATTTTAGGAAAAAAGTTCCCACAAATATTTAAAATTGGTCATTCAGCTTATTTCTTAATCAGCCAAATTGCAGGAATAGGGCTAATAGGATTAGGGTTATATATTTTAGCCTTTTCTAATTAATGATTTGGGAATTTAATTAGCACTTCGGTTATATGATTTTCATCAGTATGTTTATCCGCGTTAAATTCCCACCCTTTTGGAGTACGTCTTGCAATAGCCTCAGTAATCAAAATCTTACCATCTGGTTTATTGTGTGTAAGAGTAACTATAAATGAACCATCAGTAATAAATTCACCTTTTTGTTTCCAAGTATGTTCTGGAAGTTCCGTTAACTCATCCTTAACTGGAAGCCATCTGTTTCTAACGCCTATTGGGGAAACTACTTCTGCCGGAAACGGGTTAGGCAAGGGACGAATTTGATACGCAAATCGATTATCCGGAAGAAGAGAAGAAATATTTTTACTATCAGGTCCAACGGGTTTTCCCCTTAAGACATGATATATATAATCTTCAAGTTCCTCATATTCACTTAATGATGTCTTTACTTCTTTCGGAGGAGAAGCTGGAGTGGAAGTACCCATGATTCCTCGATCCTGACTCATAAAATCCATATAATTTCGGGTTAGTTCAATACCACGAATTCCAAAAAAGATCGCTGTAGTTGCAAGTAGCGTTCGAAATGGATATCTTATTACTCCACCACCAATACTTCTGGCTAATTTGGCTACCCTTAGTATGGGATTTTGTTCTTTTCTATCTAACCATTCCTTATAAGGAATTACTGAAATTCTTTCTGTGCCTGTAAAATTCATAATATACTCCTATTATACACTATGGGATTTAAGTTGTCAAGCCTTATTGACAATTCAATTTCATATGTGACCATAATTATATAATGCCAAGTCAAAAAGGGATAGTAATCGTGGAATAGTTAAACTACCCTCTTGTAGCCCTTTTAAAAATCTTTTAAAATGCATCTAAAGTCCTGTCCTTTCGGAGTTTTTTAAACATGCCCGGAGGAAAAAAGAATAAACCTAAGCGTAGAATAGCCTCAGCCTTACAAGTTGTCCTCCTTTTGACTCAATTTATCTTGCTTAAAGTTGGAACTCTCCCTGTATTTTTGCTTATTTCACTTTCCTCAAAGAGTAAGTTTTTGAAATATTACATAAAAAAATTTAAAAAATTTGTAAATAAGAAAATTTCCAAGAAAATAAAGGTTTCCGTTGCCTTAAGCGTAATATTAGTATTGCTATATTTTTACACCTCCTTCATGTTTAATACAGCATACCAGTTACCTTCCCCAACTAAATTGGTATCCACAAACAAAGCC
>CAYLXC010000003.1:15832-63195 GCA_964387865.1 uncultured Gammaproteobacteria bacterium | reverse complement strand
CTTCTATTCCCTTATCTTTAGCCAATGCCCCCAGAAAAATTAAAGTCTTTTTCTTTTCTTTTATCGGGATTTTTTTAAGTGGGTGTTGATTTAATCCGTTATGAATGACAGTAATATTTTTTTTAGGGATACCCCAATCAATTAAATCATTTTTCGTTGAGGACGAAACCGTCATGAATGGAACATTCTTATATAACAGCTGAAAGAGTAACGGTTCAAAGATTGTGCCTATAATGGCTGGTATTAAATTTAAGGGCCTTGGCCAGGGATTTAGACTCCATACTTCTTTTGAGACTTCATGAATGAAGGCAAGTTTCTTCTGCCTAATAAACAAAGGGGTAAAGAATGGGATACCGTGGAACTGATCTATCACCAAATCGTATTTCGGATGATTGCCAAATACATACCATTTGAAAGCCTGCCAGTGGACCCCAAAGATTTGAGATCCACGTCTTATTATATTTACTCCGTCTACTGCTTCTTCCGTCTTGGCTCCTTGGAAAGATGAGGTGAATAGAGTGACATGGTGACCTGCCATAACCCATCCCTTAGCATGTTCATGAGTAGATTTTTCTGCTCCACCAGCATGAGGATGATTCGGACCTCTCCATGATAGTATAAGAATCCTCATAAAATTTTCATCCAACGTTTATTCTGAAATTTAATTCCGGATCAAACTTCCATCTTCTTTTATTTTTATCTGAGTAATATCCTAATATTTTTAATCTGTAAAAGATTGCCAGAGTATCTATTAACATTGCAAGTACTGTTTGTAAGAATTTTTTGCTGGTAATAGTTGAAGTCCCTCCAAAGCGTAATGTTACATCAATAGGCGCCTCAAAAATTCTCTTATAACCCAAATAATTTGCAACAGATAGCATTTCCACATCAAAAGCAAAACGCTTAACCAAAAGTCTCGGAAGTACTTTTTCTAAAACCCCTCTTCTAAAAAATTTCATGCCTACTTGGGTATCTCTGATACGCAAACCAAAAAGAATCCATACAAGTAGCTGATATCCTATTGAAAGAATTCTTCTTTGCCAAGGGTAATCCACTTTAGAAACCGGGTGTCTTTTAGATCCAACTATAATATCTGCATTGTACCATTCAAAATGTTCAAGGAGCATCGAAAGTCCGTTGGGATTAAGATCCATCCCAGAATCCACAAAACCGACAATTTCTCCTTTGCTTTCTGCAATTCCGAATCGAATGGCATAACCTTTACCTTTATTTGTATCATATCCAATTACTTTAACATTGTTGTATGTCTTTGAAAACTTATTTGCTTGATCAAAAGTACCGTCTGTTTTACCGTCCACCACACAAATAAGTTCCGTTTTGTAGCGCAGTCTATCTAAAACACCCTTGATTTTTTGTAAATCACGGGCAATTGTACTTTCTTGTCTAAATGCCGGGACTATGACTGATATCAGCTTCATTATCTTCGAATAACCCCTTTATAAAGTTTAAGTATATAAGGAGAGAGATTAGTAGTAAAGCATTTACTAAAATTGAAATGAGTATAACCGTATGAAGACTTTGATGAAAAAACCAGATTAAGATAATTTGAATAATAGCTGCAAGGGTCGGGAAAATCACAACAGAGGTTTTACCTGAGGATAAACCAAAACTTACAAGCAGGGAAGATAAAGTAAAAAAGGCAATAAAAATTCCAAACCAGATTAATAAGTTGGAAGCTTCAAGATAAGCTGATCCGTAAAGTAATTTTATAGCATATTCTGGAAAAAGTAAGTAAACCAAAAGAATACCTGCGGATAGTAGTCCTGTTCCCAAAAAACTTAATATGAATATTTTTCTATATCCCTGCCCTCTGGCTTTTCTTTGAGAAACCAAAGGGAACATTACACTGCCAATAGGACTTGCTCCAAAGAAAATTATCTTTGCAAGTGTTGATAAAGATGCATAGATTCCCGCTTCATGGGATGAAAAAAAATGTTTAACTAAAAGTACGTCAGAAGAATAGATTGAGGTTATGGCAAACGATTGGACTACAACCGGAATAGTAAAAAGCATCATGGATTTAACGTTCGGAGAATAAGCGGAATCCTTACTTATATAATTTTTTAGAAAGAATCCGGTAACATACCACCCTAGAAAACTAGCTACAACAAAAGCGACCATTGCACCCCCTACTCTGAAGCCTATTATAATAAGTAAAACACTTAAGATTAGCTTTATAAAATTTTCCGCTAAAACAGACAATATCATCTCCTTGAATTTAAGGAAACCTTGTAATATTGATCTGTTAAAATTCGACTGAAACGAAAAAAACAATATCGATGCAATGAGGATTAGATAAATTAGTTTCTCAATATGTAAAAATGCAGCTGTTAAAGGTGACGTAATTACTGTAATAAAAAAGAAAAACACCGATATCAAAAGAAGTTTACTTTTTAACCAGTTTACCAACAGACTCTCTTCATCCACTGTTTTTACGGCAGACACATATTTTGTAACGACAAGATTTAAAGAGAGAGGAATTATTCCTAAAAGACTCATTAAGGAAATAAGTGATGCTAATTCTCCATAGAAGGATGGACCTAACATCCTACCCATTACAAGATGGTATAAATAATTAAAGACGCTTATGGCATTACTGCCAAAAATCATAATAAAGCTTCCAGTAAAAAGTGGGTGTTGAATAAAATTAAAAATTAAAAATTTTAAATTGAAAATTTTTTTCATGCTACCCAATATCCTCTTAAAAATAGTGTTGTTTCTATAAATAGAATAGTTAAAGAAGAAATCAAGATGATAAGTTTTAATACTCCTGGTTTATTTTCAATCCATAATGCAGCTGCCAAAAAAGATGGGAAAAATACAATCACATATCTTGGGACAGATGAAAAACTTCCTTGAATTGTTGGCATTAGAAAACCAAGTAATGCAAAAACTAAATAAGAAACTCTAATCTTTTTAAAGTAACCATAAATTGGAAGGAAAAAAAATAGAATTCCCACAATAAATTCTAAAACAATTGTCTGATAAATAGGATGTGTCATATCAACAGTTAAAAGCATTTTTATATATCTAAAGTAAACTTGTGGTAAAAAAGTAAAACCAGATTGGTGCTGCTCTCCTACGATTTTCTGCAGATTATAAAAAGCCAAAGCATTCCCAACTGTAAGATATTGATAGATCATATACACTCCAAGCCCCAAGGGGATTAAGAAAAGCACAAGCATTCTTCTAAAAGACAACTTATTTTGCCAGGCCTCAATAAGAAGTGCTGGAAAAAGAAGCAATCCAAAAATCCTCGTGGCAGATGCAATAAATCCGAAAATCGAGGCAAGAACCCATCTATTTGTCCTAGCACAGTAAAACGATAAAATTGCAAGGAGTAAAAACAAAGACTCATTATAAACTGAAGCAAAATAAAAGGATGTTGGAAAAAATAAAAGTAAAATTAAAGTTAAAAAAGAAATCTGTTTTGAAAAATCAAGGCGTAAAAGCTTCCAAAGGAAAATTAATGCTAATATAATTGACGTTTGGGAAATTATTATTCCAGCAGCAGTCGATGAAACAAATGCTGAGAAGAGATCTGGAGAAAAAGGTTTTGAAACAAAAGATATTATCATCGGGTATACAGGAAAAAAGGCCTGCTCTAATCCTTTATACCCAAATATTGCAATTGATAAGTAATGTTCCCCGTCAAAATTTGCCCAAGAAAAAAGCTCTGGTGAAAACTTATAATTAATAGGTCCTCCTCCCAAGAATCTATCTTCTTGTGCTAAAGGAACAGAATTTACTGCAAATAGTAAAAATAAAAAAAGTAAAATTCTCCACGTTAGGAAAAGTAGTAAAATTTTCTTTAGGTCATCACTAATTCCGTCTAACTTTTTCATTTAATTTCCATTTCATTATCTGCTTCGTCTTTGTAGTTTATACGACTCTTCATATAAGCTACAGGGAATCTTAAAGATGAAAATAGCGCAAAAACAAATCCTGGGAAACCGTCAACATATCCCCTATGTCTTAGGTATGCTTTGATAAACCAAAAAGTGGGTTTAATAAAAATGTAGTCTGAAAACGATAAGATGTTAAGTTTAATATCTTGCTTAATCTGTGATGCCAGAAGATCTGTATACCTGTTGAATCTCATCATATACTCGGAGAAATTTCTATCCCTTAGGTGTAAAAGGTCATTTTTCAGATGACCAGTCCTACCTTCCACTACAGCTTGCTCATGAACATCTTTAGCAGGAAGTCTACCTTTACCGTTTCTATATAACCTTAGCGTATAGTCAGGATATTGCCCACCTTTTGTTAAAAATCTTCCCAGGAAAAAATTTTTTCGAGGTATCCAATACCCGTTAATATCTGATTTTAGATTAACAACTTTCTTAATTTCATCCGCCAAATCCTCTGTTACCACCTCGTCTGCATCAAGTTGCAAAATCCAACCACCCGATGCAGCATCTATGGCCTTATTTTTATTTATATGAAAATTGGGAGGATTGTCTGTTTGAATAACTTTTGCTCTAAATTTCTTGGCAATCCCAACAGTTTGATCTGTTGATCCCCCATCAACTATAATAATCTCCCATGCTATATCTTTAATGGATTCTAAACATTTACCAATATTTTCCTCCTCGTTTAGGGTTGCGGCGACTACAGATAAATTCATAACCTCTCTAGTTTAGCAGATTCTTATGGAGCACTCACTAGATAAAATGCACTTGTGCCGTTTGGGTAATAAATTATTCTTTTTATATCAAATAATTCTCTATATTTTAATCCATCATATTGGCTGGATGTAACAATATATAACACTCCTTTATTCGGCATACTTTCAACTATATCCCATCCACCAAAATAATATTTATCAAAATATGAAACTAAATTGTAGCTTTTATTAGTTTCTGAACGGTTATATAGAACAGTATTTAAATAATCAGGCAAAGGAGTTTGTAAATAATATATAAAGTAAATATAAGGTTGTGAACGTACATCTGTAACATAGATCTCATGATACTCGGGATGATCTTTTACATATTCAACAATTTGCTTCATACCATATTGCCACTCAATTGCATACCTTTTTGTATATTCACCAAAATAATAATTCAAATATCCAAAGAGTGAAATGGTAAGAAAAGAAATAATTATTAGAAATGCGCCAATTTTTAAGTAGTAATTCTTAAAAAAAATTAATAGAGTATAAAATCCTAATGCAGAAATTAAATGCCAGCTTCCCATCATAAATGATGCTCTCGCAGCATGAGGGGATTCTGCAACTAAGCTTGAAGGGATAGGTGCTATGAGTGCCCACAAAAGGAGTGAAACACCCTCTCTGCTTTTTTTATAAAGGAGGGAAATTACACCAATTATAAGAAAAAGTGCATCTATTTTATAAAACTCTCCGGTTTGTGAAGATAATTTAGGATTTTTATCGCCTGTAATAAAGAGAAACTGGGGCATAAAATGCCAGCTGTATTGTATGGAGACCAAATTAATTTTTCCTAAGAATTCATTTTTGGTAATTTCATACAAATTAGTTTCTTTAGCTGCCTCACTACTTAATGACGTTTGACTTACTCTAGCAATACCTAATAATTGAGGGTTTAAAAAAATAGTTACTAAAAGAATAGTTGCAACAAAAATTGATAGAATAAAATCCGCCCTATCTCTTAAAATTTCTCTACAATACATTATGAAAAGAAATAAGACAATAAGTGGAACAACTATTTTTGCACTATGATATGTTAGAAGGCAGATTGCAAAACTTAGTGCAGAAAAAACCAGTATTTTTTTATGCTTTTTTATGGAATAGAAAAATAGAACTAGTGCTAACATTAGAAAAAATAATGCAAAATTTGCCTCATGATTAAAGCGAGAAAAATGAATATTATATGGTGATATTGCCAAAAATAGTGTTGCAGAAAAGGCAATCATTTCCTTTTTAAAAAATAATTTTCCTAAAAAATAAATTAAAAGTACATTCAAAGTACCAAATACTGCAGAAGGAAGCCTTGTTGAAAATTCATTTAACCCCAAAAGTTTTACAAAAATTGCTGTTATATAAATATGCACAGGATGTTTATCATCCCCAAAAGATTTAAAATATAACGGAAAAAATTTTCCGTACTCATCTCTTCCGTAATTTGCAATTGTCCATGCGTTGTAACCAAAAGCTGCCTCATCCCAAGATATTGATGGTGGCACGCTATCCAATTTATACACTCTTAAAGTAAATGCCAATAATATGATTACAATTAGCAGTAATTTAGTGACTTTCATTGTTTTGAATATACCCTAAAAGCCAAAGTTTCATCCAAAAAATTAATTGTTCCCAGTGTATCTGCATTAGCTACCTCTTCCATAGTTGATGCAAATATTAATCTTTTTCCGTTTCCACTCTTTAAAAGTTCATTAACTTTTCCAAATTCAAATTTACCAAATTTAGAGACTGTTGAGAAACCCCATTTATCAATACTATTTCTTACAACTTCTCTTTGAAATTTTTCCGGATCATATTTTAGGTAAAATAGAGCAAAGATATACGGTTGAGCGTATGCATCTGAAATAATTATTCGATCATATTTTTGAAATTCATCCTCATAATCCATAAATATTTTTTTGTATCCATACTGCCATGCTTCGGAAGCTTTACCAGGATATACAGTTATAAAATTAACAAAATAATGCATAAGAAAAACCGTTAATGCTAGTACAACAATGATTTCAAAATATCTAAACTTCAAAAATTTGCCTGTATAAATAACTCCAAATGCTGACAAGATTGCGAGAAAAGGAACTGTGGCTATGGAACGTAGGGCATGGGGTGATTCTTTAGTAAGAGCAGCTGGAACAGGACTCAGCAAAAGTAATAATCCAGTCAGTAGACCATATTTTATTTTCTTACTTATTATAAAGAAACTCCCTATCAGAATAAATATTAGTTCAACTAAATTAAGCTGTCCAAAGCCTGCTTGTTGACTTCGTAAATTTCTGTCGCCATTTGTAAGTAAAAAATCCAAACTAAAATAAGAAAGATAATTTTTAAAAAAGGTTCCACTACTCTCTACACCTACTGCCTGAAATCGTGATAGGCCACCTGCTTCTAAAGTATAAAGCCTTACTATAGGAATCATACTTAATGTAATCACAATAAATGAGAATATTAGTGGAAGAACTCTACCTTTAATAGAACTTGTGAAATCTGTAAAACCAAAAAAGAATAACACTAAGATTGTTAATGGGGAAATAATTCTAAAACTGTTATAACTGTAGATACTTAAAATAAAACTAAAAACTGAAAAAAATATGAGCCATTTATTTTGTTTATATGATAAAAATAAATAAATTCCTAAAATATAAAACATTAAACCTGCCGTTGCCTCATACCCTGTTCTCGAGAAGATAAAAAACCAAGGGGAAATGGTTACAAAAAAAATACTCCATAAACCAATAAGCGTATTTCCTGTTAATCTCCTTCCTAGAAAATATGTTAGGATAACTACTCCCAGTGAAAATATTACTGATGGAATTCTTACCGAAAATTCATTTAAGCCAAATACTTTAATAAAAGGTACGACAGAATAAATATATATTGGTAACTTAAACTCCCCAAAGGCTCTAAAGTGAATGGGTAAAAAATCACCCCATTCATCTTTTCCTGTCTGGGCAATTGAGTAAGCATTATACCCAATAGACGCTTCATCCCAATAAACTGAGGATGGAATTTCGGAAATCTTATATAATCTTGTAAATAGAAATAAAATACAAATTATGATCAGCAAATACTTTGGCTTTACAAAAGTAGATAAGAACATAGCTTAATCATAGCATGGTTTAATTTTCATTTTACTTCCACAATATCAAAAGCATTTTCTCCATTGAGGAAATTTATAGAATATAATCTTGGGATTTCTTTGGGGAAATCCCCTCCCCTACCTATAAACAGCAATTTCTTCCCAGGATTTTGCTTGATAACATCCTCAAATCTTGTCCCCTCATCCCCCAAATCCGGAAAATAGAATTTATCAAACTTTAAAACTCTCACCCAGTCAAAAGTTTCAAATCTTACCAGATTAGGATCATTTTGATATTTTTGCGGATCATAATTCAAATAAAATAAAGTAAACATATGCGGTTCTCCGTAGTGACGGGTAAAGACTATTAAATCATACTTCTCTTGATGTTTCCCAATGTAACTCACAACTTGTTTATATCCATATTGCCAATCTCTGGAATAAAGAAAGGGATAAACACTGTAATAATTGTAAAGATAACTTTTAAATTGCCAGAAAAATAGAACAAAAATTGACAAGAGAGCAATCCCCATCCACACTTTGGAATATTTCTTTAACCACAAAAATGCCTGATATGCCCCAAATGCGCTTGCTAATTGATATAATGGCGCAGCAATAAGGGTCCTTAGCGCATGAGGAATACTATCACCAGTTATGGATACTGGGATAAACGCCAAGAATAACCAGGAGAGTAACAAACCTTTAAATTTTTGCTTAAACTTAAATAATCCCCAAAGTCCTATAAACAAAAGTGGTACTTGGAATAAATAAAGTTGACCAATATTTTGTACATGATGCTGTTTGTGAGGTGCACCAGAAATAAATAGAAATTGCGGTGTAAAATGAGATAAATAATTTCTCGTAAAATAGAAGCTTATATAGGTAACTTTGTTGTGAATCAGACGGGGTAGGGGGGGTGGTAAATTTGAATTTCCCCGATTCTCATTTATTCTAGGTATTAGTCCTGCCTCATCAGTAATGCTTACTAATTTATACCTTGCGCTTCTTTCACCGCTTAAAATATACGGGGTAAGCGGTAGTAGTAAAATTGCAAAAACGACTACAGCAACTACTACAAATTTCTTATATTTTATTAAATGTTTTCTACAAACTAAAAATGCAAATATTAAAAAAAGTGGCGTAAAAATCCTTGCACTATTGTATGTAAAAATAGATAGTGCAAAAGGGATCATTGAAAATATGAACCACTTTTGATCCTTAAACCCTTTAACTAAAAAAAATATACCCAAAACAACAAAAAATGTTGCCAACGATGACTCAAATGAAGCTCGAGTAAGCTGAATATGCCAAGGAGATATTGCTAAAAGAAATGCGGATAGTAAACCAATCGCATTACTACTAAACATTGCTCTACCTAAGAAAAACATTACAAAAACAGTTAAGGTTCCATAAATTGCTGGTGTAATTCTTACCCCCATCTCATTTAAACCAAATAAATATATTCCAGGAATGCTAAGATAAACTTGAGCAGGAAGCTTGTATTCACCGTATGCTTTAAAATGTATTGGAAAAAATTGGCCCCATTCATCTTTTCCAGTTTTTAAAATAGAGTATGTATTATACCCAATCGATATCTCGTCCCAATTTAGTGCAGAAGGGATTTCTCCTAATTTATAAAATCTTAAGAAAAATGCTGCTATGACTATTAATAATAGAGCGTATTTAATTTTCATCTTAACCATATATTATAATTTTATTGCATAAAATGCTGCTTGACCATCATAGAAATCAAATCTTTTAACTATTAATCTCTCATCAATATCATCCATTCGTATACTCCAAGGACTTGCAACTATAAGTACATTTTTTAATTGTTTATCTTCCGGCCAATATACCTGCCTTATGGAAAATTTATCAAATTTTGTTTCTCTTGGCTTCTTGCCTATTTTGTAATCTTTTTGTAATTTCTCCGGCAAATAATCCCCATAGTATGCAATATAATATTGAGCCCCAACTCCTATTATTGGAGCAGTCTGCCCAAACTGAGGATCAAAGATTATTTGGTCAAAATTATTATATTGAGACCAAATGTACTGAGAGACTTGCTTAAAAGGGTATTGTAAATACTGGGATTTTTCAAAAGGATAATTCACAAAATACATATGAATAAAATATATAAAATTAATTGCAAAAGCCAATACTACTGCTGAAAAAATTACAATTTTGATTCTTATTTTCCTGCTTAAATTATTTACAAAAATGATAAAAATGTATAGACCTGCTCCTGAAATAACATTTAACATGGTAAAAACCATAATACTTCTGTGAGGACTGTGCTGTTCAAAGGTTAAGCCACTTGGTAACATTCCTAAGATAATCCAAACTCCAATAAATTTTTTTTGTTCATTTAGATGATTACTTTTAATTAAATACCATATCCCTAAGATTAGGAATGGCAGTTGGATTAAAAGTAGTGGACCAACACCGATTGGGCTTTGATTGATGAAATCTAACCCGTTACCAAATAAGTAAATTGGATTAAACTGCTGTAAGTATCTGTTAATAATAAAATCAAAAGTTATTTTATATCTTAAGAAAGTATCCAATAATACATTGTTTGTTTGAACATATCCAATCTGTCTTCCAAGATTGACATCTTGTGTAATAAATACTGTTTGAGATCTAAATCTTGTGTCAGAGTTTACAACAATTAATAGAATAAGGGGCAAAATTAAACTTATAAACAGTAGAGAGGGAATTAAGAATTTTGTAAGATTTTTCACAAAGTTCTGTCTATAGATAAGAAAGAACGCGACAAGAAGCAATGGAATTATAATTGCATGCGAGAAATAGATGTACACATTGGCAGCAAAAATTACTGCCGCAAGGTAAATCCAAATTAAATGCTTTTTCCTTCCCAGATAAATAAATAAGCATGAAAATCCCAAAAGCATTAGGAAAATACCAGTTCCGCTTTCGAAGCCTTTTCTGGAAAAAAATATTTCAAAAGGAGCAATCGCAGTAAAAAATGCTGCGAAAAGTGCAATTCTTTTATCTCCTATAAATTTAATAACAAATAAATAAATTGCAGGAATCATCAATGTACCAAACAAAGCAGCTGGAAGCCTAATGGTTAATTCACCACCTCCGAAAAAGATATAAAAAATACTAGTTATGTAAGTATAAAAAGGAGGTTTATAATCCCCTATTGAAGGAAAGATAAAGGGAAGAAAATTCCCATACACATCTCTTCCAGTTTCTGCAATAGATATTGCATCATATAATTGGGTAACTTCATCATGATTAAGTTGAACAGGGTATTCTGACAGCTTAAAAAATCTAAGTAATACCGCAAGAAAGATTAAAGAAAGCAATGTAACAGTTTCTTTAGTTATTAGTTTACGCATATTTTTGGTTGGAGAAGGTATGCAATAGTAACCCCTAAATTATCTTTATATTCATTTTCAATAATTTCGTCAGCATTTAAATTTAACCATCTTTGAATCTTCGCAAGATCCCTATTGCTTGAAATAATTAAAGTAGGTTTATCTAATCCGCAGTTATAAAAAGTTGCTTCAGAGCTAATAATTTTTACATTTGCAAAGTCTTTTTGTTGGAATCTGTAAGGAAATTGTATTTGGGAATTCTTTATCGCATTTAATGGTGTATACCATTGTAAAAATGGAGCAATATCTGAGACAATATTATCAGAAATTGCTACTTGATTGTTAATGGAAAGATTATAGGCATCTATTGCAAGTGTTTTAATCCATTGTGGACGAATCTGATTAGATTTTTTTATCTCTGGTGTGAGATAGATTGCATTAATGTAAACTTCAAAAACTATTAAAGCTAACGTTAAATATATTAAAAACTTATTAAAATGAATTAAACCCAAAGCTATAATGAAAGTTATGAAGGGAATAGTCATAATTAATATATTTATGCTCTCTCTAGGATAAATAAAAACGGAAGGAAAAGTTAAAATCAAAATATACAAAATCATTACTCTAAATTTTCTGTAATTATTACTTTTTAAATGAATTAGCCCCATTACAAAAGGGAATATCAAAACTTTGGTAAACAAACCCATGCTAAAATAACCTCCAACTCTGTTATCGTAAAATTGGCCAAAAAGGGAGGCAAATCCGAATTGTGATAGCCAATTCAATAATGAAGAGGCTAAAATATTTAATTTATTGAATAATATTTTGACTAATTGAGGAGGCCAGCCGGATTCTAATCCTTCCCCCCTAAGTCGATTGATAATAGTTATTAAATTATTTTCATGAAAAGTTGAAAAGTCATTCTCTAAAAAACTTTTTGATGAATTTGGGCTGTGCCAAAATAAAAAAATTGCCGTAATTGTTAATATTAATGTTAAAAGCAATATCTTTAACTTTGTCCTTTTTATTAAATTCGGTTGAAAAAATAATAAAGTTATAGAAACATACGGGATTAGTGTCCACCAAACTATCTTCGAAATTGTTAAAGAATAAATTACTATAATTAAAATTATTATTGGATTTATCTTTTTCCTAGATAACAAATAAAAGAGTAATACGAAACTAAAGGTTATCAGTATTACCTCATTAGGAATTTTGGAATAGAATATTAATGCAGGTGAAAAAGCCATAATAAAAGTTGACAAAAACTGGAATTTCTTATCTATACTAAAAATTTTCGAAACTTTAAAAATAATTATCAGCATAATAACTGAGATTAGAATAAAAGGTATTCTTACCCCTAAATCGGATTTCCCAAATATTAAAGTACCTACTGCTGTCAAATATGTAACAGCTGGCAACTGATAATCTGTAGAGGAATTAAACAAAAGTGGAAAAGATCTACCTAACTCATCCTCGCCAGTTGCGGAAAGAGAGTAACCTCTCTGAGCAACCCTTGCTTCTTCTGATGTAAAACTTGGAAAATTTAAAGGAAGTAGTCTCAGTAAGAATGCAACGATAAGTATGATTATCAAAAAATTAATTTGATTAAGCTTTACTTTTATCTTTGAGATCATCATATATTAAATAAGCAGATGCTCCAACAAAAACGGTTTGTATAATGCTTCTTGAAAAATTGTAATCAATACTAATATTAAGAATTTGCCAAATACTCTTGGCATTTTGCAAAGTGGGAAAAAGTGGCGAAAATATTCCAATAGTTAAAGAAGGGTCAAAAAAGAAAAGCGATAAGAACCAACTTCCAAAAATAATAAATATAGGCAATGAATTTTTAAATTTCTTATATACAAGATCCAAAATTAAAAAGGGTGTTACCCAAATTAGCCATTGGGGATGAAAATGAGTAAAAATGAAAAATAAAAGCAGTGGTATTAAATAAAATCTCCATAAGGATAATTTATCATTAAGTTTACTCCAGATAAAAAGGTAAAATAGTATTAAAAGGGTTGGAAAAATAAGAATTGATTCCCCTCCTGAAACAGAAATATTTGCATATAAACTTTTTGAACTCTGGTTTGCAAATAGAGCATATGACCTAAAACCTTCCGATGAAAGATAGGGGAGTATGGAAACTAAGTAGGGAAAGCCTGCTAAAAATAAAAGCTTAGTTTTTTCCAATAGCCCTTTACCCAAAATAATAAGTGGCACCATCAGGAAGATTGGGTATAGCTTAAATGCAATCCCAAAACCCAAAGCTAAAGCTGCCCAACTTAGCTTATTTTTTAATGCAAGAAATACTGAAAGTATAGAAAAAAAAGTGGGGATTATATCAAACTGACCCATCATATACGTTGCATACAGACTTACAGAGTTGAAAATCCAAATACTAAAGACAAGAATGGATTTTTTCGGATCAACCATTTTTGTGAGAAGTAATCCTAAAGCTATATCAAATGGTAAATAAGATAATTTCAAAAATCCTAGATTATCACCAAATACTAAGCTAAAAAAACCGAGAAACCAATAGATTATAGGTGGATAATTAAAGACAACTTTTTCGGAACTATATTCGTATAAATTTAAAATTGAATCATTGGCAATAAGCTGCCCTCCTGCATTTAATGCCCGAATATCTGGATGAAAAGTAGTAAAAGATAGAAAGATCCTAAGAATTATCCCAATAATTAAAATAATCCAAAACTTTTTTGTATTCATTTAAGTAATGATATTCATTATTTTTTTCCTGAAATTTTCTTTGCTAAAATCCTTAGATTTCCTAACTGCCTCTTTTCCCATTTTCTTTCTTAAATTCTCATCTTTAATAAGTTTTAGGGTATAACTTTTCAACTGGCTTAAATTATCCCACAAAAATCCTCCAATTTTATTATCTACTATTTCAACTTGGCCCCCTTTTCCTATTACAACTGGCACACATCCTCCTGTCATGGCTTCACAAGTTGAAATCCCAAAATGCTCCATCTTGGCTGGATCATCCTCCCCGTATCCTGATGCATGCCAATAAATACTAGATTCTCCATACAAAGTTTTAAGATCATCATAATCTAAATTAGGATAAAATTTTATCGGAAATCCTTTTGCCAAATTTTTCAATTCATCCAGGTATTTTTTATCCCCGTCACCTGCTGACCCCACCAAATGTAGACTCCACCCATTCAAAATATCTTCCTTTAGGATTTCTTTAAATGTTTTTATTAAAATTTCATGTTTTTTATCCTTTAAGTATCCAAAAAATCTTCCTACTGATAATATATATTTCTTCTTTTGTAATGGTTTTATTTTAATAACATCAACTGGTGGATAAATTATTTTAGAGGAGATTGGCCAATTTTTTTGGGAGTTTTGCTTAGTAAAGCGGGAGTTATAGATAACCAGATCCCATCCATTAAGTTTAATCTTTCGCCATAAACTTTTTGCACTCTCACCCAGTAGGGGAGACTGAATATGTAAAATATTTTGCTTTGATGAGGGATAAAAAATGCTTCCATCAGTTAAATAAAAAAGCACGTCATATTTTTTGAGAAAAAAAAATCTTTCCAGAAAATTCGATCCCTTACCCAAAGGTCCTTTTATAAAATTTACATTTATAAGGTTTAAATTGAATCTTTTTGATAATTCACTCTTTAAATACTCTCCATCCAAACTATTTAATTGTTCATTCAATATAACATCAACCTTAAAACTTTTTTTTGAAAGTAGCTCAGCAATAGTCAACATGTACCTCTCTCCTCCGCCAAAAGTATCCAAATATGGAGAATAAATAGCAGCTTTCACTTCTTGTTTAATCCTTAAAATTATTTTCAATTAATCTTTTGTCTATCTCATCATAAATTTCTTTTAGTGGTTTATCCTGCTGCATTTCCCAAACTCTGACATAAGTTATATACATACTGAAAGCTTGCAATATTGAATCCATTATCCCTATTGTCCCATTAAAAAATCCACCTCTTTTAATCCCCTGATTAAAAATCTCAGTTATAAAAATTCTTAAAAACCTCCAGCCAGACATTTTTGGATGATTAGCATTAAGTCTTAATTTTGAATCAATTTTACTCCATTCCAAACTTTTTAAAACAATTTGATCAACTCCCCTATGTGTTAAATGTAAAAGAGAATTTTTTGTATATCCTAGTTTTCCCCTAAATTGTACTGACTCGTGAACTTTACCGCTCCAACTATCAAAATCTGATCTTTTAAAAAGCCTAACCACCCAATCATGTTTATAAGGACCATAATTTACTTCATGACCAAATATAATATTTTTGCGAGAAATGGCATATGCTCCAATTTCATCAGTTTCCATAAGCTTCTCTATCTCTTCCCTTAATGGAAGCAAAACTCTTTCATCTGAGTCTACATAAAGGACCCAATCACCTAATGATTTTTTGAGTGCCTCATTTCTTATAGTAGAAAAATCTTGGCTTTCAAATTTAATAATATTATCAGTATAAATTTTGGCAATTTTTAGAGTCTTATCTGAAGATCCATTATCGGCAATAATTATCTCATCTGCCCATTTTATTGATTCTAGACATGCCTTAATTCTATCTTCTTCATTTTTAGCTATTATTATTACAGATAACATAGATTATTTTTTTGTTTTAATTTTTTGAAAAAAACTTTTAAGAAGACTTTTGGATTTTTTTGTCTGATTTATCCAATAATCTACATCTTGATTCATTCTTTTCTTTTCATCTTCAATATCCGAAAAGTTTATTTCTGACTGCTTGAAATTTTCTCTCTCCCAAATTCTTAAATAAACAATCAAGAAAGAAAAAGCTTGCAATAAACTTAGTGCTAAACCGTGCAATCCATCCAAATATCCTTTATTTGCAAAAAACCTTGACAAAAACTCACTGAGTGGTTTTTCTATTAAATCTTTCCAGTTAAATTTACATCCATCTTTTATCAACTCGTCGGCCTCAACTTTTGTATACCTATTCATTCTAATAATAAAATCTGAGATACTTCCATAATTGTTGTGAATTATTGCCCATCTCTCATCTGCTTCAAGATCTATTCCTTCACCCATCACTTCAGGAGGTCTGTGGATTTTATTACTCCATTTGACTTTGCCCTTTTTAAAAAATCTTATATTTAAATCAGGCCACCAACCTGAAGCTTGCATCCATTTACCAAAAATAATATTTTTTCTTGGAATTCTAACATAATCTATCCCCTTCATTTTGGATGAAATTTGAAGTAGTCTTTCTTTTAAACTTTCCGTGATTTCCTCGTCAGGATCTAGAACTAAAATCCAATCATTTGATGCTTTTGAAATTGAAAAATTTCTTGCAAGTTCAACATATTCCACCCTTTTACCCTCAATCACTTTAGCACCCATCTCTTTTGCAATTCCAGAAGTTTTATCACCTGAGTGCATATCACAAACTAAAATTTCATCAGCCCATTTAACAGATTCTAAAGCTCTTTTGATATTACCTTCATTATTTAAAGTATTGATTACTACAGATATTTTGCTTAACATAAACTTACCTTAAGTTAAATCTTACCAATTTGACTACATTAAGTAAAATGGATTCTATTTCATTTATGATCCAGCTGACAATTTTCTCATTCCTTTCAATTCTTTTGTTTACAATTCCGGGAATTTTTCTTCTGGAAAAAAGTTATCCTAAGTTTTCATTTTGGGAAAAAATAATTTTGGGGACAGTTGTGGGATTTGCTTTTTTTACACTTCTTTCATACGTTTTGGCTATATTAAATATTGATATATTACTTATCCCCATAATTTCCTTAATAAACATCTCTGCACTAAAAAAGACTGTCAGTTTACGGAATCAAATTACCCTACTTCCTCAAAAGAGCTTGTTGTTACTCATTTTAATTTTTATATTAGGAGTTGCTGGTCAACTTTTGATAATTTCTCCAAGTGGAATTTACCAAGATGGCAACTTAATTTTTTACTCTTCTCACGGACATGATTCTTTATGGCATATCTCTTTAATGAATGAGTATCAAA
Organism: uncultured Gammaproteobacteria bacterium; assembly: GCA_964387865.1. Taxonomy (GTDB): domain Bacteria; phylum Patescibacteriota; class Microgenomatia; order Daviesbacterales; family UBA10151; genus CAYLXC01. The sequence goes on along the minus strand of CAYLXC010000003.1, from coordinate 46,051 downwards.
AAGGATTACCTATGCAAAATCCCTCCTTTGCAGGCGAAAGATTGGTAAATTATCATTTTTTCTCAGATATTGCTCCTGCAGAATTTAACCGCTACTTTAATTTTTCTCCGCTTGATCTTTATTTTCGTTTTTTTCCTCTTATTTATTCAATTTTACTTGGCAGCTTGGCGTATTTACTAGGTAAAAAATTAGGTGGCTCTTACACTGCTGGTCTTTGGGCAACCATATTCACATACTTTGCAGGGAGCTTTGGCTATATTGTAACTTACATGCAGAATGGCACTGTTGGCGGTGAAAGTCTCTTTTGGGCGTCCCAAATACAAAGCTCTACAGGAAATCCTCCGCAGATTATAGCATTAATTATTGTTCTAACATTTCTCTATTTATTTAGAATTTTTATAAAATACCGAAACAAATTTCTTCTTTTAATATGTGCACTTATTGCTGGAGTACTTACAGGATTTAAAATATACGGCGCACTGATTCTATTATTAAGTCTTCTATTGATAGGACTGTGGCAACTCATCAGGGAAAGAAAGATCCATATTTTTGCAGTATTTTTCGTAAGCAGTTTACTATCTGCCTTTTTATACTTTCCCAATGCTTCAAATACTGCTGCATTCCTTATTTTCGAACCCTGGTGGTTCATTAGGACTTTAATTGTTGCACCGGATAGACTTAATTTAGTTGATTGGGAATTAAGAAGACAAACTTATATTTATCAAGGGAATTGGATAAGAGTCTTACAGATTGAGCTCACAGGTTTTCTAATTTTCTTTTTTGGAAATTTAGGTATGAGATTTTTGGGTATTTTCTCATTTTTTTCTCTCTTAAAAACATTTTTTAAAAATTATTTTAGTATGATTTTAGTGTTAATAATGACAATATCATTTTTACTGCCACTTCTTTTTTTACAAAAAGGTATAGCAGCAAATACTATTCAATTTATGCAATATTTTCTTCTTATTACTGGTATTTTGGCTGGGCTTAGTGTGGCAAAAATTCTCTTAAAGATTAGGTCAAATGTCTCGTCTGTTTTAATTTCTCTTTTAATAATTATATTTTCAGTCCCCACACAAGTTGCTCTTATATATTCATTTTATAATAGAACTCCCATTACAAAAATTGACTCTCAGGAACTCTTAGCTTTAGAGTTTTTAAAAAAGAATGTATCCAATGATAACATTATCCTCACCTCACCATATAATAAAGATTTAAATTTTAATGACCCTATTCCTCATATGTGGGATTGGTTTGATACGTCATATGTTTCAGCTCTTTCAGGAAAAAGAGTCTATCTTTCAGATACAGAACAGCTTGATATCATGGGTTATGATTTTAAAAAAAGATTAGAATTTACAAAAAGTATTTTTTTAGAGGATAATCCAGTTATCTTTTCGAACCAGCTTAAAGATAGTAACATAGACTATCTCTATCTTCCTATCCCTCTTTCACCAAAAGTAGATCTTACAAAAACCTACTTTAAAAAAGTATTCTCAAATTCTTTAGTAGAGATATGGAAAGTTCAACAATAATTATTTATTCTTTCTTAACGGACTTATTAACGCTAAAACTATAACGATCAAAAGACTTACATAAAAGACAAAAAAATATATATCTTTTAAAAGTTTTGTAATCCACCCAGTATATATAATTGTCAAAACTTCGAATGGTGATGTTACTTTATGCAAAGTAATAAAAGATATATTTTCACCCACGGCTTCCCCATTCTCTCTTAACTGTAAATTCCATGAAGGATTATCCTCTGTTAGAAAAACTTCCAAGGCATTCTCATAAGTTGAGGCCCTAGATGAAAGTGAGAATGTATATTTTTCATTCTTTGAATTTTCTATAGGCGGGAATGTTAATCTCATGAAATTCCCATCCGCTGTATTTCTGCCATTTATTGAAATGGTCCTGATTAACTGATCTTTTTCATCATGAATATCAATTCTTAGATCCTCTTTATTTGCAAAATTTGGATTTTTTATACTTGTTCCAATTCCTGCCAAATTATCTTGTGGTGAAACAAATGATTGATATAATCTAACATCCCCATAAATTCTTTTTGTGTTACCTAAAGATGGTTGAATCCCACCCGGCAAATATCTTATGCCAAAGCCTAACACCGAAGGAATTATTATTAAAAGTAATAAAATAAAACCAGTTGTCAAAAAATAAACTTTCATGATTCCTCAATTCTAAAAATTTTTGAGACTAAGATTAGACTTAATGCAAAAATTATGCTATGCAAAATACTTTGTAACAAATAAGGATCATAAATTTTCTGTACTATTACAAATATGGTAGGTAAAGTCGTATAAAGCAAACTGATTGCGGAAAGTAAAGAAACATTCATGGCCTGATCGTTATAAAGTATTGGTATTAAGAATGCCATATTTAACCAAAGAAGAATGAGTTTAGTAAGATCTTTCCTAAAAATAGAAATAATAACTAGAAAGGGCATAACCCAAAATAACCATTGAACATGAAAATGAATAGTTGAAAAAAGAAGCAAAAGTAAGGAGAACATGTAAAGCCAGATATCATTCAACCCCTTTGTTTTCCTCATCAAAGTCCAGAAATAAAAACCAAAGAGTACAACAACTCCTATCATCAAAGATTCACCAAATCCTACCGAGATCCCGGGATATGCAATCCTTGTAGTGAGACCAGATAGGAGGGCTGAATGGAAAAAAGCATTTGACCAAAATGGTATTATTATTAATCCCAAAGTTAGAGTGGTAGTTAATACGTATTTAACTGCCTCTTTTAATCTTTTATTAAAAAGTAAAAAAATTGGAAGAAGAAGTAGTGTAAAAGGTTTAAATCCTGCAGATATTCCAAGAAGCAAGGCACTTTTGAAAATCTGGCGATCTCTAAAAAGAAGGATGCTCATCAGAGATAAAATCACCGGAATAATATCTACATTTGAAAAGATATAAATTATTACAATTGATACCGGATTGAATAACCAAAGTATAAAAAATTTTCTCTGTTCTTTTTTTTCTTTAAAAAAACCGATAAGAAGAAAAGGGATTAGAAGATCTAAAATTAGATAAGGAAGTTTCAGAATAAAAAGATAACGAAAAACACCAATCCGATTAACTGCTGTTTGGGAAGCATCAGATAGCCATTCAGAAAAACCCGTTCCCAAAAATGCATTAGCTATTAGTTGATAACTGCCTAAGAAAAAATATGTCAGAGGAAAATAAACAAATTCCTCTTTAATTGGAAGGTTTTCTTTATTTTTTTCAAGATAGTCATAAATATTAAAAACTCCTCTATTTAAAAACTGTGCTTGAAAATGATATGTTTTTATATCAGGATGAAAATAAAAAGGCATAATGAAAAGCCTTATTAAAATCGCTAACAAAAATAATCTTTTTAATCCCAATGTATCTAATACTTTAATCATCTTGCTTTATTTGCCACCAGTAGAGAGGGCATTTTATCCAAACTTTGCAAAATTTGATAATCTGTAAAATTAATTGATTCATCCGGTAAACCGACATAAAACACTGATCCATTTAAATCGGATAATAATTTTTTTGCTTCATCACCCGGCAAATTTCCTATGTAAACGTTGCCAAACTTTTTAAATTTATATTCCAATAAACTAATTCTATCTATATTTTGATCCATAATTTCTGATGGCTTAATTTTTTCATAAACAGGATATGCAAATTCAATATTATCAATTTTATCCGACAATATTATGAAGTCAAAATGATTCATATTTTCCTTCGCTATTTCGCTTGCCTGTTTTGCAGGATACGACCAAAATTTAGAATAAAGATTTGGAGAAAGAAAAAAAAGTTTTTGTAAAAAGAAAATAAATTGAACGGAAAAAATTATTGCAATCAAAATTAATAAAACTCTATTTTTCCTGCTAAGAATTATGGAAAGACCCAATGATGACAATAGAATCAATGGCGGAAGCATAAAGGCACTTCTTAAAGCGTGAGGCAAATCAACAATGGCGGTTGGAATTGGTGCTAATACTAACCAAGAAATCAAAAAAATTATTGCCTTTTTATATTTTATCCAAGAAGTAAGGAGTCCGACAAGACCTAGAATTAATTCCACTATGTATAACTCCCCCATTGTTGCCATGTTGTGACGGGGATTTCTATCCCCATGTATAAAAAGAAAATCCATGGAGAAATTTTGCAGATAATTTTCAATAAAAACTTTTGAATACTCAATGGCTTTGTTATGCATTAATTTGGACAAGGTCTCTGGCAAAATCGTTACACTTCTTTCATAATTTATCTTCTGTTCAATTGAAGCCTTCAAATCTTGCTGAGAAATTATATTTATATCGGAAAATCTTGTTTCTGAACCCCCTATGAAAGTTTGACTAAAAGATAATAATCCTAAAAAAAGTAAAATTAATAAAGCTGTTAGGAGGTGCTTTCTAGAGTTTCCTAAAATATTTTTACCCCGAAACCAAAATAGCAAAAGTAAAAAAAGAGGAAGAGCTACTTTATATGTGGGGTAGGTATGTAGAGTCAATCCAAAACTTAAGGCAGAATAAATATAGAACAAGGGTTTTTCTTTTGCATTAAGAAAAAAATAGAAGCCTAAAACGGCAAGGAAAAGGGCAAAATGAGCCTCAAACCCTCCCCTGCTTAAAGCTATTCCCCATGGTGAAACAGCTGCCACAAAAGCTGCTGACAAACCTAGCCTTTCTGAGAAAAGATTTTTCCCTATATAAAAAAGCAAAACAATAATTAAAACACCAGATAGTATTGATAATCCTCTAACCCCCAATGCAGTTGGTCCAAATAAGGCAACAAATGGAACTGATCCATACACATACCCTGCAGGCCTTCCAGCACCCATCTCAAAAGTTAGTGGAAAGGAATTTCCAAGCTGATCTTTTCCTGTTTTTAAAAGTGAATAAGCATCTAAAGTAATGGTGAGTTCATCTCCATATAAAGAAGGAGGATTCTTATCTATGTCAAAACTTCTTAGAAATAAGCCAAGAAATATTATTGCTCCCAAAATTAGTTTTGTTTTCATTTAACTTTTAAAATTTTTGCATCGCTATTTTCATAAATTATATCTGCATTAATATAGGCGCTGCTTGTAGCAAATTTTTGATCCCAAGATAGGTAAATATATCTTACATCATATTTTGCTAAAAAATTATTTACTACCCTTTTATCTAAACTTTCAAAAGCTTCTTTCCTCATCTTTACAAGTTTAGAAACATCATAACCCATTATATTTATTTGCTCTTCATCTGAAATTAAAGTTTTTTTAGATGAAAAAGCAGATACATAGCCTGTATCATACCAGGCATATATGGGAATAGGTGGATTTTTATACTTATCCTTTTCATATTTGTTGAACGGTGCAACAAGCACTATCCCGTCAGGCTGATTTTTTAAATAATTTAAAGCTTCAATTTCTTTTAAAGAAATTTTAGATAATGCAGGATTTGAATAAAATTGCCAAAGCAATCCCAGTTGGGTTGGTACAGATAAAATAATTACAAGAACTACTATACAAGTCTTTACAAAATCATTCTTAAAAACATTCATAATATTTGCCATTGATGCCCCTGCCCAAAATCCAAAAAATAGTAAAAAATACTGATTAAATTGTATGGAATTCCATGCAACTCCTTTTTGCAGAAAAAAAATTGGAATGAAAAATGATGCTAAAGTTATTGACAAAAAGAATAGATTAAAGGAATCTTTAAAAATATTTTGTCTTAATTTTTTTAAAATTGTCCAAAATCCCAAAAATCTCATTCCCAAATTACCAAAAAGAAATATCAAGAATGCCATCAATTCAACTTGTATTACACGCTTCCAATTATTTTCTGCAATGTATGTTTGCCTTCTTAATTCCAAATCAAGCCAGTTTAGCCTATCAGATGCCACAACCATAGTCCTTATATACCACCATGGTTGCCAAATAAGAAAATCTTGCGAATTCACACTGTTTGGGAGATAGATTATTCCGGAAATAGCTAATGTTGTAATAAACAAAAGTATTCCTTTGTAAATTCTTCTTGTTAGAAATTCCAAAATCCCAACGAGAAGTAATCCACCAAGGAGTAAGACACCAGCATACACTTTAAATCCTATTACTGCCCCACCTAAAAAAGCAGAAATTATAAAATAATTCAAGCTTCTATTTCTTAGAAATTTAAGATAAGTAAAAAGGAAAAATGTGGTAATAATAAAGGCCGCAGCATGAGGTGGATTTCCCAAAACTGAATGAGTTTGTGAAACCCAAAAGATAGATTCACCACCCAAACTTTTATGAGTTGGGACATATATTAAATACCCAAAACTTCCCGCAAAATAAGTAAAAAACATTGCCCAAATCCCAGCTACTTCTGATTTGCTCCAAAGTTTTACGAAAATAAAGCTTCCAAACCCCAGCAGGACTGAGAAGATAATCGGCATAAATCTAAAATAAATATCTAAATTTGAAAACATAAACAACCTGGAAAATTCAGACATTAAAAGATCAACAAAAAAATGATAATTTTGCAGTTTTTGTCCGGCGAGTTCGGGATTTAGGAATGGAAAATCCCCGTTTTTCATATGTTCCATTAAAGCCAAATGCCAGATTCCATCATGCCCATGTGAACTCCAAAAATAAATACCATCCTTATAAGGAAATCCTGAAGGGGCGTTAACGGCAACTTGTCCTATTATTCCCAGCATAATAACCAAAAGAAAAAATTTCTTATGTTTCAAATCTATAACCTTATTAAGATTTATTTTGTATTTAAATAGCAGTATAATTCCTGTAATTGGAAAAACCCACATTAGGTAACGCAGATGTAGAGCAGCCAAAATATATGCAACAATCGTAAAAATAACAATTCCCAAAACAGAAGCAATAGTATATATTTCTAATTCATCCTCCATTCTGAATAATTTTCTTATTAAGGCAAGTGCAGGTAATGTAACTGAAATAAAAAATATAGAGAGAAATAATGCTCCAAGGATAAATTGCAAGAGAATATTCACTTAAGTTTCTTTTACTTTAAAAATCAAAACTTCTTCATTTTCAAATATCTTTTCAATTTGTAAATCAGTTTCGTTCAACTGAATTTTATATATTTTGGGAACATAGATATACTTTATGTTATTATCCCTTAAAAAATTCTTCTTATCCAGACCAGATCTTATGAAGAAGTCATATGAGGCTACGATTCTTTTTTTATAATCTGTTAAGAGAATTTGATTTTGGGGCTCATCCTCAACAAAGACTTTCTTCTTAGAAAGCGCAGAAACATAGGCAGTACTATCATAAACCATAAGAGACCAAGGTTCTGCTAACTTTTGCTTTAGATTTTTATCATAGGGAAAAGTTAAAACAATTCCATCTTCTTTTGATCCCAAAAAGTTTAAAGCCTCAAGTTCCAATTTTGAAACATACGCATGAGGATTATAAGTTAAATATCCATTTGCAGTTGCCCAGGAATTAATTGGAGTCAGAACTAAAATTATACCTATAAATATCAATGCAACTATTTTGTTTAGTCTCAAAAAGAGATTCGAAAGTACAACTCCAGATAATACTGCTGAGACGTATAAAAAATAATACAAAAACTGTATTGTATTCCAAGGGTTCCCCGCCTGGATAAATAGAATTGGAATAAATAATGCAAGAATCGAAAATATGAACAGTGTTAAGAATGTTGTATGAGAAAAAATATACTTAATTTTGAATAAGCTTAACAAGGCAAATACTCTTGTGCCCATATTTCCAACCAGAAATATTGAGAAACCAACTATCTCAGATACTATAAATTTAAACCAATTACCTGTTTCCAATCCTGTATTTCTTGCAAGAGATAGCCTTACCCAACCAACCCTGTCAGGTGAATCAATCATAGAATGAATAAACCAAAAGGGGGAGAATATGAATAATTTTGTTGATATTGAAAAATTTGAAAAAAATAAGGCTACGGAAAGGACACTACTTGCAATAAAGACAACAAAATGCGGAAGAGACTTTTTAATTATTGATATTATAAATAAAGTAACCAGTATTAAAACTGCTGCATATGCCTTAAATGAAACCAATGTGCCACACAATATAGCTAAGAGAATTATTATTCCTTTTTGGAATCTCAAGACATTAAGCAATTGGAAAATGGCAATAATAATTATTAATGATATTGCAAACGGCGGATTCAAGTTAAATGAAATTGATTGATTTGCCCAAAATGCAGATTCTCCACCAAGACTTTTGCTTTTTAAATATTCTACTATCCACCCAAAAGACCCTGAAAAATATACTAAATAAATCCCAATCAAAGAGGCTAAGTTTAGCTCTTTTTGGTTAATTTTCCCTTTGAATAAATTTACAATAATATAATACGTACCAATCCCCAAGATTAATGAAAACAAAACCGGGTAAAATCGAAACACTAAGTCTGTGACCGGAATATTTGACAAAAATGAAGTAATTGCAATTAATAAATCATAAAAGAAATGATAGTTTTTCAGTGGATTCCCTGCAAAAATGGGGTTTTCAAAAGGGTATGTACTCAATTGATTAATTAGTGAAATATGCCAAATCCCGTCATGAGTATTTGGTCCCCAAAAACCTAACCCATAAGGATAAAGTAATCCATTTTTAAAAGTTGGAACCGTTTGAAAAATAGTTCCGGATAAGATTAATGCGGAAATTATTAACCCGAATTTGCTAAATCCTCTGATACCAAAATTTCTTATCCTAAATAATTTCAGTTTCAGAAATATTAAGGCGAAAATTAAACTATATGAAAAAATTAAGAATTTAATATTAAAGATACTTAACAAATAAAATACTAAAGTCAGTGTAACCATTCCTATAACGGTTGACAGGAATAATACGCTAAACACTGAATCAAAATCTTTTGAAATTTTGCTACAGATTACGTAGCCAGGCAACATTATTAGAAATACAATAAAAAGCAAAAACTTAAAAATTTTCAAAAAAACTCCCGTAATGGACCATTCAAAAGAACCCTTCTCTTTAATAAACCCTCCCACTTTTTCATCTATTATTTTTCTGGTTGCCTCAAGTATTGTATAATCAATGGAATAAGTTTTTCCATCAATGCCTAAATCTCTTTGTAAGAATTCAATTTTCCTTAAATTCCCCGCCTCATTTTGATAGCTTATTATATATTTTTCATTTATTTTTGAAACTTTAAACTCTTTTATTTCCCCTTGATCTATTACCCATTTATGGCCAAAACTAACCTCATCCAAAACTCTTGTTGCACCCGTTGCAAAGTTGACTTCATCACATCTTCTCAGAAAACAAATCTCCTCTCCCCCCGTATATTGATGAATATCTCTAAATACTGATCCGTCCTGGTTGAAAAACCACCCTGCGCGATAATTTAAGTTCATAAACCAAACTACTTTTTTATCTGTTCCTAAAGGATCTTCAGAAACTACAATATGTTCAGGCGAAAGATCAGGAAATCTATCTCTGTACCATGAAGAAAACTCGGACATCGTAGCTGTTGACAAGATACCTGCTCTTCTTTGCTCGGAAATAATTTTTATTTGATTTTCATATTCCTTTGAATATTTACTCCAGTCATATGAATTTTCCAAACCTATAACAATATGACCGAATTTATTTAGTTTTTGCCCCAAATAAATATCCAGAAGTTTTTTAAAATAATTTATATCCAAATTGTGATAATCCAAGTAATCATTTGCCTGAACACTATAAGTACTCTCCCCTACCCCATTTCCGTACGCATTTACAGGATCCCTTGCGGCCCATTGCATGATAACAACAGAAAGTTTATCATCCATATTTGGTGCAGGGTGTAGTGCATTCCTTTTTGACGGATAATATGGAGTTGACCAAAATTGGCCCCAAATCTGATAATTATCAGTTGTATATTGGTCGGCAACAATAAGTGAGGCGACGATATCATACTTTCGTTGCATGTATTCCAAGGAATATGCATCAATCCACCATGCTCCAACTGAGGAAGGGTAGTATCCAAACACCTCCCTAAATTTTTCAAAAGATGCATCAATAATTTTTTCTCTTTCAAACCGCTCATAACCGCTCAAAAATGCGCTTCCTGCATCATGCCAATTCTCTGATTTGTGGTAATTTACCTTTGCTAAATTTGTTAATCTAGGGGTAATTTCCAAAAATAATCCTTTCTCATCCTGGCTTCTTTTATTTATTAAATCTAAAATCTCTTTACTATCCAAAGCATCAATTCTTAAAAGCCAGGTTGCTGATAAATTATATTTTGTTAAAATTTCAGACTGACCTTTAACAGCATTATCAATACTTTGATCTTTCAACTCCCAAAATTCGCTACCTCTTATGGGATTAACAATAGAAACAAATGAATTATTCTGGGCAAAAATTTCTTGAGCGTTTAAGGAAAATATTAAGAATGTTAAAAAAATAAAAATAATTCTAATCAATTTAACTTCTCCTTAATGCTTTTAGATGAACTAAAATGTCAGGTTGTAAAATCAAAAGTGAAAAAATGTAAGAAAGAATTGCAGTTATTATAATAATAATCAGTTGTAGAATTGATAAAGGAAAAAATCCTTTTATGATAAAAATAAATCCTCCCATAATAATTGTTGCAAATAAAGGTTTGAAGACAGCTTGAAAATAATCTATTTTCACATATTTTGAAATAATAATAAGAGCAAAAATAGAACTTAGTCCGACAAGGCCAAATCCAAGAGCCGCCCCATTAACTCCAAAAAGAATTGCAAGTGCTGGAACAAAAGCCCAAGTCAAAATAGTCCACATGATCATAAGTCTAAATGTAATCATAATTTTCCCAATTGCGTTTAATGTGTTGGTTAAAGGAGTTGTAATTGCAGCCAGGGATGAATTTATGGATAAAATGGTTAACGCAAAAAGAGCCGGCCTCCACTTGTCATATTTTGGAATTATTTCAACCAGGATTGGTGCAATGGAAAATAGCACCAAGAGAGAAGGAAAAACTAAAGCACATACAAAAAATATCGATTTTGTAACCGCATTTGAAAGCTCCTTATCATTATCTTGTAATCTTGAAAAGGCAGGAAAGGTGACTTTTATAACTTGATCCATGAAAAAACGCAAAGGCGCATATGCCCACTTTTGCGCCCATCCCAGAAGCCCAATTCCTTGAGCACCTAGAGTACTTCCCAAAAGAAGTGTGATTCCATCATCTTTTACCATTGCGAGGAGAGAATTTGCTTGATAAGGAATCCCATATTTTAATACTGATTTAAAAGCTTTATAAGAAAATGCAAGAGAGGGAACCCAAGGCTGAACTATATATGTAACAATAAGTCCGCTAAACCCCCTTAATATGACAGCAATTGTAAAGCTTGTTACCCCAAAGCCCTTCCATGCAAGAAATACAGCAGAAATATTAAATACTAAAGTCTCCACAATTTGCGGTATAACTAATTTTTGAAACTCCAGTCTTCGTTCCATTAATACTGAGGGTATGGTTTTAAGAGATGAAAAAAGTAGTGAGATAGCGAGTGCCCAAAGAAGATAAATTGCTTCCATATCTAATTTGTAGAAATTTTTCAAAACTGGACTTAAAATAAAAACTGTAAATATTAAGAAAAGAATAAGTAACTGTTGTGCACTAAAAACTGTTTTTAATTCTTCATCTTTTAGATGGTCCTTTTTTTGAATTAGGGCAGCAGCAAATCCTATATCGGAAAAATATGCCAAAAAATTCACGACTGCAGATACAATAAAAAATACTCCGAATTCTGAAGGCTGCAAAAAGTAAGTCAAAAGGGCTGTTGCAAAAAAAGCAACGGCTTGCAAAAATACATTCCTTAACGTCAAAATTGCGGCACCGCCTACTGCCCTTCTTTTCACAATATCCACACTTAATTTTTCACTCAAATCTAATTGTTCAAAACTTTCTGCCACTTTCTAATTAATCCTCTTTCTGTAGTAAAGAATCCAGTTTCTAACCTTTTTAAATTGTAATAAATATAAAATTATCACCAAACCAAAACTAACCAAACTAACTCCGTTTCCAATATTCCTTACAGGAGTATTGTAAAGTCTTGCATTAATAATATGCTCCCCTTTACCTAAAATAATTGTTATGAGACCCAAACCGCTACTTTTATAATCTATATCAATTGGTTTACTGTCAACAAAAACTTTCCAATCCGGAAAATAATATTGGGATAAACGGACTATGGTATGAGTTTTGACATTTGCTTTAAAACTAATCCAGTTAGTACCTTCTTCATAATCTGAAATCTTAGTATCCCCTGTTAAGATTTTATAACGTTCATCTGCCAAATCTGCGGGGGGCTCTTTTGCAAAAATTGGTAGAAAATCAAATATTGATCTTTTAATCTGACGCTCCCAATCTTTACCACTCAGAAGGCTTTGATCAGTAACATAAATAAATTTTTCCGGCCTGAAGTAAGCGAAATTTAGAATAACAACCAGTGATATAAGCAGGAAAAAAATTTTGTATTTCCACTCTTTTAAAGCAAGTAAAGCTGATCCGCTTAAAAATGATATAAATAAAATTACAATAATTAAAAATCTCCAAGGAAATTGCAAATATTTTAATGGTTCTATGATTTCCCAGATTATTTGAGATCTTGGGTGAATCATGAAAACACTCAAAAAAATCACGAAGGAAACTGACAAAATTAATTTTGACACCCACGGATTTTTTTTCCTGAAATACCATAAACTTAAAATTGCCAGCATCCAACCCAACAGATGTACCCAGCCAATTTGGAAAGAAATTTCTTCTCTCTCTCCTCCCGGCACTTCCCTTACAGATGCTCCATACCCCCAATCTCTCCTCAGAAATAGTTCTCCAAACCCTTTAAAATGCTCCGTGTATCCGAAATATCCGCTAATTTGCGTATCAACATGAACGAGATGTTTCTCAGAAATTAAAGGAAGTAAATAAAATGAAGAAAGTAAAATTGAAAGTAATAATCCTAAGAAAGAAAACCATAAGAATTTAATTTTTTTATCTTTTAGAAACAAAATAATTATCCAAAATATTATTATCGGGAAAAAAATCATAGCAGAAAGGTTGTGGGATAAAAAAAGAAGGGCCACAAATATTGCACTTAGAAACATTCTGCTTACATTCACCTTCTCCTTAAGTATTGTAAGACTCCAAAGTATTGCAGGAAAAAACATCATAGCCCACATCTCTCCCATAGCCCCTCTTACGTAAAAATCTAAAGCATGGTATGGTGCAAAGCTGTAAAAAATGGCACATAAACTTCCGCCTAATTTACCCCAAAATTTAGTACCCAATAGATACATAAAAATATAGGATCCTAAAAATGAGAAAGCAAACATTACTTTTACAGAAATTATTAAATTATTTGTTAGAAAATAAATTAATTCCCCAAAATAGTAGGGCAGGGGAGCATAATAATTAAAAAGGGGGTAGCCGTAAAGTCCGCCTAAATCAGGTACCCATCTGCAAGGAATCTGCCCGTCTTTAAAACATTTATCCATCTCAAAAAGTCTAATTATTGATACATCATCATGATGGGTAAAAAAAGGGGCCCAAAAAAGGGGCCAAAGCAAACTTATGGATAAAATTAAGCCCAAAAGAAACGGCCAAATTTTTGTAATCGTTGCCATAAATTAAAGATTAGCCCTAATGATACTAAAAATGCACCCAAAGATATAGCATCCAGAGTCTTTCTAAAAATTGTTTCCTTAAATTTTATTTCCACTACATGTGCCCCGGGAGGTATATCTACAGCAATCTGTCCAAAAGGTTCTCCGATTGCAATATCTATCAGTTGACCATCTATTTTTGCAATCCAACCTGGGAAAAAATATTTCATATAATGAATTTTTGTACCATTTTCCGAAACAACCTCTAATACAGAATCCAAATCATTTAATTTTCGAATATTTATGAGGGCCTCATTTTCTGAAATTGCCAGGGGATAGTTTTGATTCGGTCTTTTCTTAGTTTGTTTTGGCAATCTTAAATACTCTTCTTGAGTTTGTTTATATTCTTCACTGGCTTGAGGAAGAGGAATATAACGATTTAGAAAATAGTTATCTGTGCGTCCGAGAAAATCCTGGGGTCTAAAAAAACTTCCGGATGTGATAAGTGTAAGAAAGATTAAAATGGTTGATACAAGTGTGCTTTTACCAATTTTTTCAAAGGCCACAATAAGAAGCGGGATCAGAAAGGTTGTCATGATTAAAAATCTCCAGGGAAATTGAAAATAGGATAGGAATGGAATGTTGTCCCACATAAATTGTGATCTATAGTTCATCATAAATATTGAGACTAAAATTGAAATATAAGCCCAAATAAGTATTATTTTTTGGTTCTTGGAATATTTTTTCCAATACTTAAGTAAGCAAACTATCCCAGCTATAATTGTTAGCAAGTTAACAGTCCCAATAAAAAATGACATACCATCTCCTGGTCCAGGAACTGATGCCCCATATCCCCAATATGGAGTAATCAGTTGTTTAAGTGTTGGGAAATGATCCGCAAAATTAAACACAGTATCATATTTCATCAACCTACTCTCCACTAGTGCAGGTAGCCAAAAATATATACTGACTAATGAGCCCAAAAAAAACATTAAAATCGATTTTACGAAAAATGCTAATCTTTTTTGTAAGAAAAAAAGCTGAAGGGCCACAAATAATAACACAAACGCTAAAAACATATATGAGCTTATATTGTGCGACAACACTAGGGAAGCAAGTGCCACCCCACCAATTCCAACCCATTTATAATTTTTTTCCTCTTTCATTTTTATGATGGACAATAAAACCAGTGGCAAAAACACAAAGCTTAAAATCTCACCGACCGCTCCTCTAACATACAAATCAACTGCCCTATACGGTGTGTATGCATATAAAAGTGCCCCGGCAAAACTTAGACTTTTTAAACTAAATTGCTTTAACAGTAAATACATAAACAAAAATGAAAAAGGGATACTTAAAAAAAATAGCGCTTTGATTGAATCCACCAGACTAAAATTTAAAAGGTGGAAAATTTCAGCAATATAAAATGGCAGAGGAAATACAAAATTAAAAAGAGGGTATCCAAAACCATAGCTTAAATCCGGAACAAACCTTGGCGGGATTTGTCCTAATCTTATTATCTTATCCATCTGATGAAGCCAGGCTATATGTATATCATCGGAAGCACCATAGTACCCGGGGACAAAAAGTGCCCAAGTCGCTGGGATGGACAATAAAATTAATACTACCCAAAAATATTTAATTAAAAAGTTTTCTACTTTTGCCATAAAATGTTATTAATATTAAAGTCAGTAAAGAGACTAATGTTATTCCATTTGCTAACTTTCTTACAAATGTATCTGTAAATTTTCCCTCCACAAGATAAGTCCCTTCTTTAAGTGGAAATTCGATCCTACCTAAATAATTATCACTAATATGAGCGGTCAACATATTGTTTACTTTTACTTGCCAGTTAGGAAAATCAAAGATAGGAATTTCTAACACTGCATCTTTTGAAACTTTAGCATTAAATCCCCATTTATTAGATTTTTTTTGAAAATTTGATATTTCTGCTTGCCCTGAAACTATAATAGGTGTATTTGGTGCTCCCTCCCTTGGCTGAACAGCCCCTTTTGGCAAATAATCCAATATAGCAGCTTTTTGCTGAGTCTCCCATAAAGAACCTGATAATTTTTGTTCATCAGTTAAACCGAAATAAAATTCTTTCGGTCTAAAATAGTTCCAATTTAAAATAATTGTTAAAACAACCAATGTAACTGCAACAAATTTCATTTGTCTAAGCTTAAAATTATTAACCAGAAATCCACCCAATAAGCTTGCTGAAAATATTGCCAATGCCAAAAACCTCCAGGGAAATTGTGTAAACTTTAAAATATCAATTTTTTCCCAAATAAATGCCGATTTAACATGGGTCATAAAAAGGGATAATAAAAAAATAGAAATAAGAAGTATGGGGAGAACAATTTTTTGTCTTGACTTAAGTTTCATAAGTGTTATTAAAAATGCTGCAATTACAATCCACCAATGCGGAGTACCTATTTGAAAAGCTATTGTGTCATTTGTACCGGGTGAAGATGATCCATATCCCCAAAATCGATCAAAAAACAGTTGATTGATTGTCACAAAATGTGCCCTAAAATTTAAATCCAACCTAATTAAATTTTCTATTTGTACCAAATTTTTTTCAAAGTATGCGGGTATTATGAAAAAGGCTGCCAGTCCTACTCCCAAAAAAAAGGAGATTATCAAAGATCTTAAATTTTTCCATTTTTCTAAAATTAAAAAATAGATTGTCAATAATAAAAATACAGGTATAAATAAAATTATCATTATGTTGTGTGACAACAAAAATAACCCCAAAGATATAGAAAAAGCAATAATATATTTAATTCTCCCATTATTTATTAATTTAAATGCAAAATAGAAACAAAAAGGAACAATTGCAATTGCAAAACTTTCCGTAACATCACCTCGCACATAAGTATCCAAAGCTCTATAAGGGGCAAAAGTGTAAAGGATTGATGCAATAATTCCACCAGATATTCCGAAAAGTTCCCTAGATAATATATACATAGAAATTGCACCTAAAATTAAAGGAATAAGAAATAAAACTTTTGCAGCTCCCAAAAAACCTAAAAAGTAGCTTAAAAAAGCTCCTAAATAATATGGAAAAACACTGTAGTAGTTAAACAAGGGATAACCATTACCATACCCCATATCAGGAACCCATCTGCATGGAATTTGAAAATCCCCTAAACATTTTCTCATCTCAAAAATTCTCATTACTTGTAAATCATCATGATGGGAAAAATAACCAGGTAAAAATAAAGACCATGAAATTAATAGTGTTAGTACCAAAATAATAAATATGGGCCAATGTTTATTTAAGATTTTTTTCATATTTTTTTCCAAGTAAAAATAGTGTAATTAAAATAAATATACTTATTATTGTAATAATATTACCAGCTTGTCTTATGGGAGTATCATACAATTTAGCCTCTAAACTATGTTTTCCAATAGGGACATTAAAAGTAATAAGTCCCAAACAATACTGCTGATTTCTACAATCATCATTTGCATGTAGAGTTTCTACTTCATCAACTTTAACCTTCATCCCTGGAAAATCAAAAAGAGGCAAACGTATAGTTGCATCTTTTAAAACCTCAATCTCACCAACTTGAAAATTACTTCCCTTCTTATAAGTTACAAACTCAACTTCCCCATCCAAAACTTCCGGCAAATCCGGTGCTTTCTTGTTTGGTGGTAATTTTGCAAAGGTGGGCAGATAGTCAAAAATACTTATGGTCAGCTGTTTTTCCCAAGATTCACCAGAGAATTTAACTTCATCAGAAATCTCAAGCCATGCTTTCGGCTGGAAGAAAGATACATGCAGTAAATAGATGCTTACTATAATTATGATTCCAAAAATTAAAGCAAATTTTTTATTAAAATTGCTCGTCATATGTATGGCAAAAGCACCCAATATTGATAGTAAAAATGCGCTGTCTGACAAAAATCTCCATGGAAATTGAAGCCATTTTAATTGAAGTATACTTTCCCAGATTAAGACAGAGCGCTGGTGCATTAAAAATAATACTATTAGCTCCTCTACTCCCAAAATTATTACTAAACTTGCCAATTTTCTATTTTTTTTGAAAAAAAGAATTGCCAAAATTACGGCCAGAAGCCCTACTATCCAGTGGATTATTCCAGCAGATAACGACAAATCATCATTTGGTCCTAAATAAGATGATCCGTATCCAAAATGATTTGACAAAAATAATTGTTTAAGATCAACAAAATGCTGACGATAGTCAAAATAACCACCTGTTAAGGTTTCAAGGTGTGCATACTTTGACTCAAAAATTACTGGGAGCGTAAAAAAGGATGCCAACCCCAATCCTAATAATGATCCTAAGAATACTTTTGGAAATACCCCCCATTTTTTATAAACTACGTTTAATGCAACTACCCAAATCCCAAAAATTGGCAGGAAAATAAAAGACATGAGATTATGGGTTGTCAAAAGAAATCCTATGGAAAGCGCTAACCACACAATATATTTTAATTTACCCAATTTAATTAGTTGATAAGTTGACCAAAAAATTAATGGAAAAAATACAAAAGCAAAAAATTCACTAAGTGAGCCCCTTACATAAACTTCTTGTGCTTTGTATGGTACAAAACTATAAAGAATTGAACCTACTAATGCACTAAACTCCCCAAAAATTGACTTCAATAAAATAAACATTGTGATGGCAGAAAGTACGAATCCTAAAATAAACAAAATTTTAACCGTATCAATTATCTGAATTCCCAAAAGATTTAATAAACCTCCCAAGTAAAAAACTGATGGAGGATAGAAATTAAATTGAGGATACCCGTATTGAAATCCCATATCAGGAATCCATCTGCATGGAATTTGAAAATCTTTCAAACACTTGACCATCTGATGAACTCTAAATGCTTGAAGATCATCCTGCATTGGGAAAAAACCTGGACGTATGAGTTGGTAAAAAAGTGGAATTATTAAAATAAATAATAGAATAGGGAAAATGGAACTTTTTCTAAAAAAAATTTGCATATTTTAGGGTAACACCTGATATAAAACAATAGCATCTTGTTTGGATCCATCTAAAGGCTTTACTTTTGGATACTCTAAAATTAGTTTTACTCCACTTATTGAACCTTCAAGACTTTTCCTGTTTCCCACAAAAAAGGTCAAATTATCTACTGCTGATTCTTTAATTTGCTCTGAAATTTTTGCATGACTTCCAATTATTGGAATTTCTGCTTTATCCAAATAAATTTGTAATCCATCTGGCAAGGTTCCAAAGAAACCTTCCGTACCAACTACCACAGACCCATTCTTTTTTTGATCAATTAAAAATTTAGCAATTTCGGAAAATCCATATCCTGCAGTCCAATCCTCAAAATATCCTTTTCTCTCTTCCAAAGGTAATGCTTTTGGAGGAGGATTTGTTAAAAGTTGATAATTAAAATGCAAAGGCAAGAGTACCGTAAGCGATAGGAACATACCATATATCATGCCTTGTGGTACTCGTAATACTCTCACGCCCCGTGATACCCTCTCTAATCCATATGCTGCCAGGATTAGGAGCAGCGGTATTGATGGTAGCAAATATCTTGCAGTAAAAGTCCTTAAAAAAGCCATATTTATTAGAAGCGGTACAAGGGCCCAAAGCAAGACTAAAAGCCCTAATTTATTTTTACCCCTAATCACCCTTATTACCCCTATCCCCCCTAAAATTAGAACAGGCCAAGTTAATAGCTTGGGAAACCAGTCCGAAATATCCCGAAAATGGGGGATAAACGGATCCAAAGGTCGTCCAACTAACTCAAGAGGAGAAAAAACATAATCAGCATTTCTTGAAGAAAGTAGATGAAAATTTGGTCCTAATCTCAGAGCATTGTACAAAACTAAAGCAATAATAATTGCCACTCCCCAAAAAAATATCATTTTTACCATCCCATACCTATCTACCCTATTCCCCCTATTTCCCCCATCTTTTCCAAATGCCAAAACGGAGAGGGGCAAAAGCAAAAGATTTATAATTGCAGGAGTTTTAGTAAGCCAGGCTCCTCCTAAAATAAATCCCAAAATCATTGCCAGATCAAGCCTTACTTTTTGTGCAAGCCAAATTGCAAAATATAAGGACCAAACCGTAAATCCTGAAAGCATTGAATCAACCAAAGCCATCCTGTCAAAAAAGACAACATATGGTGTAACCACATAAAGTAAACCACTCCAAAGCGCAACTCTTCTTCCAAAAACTTTCCAGGATAATGCCACAACACCTAAAAGCGTTACAAATCCGCTTAAAACTGATAAAAATCTTCCTGCAAAAAGCGGATCATCGAATATCTTAAAAAGTGGAATCATAGACCACATAAATAGCGGGGTTTTACCATCAGATAAAGGCAAAAATCTAAGGGTTGGTTCAGATCTCATAACTTGAGCCCACCTGATATAAATAGCCTCATCTGCAAAAATCGGCTGCAATGTTAAATTTGGAAGTCTCAAAATAAAGTAAGCAATAATTATTATCAGAAGAATAAAGATTTCTTTCCTAAACTTAAGAAGAAGTTTCACACTAATATTGTAAGACTTCTAACCTTAAAAGGAAATATAATTATTTTTTAACAGGCATTACTACTGCTGCCAAAAGGTAGGCAACAAGTCCCGGGACAAATCCCGTAAAAACAGTAATTAATATGAATGCAACCCTCAAAAGTACAGGGTCAACATTAAAATACTCCCCCATTCCACTTAAAACCCCAAGCCAAACCCTATCCTTATCCAATCTATAAAGCCTTTTTACTTCAGCCATAGATTTATTATACATTAATTATAAATAGATATATAAACTTGACACTATAGGTTAAATATGGTATGATAATAGAGTATGATAGTAGAAGCAATACGTGAGGCTACATATAAACCAGTAGAAATAGATCCTTCACTTGCTAAAGTTTTAGGAAATGGCAGGGAAAATCCATTTCCGGAAGAAGCGCATCAATTACTTGCTGCAATAGATGAATTAGGATTACCAGACTTGGAAAGCGACAAGGCTCTTCTGGTAGCTTTCTATTACTACAGTTTAGGTGATGAAGTTGCAATCAAGACTATGAAAGCACATTTTGGAGATGATGTCGGAGATAGATTAGGAATAACGATTGGAAAAAGAGGTACACCTGAAAAACCGGGTATGAAAGGGCTTATTGAAACAGCATTTGGAGAATTTTTAAGGGAATTTAAAGAATTACAGAGTCAATTGCCTAGAATAAAACTACCAATAGAAAGAACAGTTAAAAAACCTTCAATACTTTCCCCTTAGATCATTAACTCTAATTCTAAACATATCATAAATTGCTGCCAGAGCATCTTTTATAACCTGCACTCTTTCCGTATCCACATATTTCCATTCCACTTCAACTTCCGCAATTTCAAATCCGTATTTTTTTGCCAAATATAAAAGTTCAACATCAAATCCCGCATTAACTGCTCCACCCCTAAAATGCAAAACTCCCCATTCACTTTTAATCTTAGGTAAAATCATATTCAATGATTTTCTATTAAAAGCTTTAAACCCGCATTGAGTATCTTTAAAAGGTAATCCCAAAATTATTCCCCGCAAAATTGAAAACACCCAGGCTGCCAATTTCCTAACCATTGGAGCACCTCTTCTTCCATGTCTTGTTCCAATTACAATATCAAAACCCTCCTCAAATTTTGGCAGAAATTTTTCAAGTTGATCAATTGGTGTTGCCTGATCCATATCTGTAAATAAAACTAATTCTCCATCTGATGCCTCCATTCCGCTTATCACAGCTTTTGCTTTTCCACCATGAGAAATTTTAATCAGTTTAAAATTTCTATCACGGTTCGGGATTTTCTTTCTTAAGATGTATTTTTTTATCAAATCAGCTGTATCATCTTTCGACCCATCATCAACAATAATTACCTCATACCTGAGTCCTAATTTTTCCAAATAATTTTCTACTTCCTCTAAAACCCCCTTTTTCAAATTTCTTTCCTCATTGTATGCAGGTATGACCACTGAAAGTTTGGTGTTCATGGTTTTCCACTTGGATTATGTACAAGCTTAAATATTTTCACCCCATAGGCTTCTTCCTCCCATTCAATTCTTGACCATCCAAAATGAGAAATTTCCTGTTTTGGATGATTAATAGGTTCACAGATTTGATCCTCACAAACAACAAAAAGCTGGTTTGTTATATCAAATGGAACTTGTTTTGGCTTATACCCGCATATATCCAAATAAAACTGATAAGCCGAGTCATAATTATTTTTGGCAAGCAATGCAAAATTAAATGGTTTGTTTTCAGATTTTGAAATAATATATTTTGCAATATCCTTTGTCCGTTGCAACTGATTATTTGGTGAGGTTCTCAAAGGATTTTTTTGTAAATTAAAAATAGTCAAAATTATTGTCATTACCAAAACCCCACTTATAATCCACCCCTGTCTGATTCTTAAATGGATTGACGTAAGTGAGCCAAAAAGTAAAAACGGGGCCGGATTTAAAAATCCTAAATAATGGTCAAAAATTTCTCCCTGGTAAAATGAAAGACCAAAAATACCTACCATAAGCCAGACCCCTAAACAAAAAATCGGCCAACTTTTTCTAAACAATGAAAAAATAATAAGTCCAGATACTACAATGGATAAATAAATATTTTCTCCCACCATATATCTACCTATTAAATCTTGTGAATAAATTTCAGGAATTCTCATAATGTTTCCAAAAATATCCCCTTTGACTGTACCTCCTTCACTAAAAAATTGACTAATTGCCTTATAATTTAAAAAATCATGCCTTAAATCAAACCACAAAAGAGGGGACATCAAAAGCAAAAATGACAATATCCCCAAAATCGTACCGCTAATCAAATTCTTTGTTTGATATTTTCTTCTAAATCTAATACTGATTTGATGTATCCACAAAATTCCCATAACTGGTATCAAAATAAGTGCCAGGTAATGCATCTGTATTGCTGCCGCAACTGATAAACCACTTAATATTAACCATAGAAAATTTCCACTTTTATTAACTTTATAAAATCCGTAGATTGATAGCAGGGCAAAAAACGGGAGAGGATTCGGGTTCCAGGAAAAATTGCTGTAATTTATAGTAACCGGAGAGATGGCATATAAAAATGCTGAGACTAATCCCGAAGTATTTCCAAACCACACCTTCCCTAAATAATAAATAAGCCAAATGGTTAAAACTCCAATTATTGCTACCATAACTGCTGCAGAAACTGGGTTAAGGTTAAAAATTGCCATAGGAATAAGCATCATATAGTAATAAAGCGGCCCCAAATAAATATTTCCAGCAGAGGTTGGAGGACCAATTAAGGGAAAGTGATGTTCATAAATCATTTTCTTAACAATTATTGCATCCCTTCCTTCATCTCCCAAAAAAATCATATATTGGTCGATTTTATATAGCCGAAGGAATGAAGCAATTACCAAAATTCCCAAAAGAGCTAAAAATGCCCATTTTTGATCCATAAGTTTCCACCAAAGCCTGAGTAAATCCAAAAAAGAAATTAAAATTACATTTAAACTTGCACCTGTTGGTTTTCCTGAAAGCCTTGGAAAATGATTGACTCCAACTTGCGCTATCTTGAAACCATACTTTTTTGTTTTTATAGCAAGCTCAGCATTAATCATTGCTCCTCTTGTTGATTCAAGATGTGGAATTTTTTCCAAAACTTCTTTTTTAATCATCTTAAAACCGCAATCAACATCTTTAAACGTGAGGCCAAAAAAAGTTAAGAGTGATAATTTCCAACCTTTTTTAAAAAGTATTCTATATAGCGGGTCTTGTCTTTTAATCCTGTAACCAATTACTAAATCATGATCTTCAATTTTTTCCAAAAATTTAGAAACTTGGGAAAAATCAAACTGCCCATCGCCATCTGTGTAACAAATGATTTCATATTTTGCATTATAAAAACCTGATTTTAATGCCTCCCCATAACCTAAATTTTTCTGATGATGGATTACTTTTATATGAGGATCTTTTTTTGCCAGATCATCTGCTATCTCTCCAGTTTTATCCTTTGATCCGTCATTTACAATTATGATTTCATAATTCAAACCAAGATTCTTTAGTACTACAGTTGCCCTTTTTACTGTTATTTCTACATTTCCTTCCTCATTAAAAGTCGGAAAAAATACGGAGAGATTTTTAATAGACATGGTAATATGCTAACATCAAATTATGAACAAAACAATTAAAGATCTAATTGTTTTGGCAGCTCTTACGCTATCAATAACCATTCTTATTTGGCTTCCACATCTTTTGGCCATCCCATCCTTTTGGGGATTAAATTTTTCTAATGGTTTTGCAACAATTTATAGAAACTTTGACGGGTTAGAATATGTAATCATCGCAAGAACATTTTATGACCCAGAGTTAATCGGCTCACTGGACCAGCCGCTTTCCGCAAACTATTTTTCCTCTCATTTTCCAGGATATTCTATAGCAATTGCCCTTTTTGCCCCAATTTTAGGCTATCTAAAATCCATGCTCTTTGTTTCTATTTCCTCCACAATCCTTGCGGTTTGGGCATTTTACTTTTTTGTTAAAAATCTTAAACTATCCTCTCATCCACTGTTTTTATCATTCATATTCTTAATCTTTCCTGCGAGATGGCTAATTGTTCACTCAATTGGTTCATCAGAACCATTATTCATATTTTTAATAATTACAACCCTTTATTTTTTCATTAGATTTGAACAAACAGGTCATTCTAATGATATCTTTATTGCAGCAATCACTGGCTTCTTTGCCCAAATCACGAGACCTCCCGGGATTTTACTTTTCATAGCCTTATCTTTATTTTTGTTTTGGAAAGTTATAAAAGATAGAATCCACTCTACTTCGATTATTCGAATACTTGGTACAAATTCTCCCCTCCTTTTAATACCGCTCGGGCTTTTATCAATATTTACATGGTATTCCATAACTTACCAAGATTTCTTTGCCTATTTTAAAAGTGGAGATAATATTCATTTAACATTCCCTCCATTTCAGGTTTTTAATAAAGATCAATTTTGGGTAGGAGATATTTGGCTTGAGGATATTATCTATACTTTTGTCTTGGGATTCTTAGGTGGAGTAATTTTATGGAAAAGAAAACTTTATACTGTAGCTTTCTTCGTTTTAACATACCTTACAGCGTCCATTTTCATTGCCCACCGTGATGTATCAAGATACATTCTACCCATCACCCCATTTATATTGATTGCCTTTGAAAAAGTTTTAACATCTAAAGAGTTTAAAATTATTCTTCCTATTATATTATTAGCAATTTATCTCTATGCCCAAAATTTTATCCTTTCAAATGCTGCCCCAATCCCAAATTTAGAAATTTTCAATTAATCCTCTTGCCTTCTCCAGGTTATAAAATGATTCATCATGAAATTCCAGCTCATCACAAAAGGAATTGTTGCAAAAAAATAAAAGTTATTAAAAGCAATCTTTCTAAAACCTAAATCTACAAATCCATCCCCGTAAGTTAAATGTAAATACTTTACAATCAACACTCCAATAATAAGTCCTCCCAAACTTACCAAATTAAAAATTCCCAATTTTTGCCAAATATTAGTTTTGGTTTTTCTATAACGAAAAGTCCAGTAATTATTTAGAAAAAAATTATTAATTATTGCAATCTCGGTTGAAAACCCCTTTGAAGTTGCAGGTGGAAATCCCATCAAGTTTATGAATATTTTATAAAAGATAAAATCTACTATAGTTCCTATAAATCCGACCAACCCAAACTTAACCGGAGTTTTAGCACGACGGCTTAAGCGATAAAAAGGGAAATTATATCCCCACGCATGTAATCTTGTATCAATTGCATATGTGATTATGTCATAAGTGTAGTTAAACACTTTGTTTTTAGAATACCCCTCTAAACGATTCTTAAATATTAAAGGTACTTCTTTATATTTTGCACCTGCCAGAATTGCCTCATGTAAAAAAGCTGGCTGTATTATGAATGTTGCTTCTTTCCACGGAAGTGTTTCCAGATTTAGTTTTCTAAACAGTCGGGGTGTAAATGCTCTTGCAGAATTTGTAAATTCCTTTATATCAGAGGGACCCATGACAATACGGCAAAAAGCAGATGCCCCATAAGTAAAAATTCTTCTTCCTATTGTAAGTTGATTCTGCCCACCTTCAACAAATCTTGATCCAATTGCTAAATCAAATCCATCCTCAATTGTCCTTACAAGTCTTACTAAAACATCCGTCACAACCTGTCCATCAGCATCAAGTTGAGCCAAAATATTCGGATGAATCTTTTCCAGGGCATATTTATGTCCCAAAATCAGCCCCACACCCAAACCCGGATCAACTTTCAAAAGATGGATATTATTATTTTTAGATGCCAAATCCCTTACAATCTGATCAGTCCCGTCTGAGGTCCTCAAATCATCCGCGACAACAATATGGATTTCATACCCTTTTAAAGTTTTTTCCTGTTCTAAAACCTTCCTTATCGTTTGGGTAATATTTGCTTTCTCGTTAAAAGTGGGGAGCACCACTGATAGTATTTTCATGAGGAAAATCAACTAAACTTTGCCAAATCTGCATGCACCATGATCTTTACTAAATCATCAAATTTAGTTTTAACTTCCCAGCCTAAAACTCTCTTAGCTTTTGTTGCATCCGCACAAAGTGGACCCGTTTGAATAGGTGGAACAAAATTGGGATCACTCTCAACATAATCTTTCCAATCAAGTCCCAGTACTTCAAATGCCTCTTTTGCAAACTCCCCAACAGTGTGAGTTTCACCTGTCCCAATTACAAAGTCATCAGCCCTTTTCTCCTGCAACATTCTCCACATAGCTTCTACATAATCCGGTGCATACCCCCAATCCCTTTTTGCATCCAAATCCCCAAGTTTTAACTTGCCATTTTTTACAATCGGCTCACCAATTTCATTTAGCGGTATCCCTTCTTTTTTATTATTTTTTATGCAAGCAACAGCTGCTGTGATTTTTCTGGTAACAAAATTTAAACCGCGTCTCGGGCTTTCATGATTAAATAAAATTCCACAGGTAATAAATTGCGGACTTACTTTATCATTTCTTGCAATAACAGCCATTCTGTGGGCAAATTCTTTGGAAGCAGCATAAGGATTAGCAGGATTAAATGGTGTATCCTCATTTTGTGGAATAATTTTTGGTGCACCAAACATTTCGGATGTTGAAGCCTGATAAATTTTTGCATCCGGAACAATATATTTTGCTCTTTCAAATACATGCAATGCTCCAACTCCTGTAACCATAATTGATGCAAATTTATCAGAAAACGATGCTAAAGGTGAAGAGAGGGATGCCAAATTATAGATCTCATCCGGCTGGAAATCCAAAAGCGCCAGAGCTATTGACTCAACAGACTGCAAATCACCATAGTAAATTTTTATCTCATCCTTAAATTCCTCAATATTTCCTAAATCTGCTGCTGCATTTCTTCTGACCAAACCTGCAACTTCATATCCCTTACTTAATAGAAGTTCACTAAGATATGACCCGTCTTGCCCAGTAATTCCCGTAATAAAAACACGTTTGCTTTTCGCCATAATTTTTTTCAGTTTAACTAAAAACTACCTGCGAGTCAATCTACTGTTTAAACAATTTTGGAAAAAGATCACGAAGTCTTGGATTATTCTTATCCCTTTCAGAAATTATTGGGTCCTTAATAGGCCAATCAATTGCCAAATCCGGATCATCCCAGGCAACTGCCCTTGTATCGGACCCGTCATAGTAAGCATCCACTAAATAAATATAGTCCACACCTTTATTTCCAATTACACAATATGAATTTGCCAAGCCTTCAGATACAAATAATGCTATTTTGTTTTGATCATTTATTTCAAAGGTTTCCACCTTTTTAAAAGTAGGTGAATCAGGCCTTATGTCAACAATTGCAACAAATACTTCCCCGTTTATTGGACAAATAATCTTATTCCAATTTTCAGCATGGATTCCCCTCAAAACATTGGGCTTTGAAAAAGCATGATTCATTTGAACACCAACAAATTGAGTACCTAAAATTTTTTCTATCTCATCAAGATGAAAAATTTCCCTAAAAAAACCTCTTTCATCCTTATTAATAGGTCTTTTTAAAATAAGCAAACCATCAATTGAGGTTTTTAATACAAAATCGTTATCCATTGCTGCTAATATCCTTTCTGAGCTGTTCGATCCACATTTGGCCTGCCACTTTTTAAACTCTTCCACCACAACTCGTTTTCTTTATACCATTCAATTACCTTCTTAAGCCACTCATCAAAAGAATGTTCTGGTGACCAACCTAAACCTCTTAATTTATTATCATCTATAGCGTACCTTAGATCATGGCCTAACCTGTGCTCAACATTTTCAATCCACTCTTCCCCTTTTCCCAGAATTTCCAAAATTTTCTGAGTAACCTCCAAATTAGACTTCTCCTCTCCTCCAACACAATAAGTCTCACCAATTGTACCCTTCTCTAGAATAAGCTCAATTGCTCTTGAGTGATCATCAACATATAACCAATCCCTGATATTCTCACCTTGTCCCATCAAAGGAACTTTTTGATCTTGTAACAAATTGGTAATAAAACGTGGGATAAGTTTTTCTACATCCTGGTATGGACCAAAATTATTTGAACAATTCGTAATGGTAATGGGTAAACCATATGTTTGATGGTAAGCCCTAACCAGATGGTCTGACCCTGCTTTAGATGCTGCATATGGAGTCCTTGGTTTGTATGGTGTCTGCTCATTAAAGGGCGTATCATTTAGTCCAAGTTGCCCGTATACCTCATCTGTTGAGACATGATGAAATCTTTTTACTTTATGTTCCAATGCCGCCTCAAGCAGGACACCTGTTCCCAAAACATTTGTTTTTACAAAAGTCATCGGATCTAAAACTGATCTATCAACATGGGACTCCGCTGCAAAATGAACAACCATATCAACACCATCCATAGCTCTCTTAACGCCTTTAGGGTTGGTTATATCTCCATGTATAAAATGATAATTAGGGTTATTTCCAACATCCTTTAAGGACTCCAGATGACCTGCATATGTAAGCGCATCTAAATTAACAACCTGATCTTGAGGATGATTTTTTAGCCAGTAATGTATAAAGTTGGAACCTATAAAACCAGCACCACCAGTTACTAAAATCTTCATAACTGAATTTTACACTTTTCCCCAACAAAAAGTGAGGTTTTTGGGTTGTGTCCATTAGCACCTAAAACTTGGGTGTCTGTCCCTATCAAGCTTTCCGTTATTGGGTGATCTTTGACATTTTCTATTTTTACACCCTTCATCAAAACACTATTCTCCAACCTACTATTTCTTATTTCACATCCATCATTAATAGATGTGTGTTGTCCTATTTCAGAATCCAAAATTTCCACATTATCACCGATAATTACCGGCCCTTTAATTTTAGATTTACTAATTTTACATCCGCTTCCAATTGATACTTTTCCTCCAATTTCACTCTCACCTACTTCACTCTCTCGTAGTTCCTCCATTTTATGCTCCAATAGATATTCATTTGCCAAAAGCCAGTCGTCAAATTTCCCAGGATCCATCCAAACCCCTTTATATTCCAAAGCGTCAACCCTAAATCCATGATCAATTAACCAATTATATGGAGAAGAAATCTCAAGCTCTCCCCGCTCGGAAGGTTTTATTGCCCCCTCACCTTTGAAAGATTTAAAAACTTCCCTATCAAAAAAATAAAGACCCGGAATTCCAAAATCATTTGGGGGATTTTCAGGCTTTTCCACATATTTTAAGAATTTCCCATTCTCATCAAAAAAAGGCACACCAAGTCTTTTATTATCTTTATGTTTAACCATTGTTACCAAAGCATTTGGTTTTTCTTTTAAAAAATACTCAACCTGCTCATTTATCCCGTCAACGAAAATATTATCCCCAAGATGCAAAACAAAAGAATCCCCATTCAAATATTCCTCGCATACTTGAAAAATATTTGCAAGACCTTTAGGTTTTTCTTGTAAAACATAGGCGAACTTCAGACCCCATCTTGAACCATCCCCCAAAATTTCCTTTGCTTCATCCAAGCCACCCAGATTATAAGTTATGGCAACCTCCTTAATTCCTGCTTCTGCAACTGCCTCGATTGGATAAAAAATAATTGGTTTATTAGCAATCGGAATAAAATGCTTATTTGTAGAAAATGTTAGCGGCCGCATTCTGGTTCCACGGCCACCTGTTGGAATTATAGCCTTCATTTAAATAATAGAACTCCCGCAAATAATATTAAAACCAGGACAGCTGTTAAAACATACTCCAAAAAAATAGGTAAAGTCAAACTCTTATCCCTCCTATGATGCCAGAGCGCCCATATGAGATACAGAACTACAGCTATTAACAAGATTTTAATTTCTATCGTCATACTTGTTACTTGTTACTTCTAAAGTATACTTCCACTCCTGCTACTTAAAATACTTGCTGCTGCAATTGATAAAAGCGCCATATGGGCAAAATGATGTGAGGTAAGCCGTAATACCCCTCTTCTCCTTAGTATCAAAACATCAATAAAGAGTAGGATAACTAGTATAGAAATAAGACCTATACCCAAAAATCTTGAGATTTTATATGGATCTAAAAGAGGCTTTGCAATAGTTGGTG
>CAYLXC010000003.1:10911-15732 GCA_964387865.1 uncultured Gammaproteobacteria bacterium | reverse complement strand
AAAAACCAGTTATGTAAGGACATATAGAAAGTATAGCATGGAACCTGATTTAAGATTTATGAACAACGATTTATGAATCATAAATCATATTTCATATCTCATAAATCTTGGTTATGTTAATATTGAAGTTCAGTCTCCATCCTTTTCCCATTAACTGGAATTTTCAATGAATACGCCAATGCATTAGCCACAGCCACCCCTACCCTTATTCCAGTAAATGATCCGGGCCCAGTTTCCACCTCAATCCCTTTTAGCTTTGCAAACCCGGTTTGAAATTGAGTTGACAAACCGGGTTTGTAGGTTCGATTCACCAATTTGATAATAAGTGGCAAAAGCACCTGCGACCCATATTTATTTTTCGCAGATAAACTTTTAATTACTTTTTTATCTTCTTTTAAAGAAACCCTAATGACTTTTTGATCTTTGGTATCAATATGCAGAATCATATTAGAATTTTATCATAGAGTTGAAAAATTTAACTTATGGAGTAGAATTAAAGATATGAATGCAGATCAAAACATGGATAAGAAGGATGGGGGAATTCACTTCATTTTTACCGGCGGAACTATCGATTCCTATTATGAAAGTACTCAAGATACAGTAGTTCCAAACGAACATTCAGTAATCCCTGAATTTATCAAAAATCTGAAGTTATATGATGAGATTACCTTCACAGAAGTATGCATGAAGGATAGCAGACAACTTACAGAAGCTGATAGAAAAGAAGTCGCTAGAACGATTGAAGAGTCTCCTTTCAAAAAAATTATTATTACCCATGGAACATATACAATGCCAGATACTGCCCGATACTTAAAAGCTAATTTAAAAAGAGCTGATCAAACTATTATTATCACTGGATCTATGACACCTATAAAAGGTTTTGCTCCATCTGATGCAACCTTTAATCTGGGTTATGCTCTTGCTCAAGTACAAGCTCTTAAACCTGGAGTTTATGTTTGTATGAATGGTCGAATATTTATTCCAGAAGAAGTCATAAAGATTCTCCAAGAAGGTCGATTCACCTCTATATTCAATAAATAGATTGCTTCGCTTCGCTCGCAATGACGGAATAGCTCCTGTATAATTGATCTCATGGAAGATATCAAAAATAAGCTTAATGAGTTAAACACAAGATTTAATAAGATTTCCCAATCTATTGATCGGGAAAAATTGCGTGGGGAAATCAGAGACTTAGAAGCTCAAACCATGAAGGAGGGGTTTTGGGATGATCAAAAACAGTCTACAGCTATCAGTCGACATCTGTCAGACAAACAAAAAAGTTTAGCCACTTTAAATGATCTGGAATCCAGAATAAATAATGCACTTGAGATATCTGAGGAATCATCCATGTTGGAAGATTTGATAAAAGAAACTAATGACATGGAAAAAATCCTTGACCAACTTGAACTTAAATTATTTTTATCAAATCCACATGATGAATCTGAAGCAATTATTTCTATCCACTCTGGTGCAGGAGGAATTGAGGCTATGGATTGGGCTGCCATGCTTGCCAGGATGTATCAAAGATATTTTGAAGAAATGGGCTGGAAAGCGGAAGTAACTGATGAGATTTTAGGTGAGGAGGCAGGATTTAAAACTTTTTCTATGATAGTTCATGAGCCATATGCATATGGTTATTTAAAAGGTGAACATGGAACTCACAGGTTAGTTAGACAATCCCCTTTCAACGCAGACAAATTAAGACAAACTTCATTTGCTTTAGTTGAAGTTCTACCTGTAATAGATCCAGAAGAAGTTGAATTTAGTGATGCTGATTTAGAATTTGAAGCATTCAGATCAGGTGGAGCCGGAGGACAAAATGTGAACAAAGTATCCACAGCAGTCAGGGTAAAACACATTCCAACAGGAATAACAGTTACTGCTCAAACAGAAAGATCTCAACTTCAAAATAGGGAAAATGCCATGAAATTACTTCTTGCAAAACTTTGGGAGAAGCAACATGCTGAAAAAAAACAATTGACACAGGAGCTTAAAAGCGGGGCAACCCAAGCTTCCTGGGGAACCCAAATCAGATCTTATGTTTTGCATCCATATCATATGGTAAAAGACTTAAGAACAGGAGTTGAAACATCTGATACTGAGGCTGTTTTAGATGGAGATTTGAATGAATTCATAGAGGCTGAGGTTAGAGGGTAGACAAATTGCTCATTTTATTGTTAATATAAGTTGTACCATGGAATCAAGCAGTGATGAAAAAATAACAAGAAGTTTACTTTCTCAAGATAACCCATTAAGACTCTTTATAATTGTCATCGGAGTAGCTGTAATTTTAGGAATAGTTACAGGTTATACTCTTTCAAATAAAGACAGTGGGGGTTTAAAAACTGCTGGATTAGGTAATCAAGCTGCAAAAAATCCTCAATCAGATACCCGGACCTTCAGAGACTTTGCAGATGGTGTTATAAAACCTCGTCCAAAGCCCGATCCTGAGGAATATGTGGAGGGAACTCATCTTTTGGAACGTGAGGGTGCAGTTCCTGTTGCACTAACTTCCTCTGTCGTTGATCTATCCCTTTATGAAGGCAAAAAGGTAAAGGTTTTTGGTGAAACTCAAAAGGCTTTAAAAGAAGGCTGGTTAATGGATGTCGGTAAAGTAGAAGAAATTAAATAGTGAATGATCCTTTTCGAAGATGTTTCAAAAAAATTTGATTCAACTAATGCCCTTGAGGACGTCTCCCTAGAGATTAAGCAGGGGGAATTTGTATTTGTTGTTGGTCCATCAGGCGCTGGCAAATCCACTCTTCTAAAAATATTAACCCGTGAATTAACACCTACCTCAGGAAAGGCTAAAATTGGGGAGATTGATCTTACAAAAATAAAAGATAAGGATATACCAAATTTAAGAAGGAAGGTTGGAATGGTTTTCCAAGACTTTAAACTTTTGGATGATCGGACTGTTTTTGAAAATGTGGCATTAGCTTTGGAAGTTTTGGGGAAATCCGATGAGGAGATTGCAAAACAAGTTGAGCATATATGTAAACTGGTTGAGATTTGGGACAGGCGAAATCTTTTTCCTAGACAACTTTCAGGTGGAGAGGCGCAAAGAACTGCAATTGCCAGAGCTGCAATCGGAAAGCCGGATGTACTACTCGCTGATGAACCAACAGGAGATTTGGATCCAAAAACTGCCTGGGGTGTAATTCAACTTCTAAATGAGATAAACTCTTGGGGAACAACAATTATAATGGCAACTCACAATCAGGAGATTGTAAATACTTTAAAAAGAAGAGTTATTGTTTTGAAAAATGGACGAATTATAAAAGATAGCAAGGAAGGAAAATATGAATAGAGTAATTAGTTACACCAAAAAAAATATTAGGAGAACTCCTTTTCAAACAATTGCCGCATCAATGGTGATGTTTTTAACATTTTTTTCTCTTCTTACCTTTATTTTACTTGCCAGCGGATCTCAACTTGCATTAAGATATTTTGAAAGCAAACCACAAGTGATTGTATTTTTTAAAGAAGGAACAACTTCTCAAGATGTAGAAGCTATAGAAAACGCTTTAAAGCGGGAAGATAGAGTTGTCAAAACAAAGTATGTTTCTAAAGAAGAAGCTCTACAAATCTATAGAGAAAAAAACAAAAGCGATCCCATACTCTTGGAACTGGTCACCGCCAATATCTTACCTGCTTCCCTTGAGATCTCTACAAAAAATCCCGAGGATTTACAACCAATTGCCGATATTTTGAAAAATGAACCAGTAGTTTCTGAGGTGATTGTTCCAGAAGATGTTGTACAAACCTTAACATCAATTACCCGTTTTATACGGATAGTCGGTACCACAACCGTTGCATTTTTGATGGTTTTCTCAATACTTGTTATTATTATGATAATTGGATTTAAGATTAGACTAAAAAGATCAGAAATTGAAATAATGCGCCTTTTGGGTGCATCTTCATCATTTGTCAGAAACCCGTTTATTTTAGAAGGAATGTTCTATGGAGTTACAGGAGCAATCTCAGCCTGGATAGCAAGTTATATCTTGCTTTGGTATTTTACCCCATTTTTACAAGGATATCTGGGGGATGTAAAACTCTTACCCGTTAATCCGGCCTTTATGCTTATACTTTTGGGTTCAGTTACTTTGGTTGCCGCAGTAATAGGTGGTTTGGGATCATTCGGGGCAGTCAAACGCTATTTGAAAATTTAGCTTAACTTCTCATCATGAAAAAGTTTTTTTTCCTTTTACTTCTTTTCTTTTCCACTCTTTTCATTCTACATACTACATACTACATACTACATACTACTTACGCTCAATCTCCCGATGATCTAACCAAACAGCTTGAAGAAAAACAATCAGAGATTGAAAAACTTGAAACTCATTTAGAAGATGCCAAAAAACAGGAAAAAACCCTAAAAACTCAACTAGATTTAATAGATGGCCAAACCAAGGTAACAGAGTTAAAAATAGAAGAAACTAATCTAAAAATTGAAAAGCTAAAAAGGGAAATCTCACTTCTTTCAAGTCGCATTGAAAGAATTTCTAATACTTTAGATACACTTTCGGAGATCCTTTTAAAAAGAATTGTTCAAACTTATAAGTATAACAATGCTATTTCAACTTTTGATCTGATTTTTTCATCTCAAAATTTTGCAGATCTTTTGGAAAGATTAAAATATATTCAAGTTGCTCAAGCCTATGATAAGAAAAAATTATACGAACTTCAGGCAACCAAGCTTGCTTATAACGATCAGAAGCAGGATAAACAGCTAAGGCAGAAAGAAGCGGAAAAATTAAATGATGAATTAGAAGCATATAAAAAGCAACTTGCAGAACAAAAAAAGGCCAAAGATGA
>CAYLXC010000003.1:5995-10811 GCA_964387865.1 uncultured Gammaproteobacteria bacterium | reverse complement strand
ATTGGAGTAGTATCTGGTCATTTACGCTAACTTCTGCTTCCCCTACCTCCTCACCGCAATCATCACCTTCTCCATCATCAAATCCTTCCCCATCTTCACAGCCATCCCCTTCCCCATCCTCTTCTACTTCCTCTTTTATTATTTCAGGAATACCATCTCAGATAAATTCTGATCAATCTATTTCTATTACTATAAACTTAACTTTGCCAAATAAACCCAATACAAAGTTTTACCTAAAAGGAGCTTTTAAAAAAAGTGACGGATCCAATTATTTCGGATATACAAAGATTTCAGGTAGTTGGGTTAAGAATGGCAGTACTTACTCCTCACAATTTCCTATTACAACAGATTCGTCAGGTATTTGGTCAGGGAGCTTGGATGTAAAAGCAGATGATGAAGATTCAGGCTTTACGGGAAGCGGTGACTATATTTTCAAAGTAGGAAGATACTCATCTTCTGGTTCAGGACCAACATGGAGTAATGAAATGAATTTGAATATAACTGCAATTTCAACACCATCCAAAACTACAAGCCAGGGTGGGACATCAGCATCAAAATCAATTCCTTCACAAACTAACACGCCAGCCATAAAAACTGCATCCATTATATCTAAAACAAAAAAATTTGATAGTTCAAATTATCAAACTGCCTCAGTTGCAGCAGCCACAGCTTCTGCCAACCCATCAGAAACTTCAGAAGTTAAAGGCGAAAAACAAATAAATTTTATTCCATGGATTGGTGGTGCACTTCTTCTCTCTGGAATCATCTCCTTAATATTTATATACTTACGAAATAGGCGTAATGAAAATATACGAAACCCACTCTGAAAATGAAACAAAAAAACTTGCCCAGAATTTTGCAGGCAAATACAAAAAGGGAGTTATTGCTTTAACCGGTGATCTGGGTGCAGGTAAAACCACTTTTGTCCAGGGTTTTGCAAAAGGTTTAGGAATTAAAGAAAAAATCATCTCCCCTACCTTTGTTTTAATCCGTCAACACAAAATCCCAAAATCTAAATACACGCTGTACCATGTGGATCTTTACAGGTTGAAAAATATAGATGATCTCAAAATGTTAGGGCTTGAGGAGATTTTATCCAACCCAAATAATGTAGTTTTAATTGAATGGGCCGAAAAAGCAGCAAAACTTTTGCCCAAGAATACTGTCTGGATAAAATTTGAAGTTATTGATGGGAATAAAAGGGAGATAGTAATATAATTATCATTTCTCAAATCTTACCTCTACTTCCAAAGGGCCTACAATTTCTTTCAAAATAAATTCCATATTTTTATAATCATTTTCCCAGGCTTGCCTCATTTTAATTCTATCAGGTTCTTTTATTAAAAATACTAACCCCGAAAAATTATCTTTTCTTCCTTCAAATTTATCTTTATTGGAAATGTATTGAGGTTTATTCGGTGAGTAAGCATATTCTCCAGGTATATAACCATAATTTTTCTTCCCATACCACCAAAATAAATATTGATACGGATAATCGTAAACGGATGGCAAATATGCGTAGACTTTAAAATTTTTACCATCTGCATATTTATATACATAATCTATGGCCGAAATTTCATTTTTGTAAAGAGACGGATCCATACTCGGTCTTCCAAAGTCTCTCGTAAAGAATTTAAATATATTTGATAGAGCAAAGAATACTAATAAAGTCGTCACAAAAACTGCAATGATTTTTCCAAAAAAATTGAAATTCCAAGTTCTGTGAATAATCCATCCTGTAAATAATACTGCTGCAGCAGCAAATCCTCCCAAATGCCAAGGGTTAACAGAAACTGGAATAAAAAGGTATAAGATAAAGGGAACAAAAATTATAGAAAGGCAAATAAGCGCGATAAGTTTTTTATCTTTTTCCTTAAGGAATCTTATAAATATTGGAATAGAAAGTGCAAGCACTATTAAGGAAAAGGTTTTATGGTTCATTAAAGTTGCACTAAAAACATCAAAAAAACTCTTAGTAATTAATTGTAATCTTTGGGCGAATCCATATGAGGCGGCTGGATTAGATGAGAGATAATTAATAACGGATTTTGTCATTATAAAATTATGCCTTAAGTCAAATAAAATTTGTGGCAAAATACAAAGAATGAAAAATAAAAATCCGATCCAAAAATTCCCATTTTTAATAAAGTAAAACTTCCTCGTTAGAAAAATACTTGCTAAAACTATCGGAATAACAAATATCCCAAAATTCATTTCAAAGTTAAAAAACAAACCGCCCAGAAAAAAAGTTAAAATGGAAAATTTTAACTTTTCGGTTTTTAAAAATTTATAAAGCAAATAAATAAAAAAAGGGGTTAAAAGTGTAACCGGATTTGGATTGAAAGCATAAAGATTTGTTAAAACTATATAATCGGATGAAACCCATAAAGCCCCTACCGGCAAAACTAAATGCTTTCCCCAAAGTGAAACTATTTTCAAAAGGAAAAATCCCCCAATTGCCCAAAGGGTAATTTCCATTAGTATTGCAGAATACGGATCTCCCCCTGAAATAGCATATGGCACAGCCAATAGGTAATACCATGCAGGGCCGTTATAAAATCCCTCTATTGCAGAAGTGGGGCCTGTTAACCTTAATTTTCCAACTTCAACCAACTCTCTTACATCCACCATATCCCGCCCGTTATCCATATTAAAAAGAAAATTTCCATTCCAAGTTAGCGCCAATCTATATATAATTCCTATCGCTAAAATAATTAAAACAAGTTTATTCATTTTTAGGTTTTCTGTATTGTAATATCAACTCTCCATACTTTGTTTCTGAAATAAGATCTGTCTTGCTATTTTCGGACCCTATCTCCAATTTATAATCCTTATCCCTAATCCCTATATGAGGTTCTATTATAAAGAAAGTTTTATTAAGTGGTTTATCAATCTTTAAAAGATTCTTTTCCCCCAAAAGACCTATTTGATTGTGCCCATAGAATGACGGCACATAGCCATATTTTTTATATCCGTACCATGAGTAGAGATATGCCCAGGTAGTGTTTGTCCAAAGGGGTAATGTTAGTGTATTTATGGAAAAAGGTTGTCCATCAGAAATTTTATAAGTTTCATCAATCAGTTTCAGCTGATTTTCCAAAACCATATCTTTTGGAATTACAAATAGTGTTTGGCCATTCGGTCCGAATTTAAAAGTCATATAAAGATTTGCAAATATTATGGCAACAATAATTATAATTCCGAATGCTATACTTTTTTTAATTACGCCTTGTAATAGAACTACCACTCCCAAAATTGCAGGTGTAACCATCCCAACTGTTGTGTAATTTGAGTTCTGCCCGCCAAACAAAAAAATGGGAAGGTTACATAACATACAGAATAAGATAAATTTATTCGATTCTTTTCTTAATCCCTTTATTAGGAAAAACAAGGCAGTAAATCCTAAAACTCCACCAATGAAAACATTGGCAGGGAAGAGATTGTTTATAAACAGATTACTATATCTATCCAAATAATTTAGTAAAAGATCAGTAAACTTTATTCTAAAATTAATTTCAGAATTCTGAGAAATAGAAAACAGTCCTAAAAATACCTTACCAAAAGTATTAAACTTAATCATGGAAATTAAAAATGAACCCATGATTACTAAAGTTAATATTATTGATAAAAAAAATTGCTTAACTTGAACTTTAATATTAAAAATGAATTTAAACGCCAATATTACAACAAAAAGAAATGTTAAAAAAAACTCCAGTTGAGCGGAAAGAGCTGCAAATATTACTACAAGTGGTAAACCCCAGATTTTCCCTTTTTGCCAAACTCTTAAAGAGTAAAAAAACATTGCAACTGTAAAAATTGCGGGAGAGGGATTTGAGAGCCAGGGAGCGTATTGAATTGCCTCAAATGAAAAAGTAAAAAAGACGGCTGCCAAAAATGCAAGTGGAGTAGATTTAAATAGATCTCTGGCCAATAAAAAAATTGGGATAATTGCCAAAGCATTTAAAAATGATAAAAATATTGCCGCAGCTTTTGGATCTCCATTACCTATACAATATGGCAAAGATAATAGATA
The DNA here is from genome assembly GCA_964387865.1 of uncultured Gammaproteobacteria bacterium. Lineage (GTDB taxonomy): Bacteria > Patescibacteriota > Microgenomatia > Daviesbacterales > UBA10151 > CAYLXC01. Next base: position 6,778 of record CAYLXC010000003.1, on the reverse strand, counting down.
ATAATAGAATACCCCACTATAAAGCCCCTCAGTTGTAGTTGGTGGGCCAATAATTTTTAAATCTTGCTCCTTCCAAATTTTTTGTGCCTCAAATGCATCTCTTGCCATATCATAGTGAAAAGAAATTCCATTTTGGAAAACAAACCAAATCCTAATAATAAACGCCAAAACTACAAGGATCAGAAGTTTTTTTAACATCTCATCTAATTTAACCAGAGTTAAGCTTATTTGCAAGAAGCTATCTTTTTTATGCTAGAATAAATTCATGAAGATTTTAGTTACGGGCGGCGCCGGGTTCATTGGATCTCATGTAACTAAACTTCTTTTAGATCAAAATCATTCAGTAACTGTAATAGACAATCTATCTAAAGGCCGCAAAGAAGCCATTGACCAAAGAGCAAACTTTATACCTGCCGATTTATTGGATCAACCGAAACTGGAAGAAATCTTGCCTGGCCATGAAGCAGTAATCCACATGGCCTCACTTATAGAGGTCGGGGAATCAGTCAAAAAACCAATCGAGTTTGCCCAAAATAACATCATTGGAACCATAAAACTTTTGGAGGCAATGAAAAATACAAATGTTAAAAAAATTATTTTTTCATCTTCTGCTTGTGTTTATGGCGTGCCAAAAAAAATTCCAATTACAGAAGACGATCCTTTAGGTAAACAGGAAAACCCGTACGGAATAACCAAAGTTACTATGGAACAGTTTTGTATGCTATATAATACTCTTTTTAATTTTGATGTAATTATCCTCAGATACTTTAATCCTTATGGCCC
>CAYLXC010000003.1:3401-5895 GCA_964387865.1 uncultured Gammaproteobacteria bacterium | reverse complement strand
GGGAATTTCTGAAATTATAGCAATAGGTCTTCTCTCAGCCCCTTCTCCCATTTCCAAAACAGCAGCTGTTGCTAGACTATCCGGCATATTTGACGTTTCCATTTTAAACTTTCTTCCAAAAATATCCTTACTTTTTCTATAATCTTTTAAAGGATTGAAACCAAAATATGCAATTGCTATTCCTGTAACACCACGCCTTAACGGTACTAATCTTGAATCAGTAATAATTATCCCAAGGTTTCTCAGTTTAAATTTTTTCTTCAAAAATTTCCAAATTTCTTTTACGGATTTTCCGGGGTTCTTCGGCCAAAGAATATGGAAATTATTTCCGTTACTTTCATCAACCCCCCCTGATGCAATCAGCATATTATTTTTGATTGTATGTAATATCCAGCCTCCTGGCGAATATTTTCTTGGGATATATTTATCAGCTTCCCTTATTGCCAGCTCATCTTTGCTCACCAATTTAGCCGGAATACATCTACCCTCCCCAATCGAAACCACTTTAGAGGTTACACAAACCACGCTATCTTCCTTCAAAGAACTAATAGATGACAATAAATCCCACAAATCATCTTTTGGTGGCAAAAATTTTCTAGTTTTAATCCCCTTTATTATCATAATTAGATCCTTCGCTAAACTTTCAGGATGACCAAGTCTAACTTGGTCAGTTTAACATCTAAAGTATATAATTTAAAAGTGATTACTTTTTTTAGAAGAAGGCCCTACCTACCAATTCTTATATTAATCTTAACTTTAGGTTTATTTTTCAGAACTTATGAGGTTTTAGAAAGGTTTGAATTTGCACACGATGGGGATTTATATTCCTGGATAGTAAAAGATATTTTAATAAATCATCATTTCCGTTTAATAGGTCAGCTAACCTCTGCTCCAGGAATTTTTATTGGTGGGCTTTTTTATTACCTGCTTATTCCTTTTTTTATATTATCAAACATGGATCCAATTGGTGTAATTTTTTTTGCAATTATAATTGGTCTATTAACAATAGTAAGTTACTACTTGGTGTTTTCAAAATTATTCAATGTTGAAGTCGGACTATTTGGTGCTTTCTTCTATGCAATATTTATTTCAACTGTAAATTTTGATAGATGGGTTGTTCCAACAATCACAACCAACCTTTGGGTAATCTGGTACTTTTATGCAATTGTAAAAATTGCCAGAGGCAAATTTAGTGTGCTGCCACTGCTTGGAATTCTAATTGGGCTAATTTGGCATATCCATATTGCATTAATTCCTGCACTAATTGCAATTCCTACTGCTTTGTACATATCCAGAAATTTTCCAACAATTAAGCAAATATCATTGTTTTTAATTGCTTTATTTTTAGCTTCTTCACCTTTAATTATTTTTGAATTAAGGCATAACTTCATACAAACAAGTAATTTAATAAATAATCTTGTCATTCCTCAAGCAGGGCCGCAGGGTTTTTATAAATTCCAGTTGGTTTTGGAAATGATTATCAAAAATATTAATACATTATTTTTTGCACCCCTTTCATTAACGCTTACAAATAGTATTCTATTTGTACTAGGAATCCTCATTTCTGCACTTTTACTTCTTAAAAAAGGGTTATTATCTTCAAAAGAATTGGTTCCCTTATATGCCTGGTTATTTGGAGTTATTTTGTTTTTCTCAGTATCCAAATCACCTATCTCAGAATATTATTTTAAAAATATTGAAGTAATATTTTTATCAATAGTTAGCATATTGTTTTATCTATTGTCAAAATCTTCAAAGCTTGGGAGGGTACTGGTGTTTTCCATTTTAGTTCTAGTGTTTATAAAAAATTCCCACTTTTTAGTAAAGCAAAATTATTATCATAAAGGTTATGTTGAGAAAAAAGAACTTGTAAAATATATAAGTGAAGATGCAAAAGTTAAAGGTTACCCTTGTGTAGGAATAAGCTATATAACAACTCCGGGAGAAAATGTGGGTTTCCGGTATTTTTTCTATTTGAGTAATCTGCATCTGGTACATCCATCTTTAGACATACCTGTTTATAATATAGTTATACCGGATGAGCTTTCAAAAGAAGTTACGAGAAAATTTGGACATATTGGAATAATCCCCCCGACTAACGTTGTGCCCAAAGAAATTATCCAAAAACAGTGTCAGGGCCCAAATACTAATCTAACTGACCCTTTGTTTGGATATGTTGAGTAAAACTTTTGGTATAAGAGGTAATAAGTCAGATGCCAGCATTCCAGCATCACCCATTTTCTTTCTAGCCATTTCACCAGCCATACCATGTACGTAAACCCCTAGGGATGCTGCATCAAATGCATTTAATCCCTGGGCTAGAAATCCTGCAATTATCCCGGATAAAATATCCCCGGTTCCGGCAGTTGCCAAAGCCGGATTTGCAAATGGAGAAATTGCATATTCGCCAGATGGTGATACAATCACTGTATTTGCACCTTTTAGCACCATAACTTGTCCCCACTTGGTTGCAAAATCCCTAGCCACAGTTTCC
>CAYLXC010000003.1:0-3301 GCA_964387865.1 uncultured Gammaproteobacteria bacterium | reverse complement strand
CAACAAAGATATGCAGCCCCGGGATAATTTTGAGAGCCTGCAATTACTAAAACTTTTCCAAAAGTCCCTTTATTTGCATCCTTTGGCCTTTTGGGCAATCTGGAAGAAAGCCAATTTTTGGTAAATTTAATCTGATAATCAATCACCCCTATATTATATATAAGTTTTGTGATATTTTTATTGCATGAGCAAAAAATCAGCTGTTATTATTTTTATTTTAAGTGTGGTGTTCTGGTTCATCACCGCTATATTGCAGGGTTTCATGGGAACATTATTCAGCTTCAATCCATTAATAGGAGCTTGTCAAGTTACAGGATACCCATTCGCTACTTGCGTTAATAGTTATGAAAGTCTTCCAATTGGTTATTATGCTACAAATATTGCATTTTGGTTTGCTTTCATTTGGATACTCTGGAAAGTTCTACAAAAGATTATGAAAAGATAAATTATCTTCCGTCTCTCTGATCATGAGGAACAATCACTTCGACTGAGGCTTCAGAGAAATTTCCCGCCAAATCTTCGGCGATAACTCTTATAACATATTTTCTTCCATCCATATCTTCTGCTTTCCTACTTGCTTCCAGTTTAATGGTTTGATTAAAATCACTAATCTCCGGTTCTACTAAATCATATTCATCCTCCACAAGAAATTTAGTCGAATAAGGATTAGGATCCAAACTTTTACCGGAAATTTTAACATCAACCATCTTATTATTTGGCGGCCATATAATCTTAGTATTAGTATCAATTGAAACTTTCGGAGGTGTGTAATCATAGTTAGAATCACCTATTAAAACACCGCTAGTATTAACTTGAGAATCAGTTATTCCATCACCATTATGATCAATTAATAAAACAGGGGGGTTGGTTGATGTTGTATCAAAACTAGATGCGGCTTTAGTAGAGGTTGTCAAAGGAATATTTCTATAAATATAAGTTTTTTCAATAGTATCATCTTTATATTTTCTGATTTTAAAATCAAAACTACCGTTATCCGTAGGATCAAATATAACAGAATAAATTCCATCTTCAGGTAAGAAAACAAATTTTGCATCATCCAAACTGTCGTAAGAACTTCCGGGGATATTTACTTCAAACCCATCGGCTTTTGGCCCGGTATGATTACCATTTTGATCAAAAACATGAATATTAACGGGCGAATGCACAGAAAGCGCATACCCACTGAGTTTATATGGATCGTTCGAAATACCGTTAGGTAGCTGGTTATTCCCCACTAAGATATTTTTAATTAAATCTAGAGCTGATCCTAACGAAACGAGGTTTCCATGGTCTTGTTTCGTATAATAAACTTTAGCTTGACCAAGTAAGGATAAATTCTGGGCAGGATCTATCAAAGAGGCACTGAATAAAGGTACTGTCTTATCACCATTAATGGCTATTACATCTTTCTTGGACACTTTTACACCCGAGAAATTAATAATATTCCGTTCAATTATTTGCCCTAATGTGGGAACACCAGACCCCACAATATTATGTGTTTCTACTCCATTTGTAACTGTATATGTACTATCTAAAGAATGGAACGTTTCACTTGGTGTAAACAAATTTGTGTTATAGCCCAAGTTGAACAAAAGTTGTTTAGTCTGATCATAGTTGAGCGGCCCTGTAACTCCATCGTTATCAATGTCGCTGTCATCACGAAAAGGAAATGGGCGAATGTTCCCATACCCAGAATAAAAATTGAAGTACTTTTGAGTGGGGGCAAGTTCGAATCCACCAACTAAATTCTGTAAAACGTCCTTAACTTCAGAGGGAGCTATAGATAAGCAGAATGGACCGAGTTCAAAATATAAACATCCGCCATATTTTAAATCTTTCAAAAATTCGGGTGCCCCTAAATGTGGAGTTCCTAAGGAAAATAATTTTCTTACGTTTTGTGCCCTGCTGGCATCAGCAATGTAACTTCTGGCAACCAGTCCTCCCATGGAATGAGCTACAATATCTACTTTTGCACCTCCGCTTTGTGATTTAATTTGATTAATTTTTGTATCTAATAAACTGGAGGTCAAAGAAATATCCTTCCTCCAATCATAAGGGAAAATGAATAAATCTTTATCCAAGGTATATCCATTAGAAGTAAAAAAGTTTATAGTTTGCTGGTATGCGCCCGAATATAAATTTCCTGTTAACCCTAAATTCGCCTCAGAATTTATTCCATCCGCTTTCATTTTTAATACATCAAAATAATCATCATCCCCTATTGCTGCAGCCTCCCTTTCATTTACCCAAACCTTTTCATCCTTTATGTATGTATGATAAAAAATCCCTCCATGCCCATCGTCTTTACTCCATATTGTATCCTCATTTACCTTTAACTCCGATCCTCCAATTCCGGGAATTAAGATAAGAGGTGTTTTAGGGGCTGGAGTGGGTGAGGGGTCAGGAGCATTTATATTTACCAAATATAGAGGAGTGCTGCTTCCAACAGAACCGCAAATATCTCTAAGTCTAACTTCAACAAGATTCTCTCCGCTTTGAAATAAATCGAATATATCGCTTGGTGATAACGGATTTAAAGATGAACAAAAATTATCAGCGAAGCGATGACTAAATGATGCTTTTGTTCCGTTAGGTCTTGTTACTATAATATCGATAGCATCATCTACAATACTGCTTCCCGTACCATCTGGAGTGCTGCTTAAAATTAGCTTTCCGGTATTGTAAGTTACTTTAATTTTTGTAGTAAAAAAGATAGAACCTCTGATAACTGGTGTAGCGGGAATACCTAGAGTAATTTCATAAGGGATAGTAGCGGCAAAAACAGCATTGCTGAATACAATTGAGATAAGTATAATTATTACCAAACATAATATTTTGCCCATTTATGATTTTGGGCAGTTTGCGTACTATAACTTACTTTACTTCATTTGTCCACTCCGCCGCACAACCGGTTGTGTTGGTTCCGATTTAATCGGACTTAATTAAGATAGATATCCAATTACTTCTCCTAATCTTGAATGGAAGTTTTGGACATCATCCCCAAAAAGAATGAAAGAATTTCTCTTTCTATCTTGTCCTTCTTCAACAAATCTTGATTCCGTTATCTTTAGATATTTTTTATTATTGGATGCAAGATTTACGTCAAAAAAGTAAGTTCTTTTTCCGCACTTTAATGTGGAGGATTTAACTGGCTGCTTCTTTGCGCCGTTAGACTTTGTATTCTCTTTATCCATACCTGTTCCTCACCTCCTTTCCTAAAAACTCTTTTCCCTGGGCTTTGAAGAAAAATAAGTTACCTATTATATACCCTAACAAAACCCTAATGTCAAGGGGTCATTTT
>CAYLXC010000002.1:0-89410 GCA_964387865.1 uncultured Gammaproteobacteria bacterium | reverse complement strand
TTCCACCATTGATTTTTTATGTTTCTTTTAAGCTCCGCACCAAGCGGTCCATAGTCCCATGTACCACCAAGTCCGCCATAAATTTCAGACCCGGGATATATAAATCCCCGTCTTTTACAAAGTGCCACAATTTTATCCATTAAGCTATTGTTCATAAATTATTGTTCGAGCGATTAGCGAGAACCCACCTTAAAGACTACTATAATTTCTTCAAAAACTGTCTACTTTTTAAATGCCCTTCTATCACTCTTTCTAAATGATAGCGTAGAATGCGCTCAAGTTCCAGAGCCTCTTTTTCATTTATTTTTATCTTTTCTATCTCATCCCATGTCTTAACTTCTAAATCCTCTAGAATTGAGCCTACAAACCCGGTTTGAAATTGTGCTTGCAAACCGGGTTTGCGATCCTGAAAGCTTATGAACCCTAAAATAGTTAAAATTTTTGCCTCAAAAGCCCTGATAAAAATCTGTCTTGGATTTTTCTCAAGCCTTCTTAAAACCTGGATTAAATTCTCATAAATGAGTGGACTTTCCTGATTTTCTGCTGTAAGCTTATCTACAAGCTCTAAAATATGGTATGCATAGGTGGATAAAGTTAGATCTTCTTTTAATTCTTGATATGTGTCCAGGCTTTGAGCCTCAGTTAAGATGGGTAATCCTTTTCCCTGGTAAAGATACATTGAAACCCTGTTTAAAAGCTCAACATTCCCGGCACGTCTTGAAGTAATCCTTCTTACACCTTTTGCCAAAACAGAAATCTTGCCTTTTTGGAGTGTAAAAACTGTCAAAATTCTATCCGCTTCCCCAAAATCCCTCCTCTTTAAAATAATCCCTTCAGCCTTAAAACCCCTCATATAGCAAGAATTCTAACAGATTTAGAAAAGGAGCGAAGTCATAAGTCATAAAAGCAATTTGAGAATTTTGTGTGAAGATCTAATTCACAAAATTCTCACATAGTAAGACTGGAGTAAAATACTAAATGATTCAGAAGAATCCAGTCGAACGGTGCTTTTTGACTGTGACGAGCGACTGAAGTTGATTACATATCAAACTTTAACTCTTTATCTTGGTCTAGTTTAAAATCCGCTTTTTGGGAACCATTAATTTTTATTTTATATGTAAAATCTTTGGCTCCTGGTTGTTTTTGGATTAATAATTTATATTCCCCTTTGGGATTATATGGAACCGTATATTCTACCTCTAACTTCCGCGAATTTTGTGGCCTTACTGTAATAAATGCCTCAATTACACTTTTTCCCAGCTCATCTTCAATTTGCCTTACCCCATCTTCTGACCCCTTCCCACCAATTAATTTACTACCTTGAGGCACATAAAGCCTAACATAATCCCTATTTATCCCATTAAGCCATGTATTAAATTGTTGAGGATTTTTATACTCAATTGTGACTTTCTTACTTACCCCTTCACTCTTTACGCTTATCTCTTGTGTTACTGTTTGCTCAACATACAAATTGGACTTGCCACCTGCAAAATTAGAATCATTTATATGAAGGTAATCACCACCAAAATCTTTTATTTCCCCTATCCAGTTTAATTTAGATAAAGCTTTCTGCAAATTTGTATCATGCATATAAAACATCACATGCTTATGATTGGCAAGACGCGCAATTGTTTCAATAAGTTTGGGAAGTTTCTCAACATCAGCGCCCATTGAGCGGGCCAAAATCTGCTGCATTAAAACACCCAAAATTGCTTTTCTATCCTGCTCACCTTTTGCAGCAATTTCCGCATAAGATTCAAGCTCATAAATAACATTGGGACAATTACACCTCTTGTCGGTCTCCGAAGAATAAGTTGTTCCAAAAACATCAATTGGACCGGTCACCTCAATCAATTCCTCCACAACTTGTGAATCAATATAAATAATTCCATCAAATGGCAAACCCTGTCCTAAAAGCTCAAACATCCTTTCAAATTCTTTTGCAGAAGTTGGGACATCCGGAGAAATATTTGAATCTCTCATACTCCAGGCAGATCTCGCTTTTCCGGAAACTTCAGGTAAGTATCTAACAATTGGTTCAGGAGGGGTTAGTGGGCAAATCTTTGACTCACATGTTGCCAAAAGTCGCTCATCCAATCTGTAAATATCATCAGAGGTAGTTGCATTAACCTGGCCATTATTTAAGCTTAATGTGGCAAAAGCTGTAATAAATCCTCCGGTTGGCCTTATCTCCTTATCATTTTGAAAAAGCAGAAGATATTCTTTGCTGGATGGGATACCTAAAGCATCTGGTGCCATAATCAATGCATCTCTACCTTCGTCCACTGCAACAGCCGCTCCTAAAATGAAATTTTTGAATACTTCCAAATTCCTTCTGATTTCTTTACCTCTAAACTTTTCTGGATACTTATTTGTGTCAACATTTTTTACTGAGTCTGCACCTTTTTTTAAATTACTCTCAATTTTATCTAAGGTAGGAATTGATTTATCCAAAATTTTAAGTGCTTGTGTTGCTCTGTCTGGTCCGCTTTTAGGATTACCGTCAAAACCAACCTCTTTTTTCTCTTTTTCCAAATCCTCAAGAATCTTCTCTGCTGCAATAAGTTCCTCAACTGCTGCTCCCGCAAATCCCTTTGCATCCAAGTAGTATCCTCCCAAAATTGGTATTATTCTAAGCCAAAAAAGAAAACCCAATGAAACATCTACCTTTTGCATCCCCCCTCTAACAAATACTACCTCCTGCTTTAAATTATCAAAGTTTTGATTCTTGTATGCCTCAACCAAAGCCTTTCCATGAGTTAAAGTTTCCTTAAGACCAAAGTAAATAAAAGTTGAAGGTAAGGCTATAGCAATTATTAAGATAACTAAAAATACAAGTCGTCTGCCTACCATTCTATTTTTGGGTTTTTTCCTTAAAATTATTCTACTAGTTTTATCCAACCTCTTATTTAAATTTACAAAAGCCACCTAAATTGCTCCTTTCCCAATTATTACTGCCGGAATTGTTTTAAGCATAATCCAAAAATCATAAGGTAGAGATCTTCTTCGCACATAATCAGCATCCATTTCAACTCTTTTGTCAAAATTAATTTGGGATCTCCCTGTTACTTGCCAGAGACCTGTTAGCCCTGGTTTTCCAGACAAAATTATCTTAACAAATTTTTTTGATTCAGGATATTTAACTTGTTGTTCTTCAAGCTCAAAAGGGTAATACGCCCTTGGCCCAACAAGACTCATCTCACCTTTTAAAATATTAAAAAGTTGGGGTAATTCGTCAATTGAAAATCTTCTTAAAATCCTTCCCACCCTAGTAACTCTGGGATCATTAAATATTTTATAGCTGTTTTTTTTGTATTCCTCCAAAAGCTTTGGATCTTTTTCTAAAATTTCATGGGCATTTTCAACCATGGAGCGAAACTTATATATTTTAAAAAGTTTTCCATCCTTACCAGCTCTCATAGGGGTATCTGCAAGGATTGGTCCGGCTGAATCCAATTTAATTGCAATTGCAACAAGCAAAAGTAAAGGTGATAAAAAAATGAGGCCCACAATTAAGCCAACCATATCTATAAGCCTTTTTGAAAAATTGTACATCATTTTGGCAGTAATCTATATATTACCTTAAAGAGACAACTGTTTGCTTGAAATTTTTTATAAAATTTACTTTACTGAATTTTTTGACATTTTCTCTTATAACATTACTTTGAAAATGATTTAAATCATTAAAGCGCTTTAGTGCATCAACCAAACTATCCACTGTTTGCTTACTGAAAAATATTCCACTCTTGCCTTCTGTTACAGTTTCTAAAGAACCACCTTCTTTAAAAGCTATGACGGGCTTTCCTAAAGCTTGAGCTTCTAAAGAAGCTATGCCAAAATCCTCAATTCCCGGGATAATTAATGCCCTGCATCCTGCCAGTATTTTAACCACCGTTTCATCATCCAAATTACCTAAAATAATCTTAAGTTCTACCCCAAGTTTCTCGCAAGCCTCCCTTGCCAGATCAAATCTTTTATATTTATTTGGCCTCCCCATTACGACAAAGTAGTTTCCATCAAAAGTATCCACATTCTTAAATCTTTCCAAATCAATAAACGGGTAAACAACCTTTGAATCAACCCCATATACTTTCTTAATCCTTTTTTTTGCATTTTCAGATCCTGCAATAAAATGATCTACTCTTCTTGCTGAAACTTGATCATAAATTCTAAGCTTACTCATCAACACTTCCCAAATTCCATAATTTCCCTCGCCCGAAAAATGCCATAAAAATCTTGGAGGAGTATGGCAATAACAAATATGCAATGTCTTAGGTTTTGTAATAATTGATTTTGCAAAACGCGTCGTGTTTGAAATAACTAGGTCAAAATCAGTAAAATCAAATTGTTCAAAAGCAATAGGGTAGAGTGGTAATAATATCTTGTACAAAGAATTCCATCCGGGGATATTTTGTAAGAATGAAGTGAAAATTTTTTTTGAGCCAAATCGCCTTGAGAGTTCCTTATTTGAAGAATCATAAACAGATGTAAAAATTGGCGCATCGGGATATATTTCTGTTAATCCCTCCAAAACCCTCTCGGCCCCTCCCCACTGCACTAAATCATCATGAGCAAGTGCTATATGCATTTTTCATACACCTCCAAAGTCTGTTCCGCCAATTTCTTCCAGCTAAAAAGTTTAACTCTTTTTTTACCTTCTTCTACTAAATCATCTCTTAATTTCTTATCTTCCAATACCCTATATATCTTATCCTCCATATCCCCCACATTGTTTGGATCAAAATAAATTGCCGCATTTCCTCCAATTTCTTCTAATGCCCCCGCATTTGATGAAACTACCGGGCAACTACATGTAAATGCCTCCAAAAGGGGGATTCCAAATCCTTCTTCAAAGGATGGCATAACAAAACATGATGCTTTTTTATAAAGAGCTACCAGCTGCTCATCATTCACATAACCTGTATATATAATCCCGTCTTTCTGATATTCCACCTTTATTCTTTTCCAAAAATAATGGTCATATCCGGATAAAACTAATTTTAAATCCTTAAATTTTACTTTTAAATTTAGGAAAGCTTTAATCAGACCTTCAACATTTTTGTGCGGATGAGCATTTCCAACATAAAAAAGATACTTTCCACTTATGTTGAATTTCTCCATGACATCTTGAATCTTTTTTTCTGACAAATGTTCCACGATCAAACTAAATTTGTCATCAACTGCTTCAGAAGTTACTATAACTTTATTATCTGTTTTCCACTGATCAATAAGTTGATTTTTAACAAAATTCGAAGGAACCAAAATTTTTTTACTTTTTTCAATTGCATGCAAAAAAACTTTTTTATAACCTAATTTTTTAAAATTATAAATTATGGATCCATGTGAAGTTGCCCTTTGCATACTGAAATGTTGGTGAATTAAATCATGAATTGTAACTACAAATTTGCCTTTGTAAAAAATCGGTACATTAAAGTGTGGGAAATGTACAACATCTACTTTTAAATTTTTCAATAATCTTGGTAACCTAATTTGCTCAGAGACTCCATACCATCTGAAATCTGCTAAAATCTTTCTAAAGTTACCATGGTAACCTAAAGTATTATAGTCATTTTTTAAATGGAGAATTAAATACTCATTTTTTTTATCCAATTTCTGAAGGTTGGAAACTAAATTCCTAATATATCTTCCAATTCCAGACTCCTGATACATTCTTGCATCTATTGCAATCCTCATAATTTTCTCCCAAGCTCCTCATAAATCTCACTTAACTTTTTAGCAATTGGATCCCACTCATATTTTTCCTTTACCAAATTTCTGGCACTTTCGGAAATTTTCCTGGCAAGTTCCGGGTTCCTTATTAGCTCCATAGTTGCTTCAATAATTCCGTTTAAATCATCTCTAATTATTACATTAACACCATCCTCTGCTTCTATCCCGCCAATTCCTATTGTTGTTGTAACAACAGGCAGCCCGGATGCAAAAGCCTCAAAGTTTTTATATCTCGTTCCACCTCCACCATAAATTGGAGCAACTAAAACAGTTGTCTTTTGATAAACTTCCCTAACATCTTTCACCTCATCAACACGAATATTTCTACTCCCGAGATTTGGAAAAAAAATCTTTGCATCTTTTCCAATTATCCAAAGTTTAGCCTTCGGAAATTTTTTTCTGATGTCCGGCCAAATTCTTCTTACCAAAATATCAACAGCCTCTCTATTTTGTAACCAAGTGAAATTTCCAAGATACAAAATTATAGGATCTTTTGATTTATCAGCGACTTTTTTTGAAAAATAATCACTATCTACTCCATTTGGCACAATATCAACATCCAAGGATCCCACCTCATCTAGCATTTTTTCCTTATCATCTTCTGACATTGCCACAACTTTTTTAGCTTTTTTCCAGTATTTCAGCTCCCAATATTTCATTTTAAAGACGTCGAAATATAAAAAAGGCTTTATCAGGAATTTTTTGGATTCTTCTGCAAAATGTCTATATACAAGATGTTCGATTGTCTGTTCAACCAAGAGTATAGGAATTTTTGTTTGAGGAATATGCGGCATAACATAAAAAGTTTCAGCGTGAATTAAATCAAATTGATTTTCCAAAAGCTCCCTTGAGATTGCATCTTTTTCACCAGATGCCCAATTTCTGATAACCAAAAATGGATAATAGCTAAAACCGGTCCTTAAAATATTTTCTATTGTCCAGGGTTTTTGCGGACGACTAAATACTTGTACTTCCTCACAAAATTTTTCAAGTTGCCCGACATATTTTTTTTCATTTCCATCTTTAACTAAACAGAATAATGTAATCTTATGACCCAGTTGAGATAACCTTTTAATAAGATTATAAGACCTAGTTTGTCCACCAGTTAAGAGTGGGTATGGCAGATAAGGTGTTAACATCAGTACTCTCATTGTATTTAAGGCTCGGCATCTAAAATATCATCAAGAGGACTTTTAATTTTTGTTAAATCCGCAATCACAAATTTTTCATTTTCAAATATTATCTCAAAATGTCGCTTAACCCAGTTAGTTTTTTCATCGAAATTTACTGAAACATAATGTGTCACACTATAATCTGAAACCAATTGTTTAAGAGGAAGTGGAGCATTAGGAAATCCTGGACGGTTCAATTGATACAAAAAGGCCGTATCCCCATTGTATGGGGCCAAAACCACAGCATCTTTTGGCAAGATCCGATCTGCCATTTTGCCTGCCTCCACAATTTGAGGATTATTTATTTTATAAAATTCTTTATCAATTTTGTAAGTAAAATAAAAACTCGACAATAGCAAAAATATCGCCAAAGGGACAGTCCAAATTCTTGGAATAAAATCTTTATTTCCTTTAAATAAGTATACAAATCCCCTTGCTAAAAATATAGAAAGTATTGGAATAATCATTAGTTGATAATAATTATGCGTAACATTTCCAGTTGCAAGAATAATTAAATATGCACCCATTGACAACAACCATATGTGAAAAAAAAGACTTCGACTCTCCAATTTAGCAATAATCCCTATAAAAGCTAATACTAAACCTGTTGTACCAAGTATTTCTCTTCCTAGTCTTTCTGAAATAATCCACCAGAAAAATGCAGGTCGAAACCTTATCCCATCGCCATTAAGTAGCCAGTTTGAGGCAGGTATCCCTTCTGGTTGTTGCAGGATCCAAAGCCTCCAAAAAATAAAAGGCAAAAGTGCAGCGATAAAAAAAAATAAATACTTCAAACTTTCTCCTATCCCTTCTTTTTTTATGGCAGAGTAAACAAGCGGTGGAACAAAAAATATTGCCCAGGGTTTTACTAAAAAAGAAGCAGTTGTAAATACAAATCCCCATATTCCCCAAATTCTCCTGCCCTCCCATATCCATCTATCAACAAAATAAACCATCCCTAAAGCAAAAAAGATAAACGTGGGTTCTGGTAAGGTAGTTCTTGAGAAAAATACATTGAATGGAAGTAATGCAAATATTAATGCAGAGAGTAAGGTAGTAACTACACCTAAATATCTTTTCGCAATCAAGAAAACAAAAATAATACTACCTAATGAAAAAAGTAACGAAACCAACCTATGATAAACTTCATTAACTCCAATTAATAGATAAAATGGATAGACTGCTATGTTATAAGTTGGAAATTCTACAAATCTTAAATGGTTAAGGTTTATTAAAGGGTTTTCCGCAATTCCGGACATATCATCAAATTTTGGTAAAAAAGGATTAAATCCCGTCTTAATAAAATTCCTTGTTACAGCTGCAGTATCAGCTTGCCTCCAGGAATGCCAATCCGCTATTGGTGCATCAATTTTATATAGCCTTACCAAAAAGGCCATAAGTAAAATTACACCCAACCAAAAATATTGATTAAATAAAATCTTAAGCATTTTTATCTAAACTTACTTGTTGCCAAACCAAGTCCTAACATCATCCAAAAAAGTGACGCAACCTTGGATGCCTCAAACACATCAATAAAAAATCCATTTAATAAAAACGCCAAGATCATTGCAAAAATTCCAGCAGAAAAAGCTTTAATGAACTTATCACTTTTTTTAAATGTAATATAAATTCTTTTCATAGACTCAATTAACACTAAACCAAAAGCACAGGTTCCGAGTAATCCAATTTCCCCAAACGACCTTAAGAAATCATTATCTGTTGCTATATCTATTGAGGAATAACCAGTTCCCAGAAGCGGATTCTTCAAAAAAGCATTAATTGCACGGGGCCACTCAACATTTAACCTTATTTCAAAAGATCTATAGACTCCTAACTGAGTTGTATCAAGAGGCTCACCTGGTGCAATATCTGATGCAGACCCAGAAGAAGCCGCTGCAAAGAAAGCAGCATCAGCTGACTTTGATGAAGTTTTTATCGCAACAGTTGGAATATTGAGTTTGTTTCTTATTTTTTGATCCTCTGTTTGTCCTTCATATCTTTGACCCATATTTAAAATATTTACTGTTACTGTTGAGATCAATCTGTCCCTCAACTGAGAAGGATACGAAAGTACTAACACAATAATGAGAAAAAAGATTAAAATAAATTTTTTCTTACCCAGTAAAATTAACGTTGCTAAAATCCCAAAAACCGCTGCCACAAATGAAAGTCTTGCAGCTGTCATTATTAAAACCCAAAATGAAATAATGGATAAGAAACCAACCAACGTCTTTATAAAAATATTTCTGAACGCAAAAAAGATTGATGACAACAGTACAACCGCCATTGCCAAAAATACCGCCAAATCATAGTGCCCTGCAAAAGTGGAGTTAACTCTAGCCCCCGGCGTAAGATATAAAATTAACCCCTTTGAGAACTCAGAATTAGTAGTTGAAATAACAGGCCACTTTAAGTACTGTTGACCTAAAGCATAAATATTTACAACTAATAAAACCAAAGCTAGACTTATTAAAACAGTCATTAGCTGTCTTCTATTTCTAACTACAGACGCAACTACAGGAAGCAGCAACATAAACTCAACCCTTCTTGCCCAATGAAGTAAACTTAAATTTGCTGAAGCTGAATGAGTAACAAAATTTGCTGAAAAAATTGACAAAAGGCCTATCAAAAAAAATAGTACGAGAGATTGATTAAGTCTGTCCTTAAAAAAAACTTTTAGTTGGCCCGTAAGAGATAAATATATTCCCCAAGTACCTATAACTGTTGCAATTAAAACATCTTCTAGCCTTATTGCAACAAATGTGCCAGTTATGTTTAGTAGGGGAAATTTTGGGTATAAAGGAATAAAAGCAAAAATAAAAAGGGTTGAAAAAAATAAGGCTTTCTCAAAAATATTAATAAAACTTTTCATTTATTTACTCCAAGAATTTCCTTACCTAATTTAAAAAGCAAAAAAGTTGATAAAATAATGCCTAACCAAACAACGAATCTTGCCCAAATAGGTGATGGATAAAATCTCAGGGTTGTTTTTGTAAAGTATTGTTGCCCACCAACTTCAAACTTTGAAGCCCCCCACCATTTGGGCATACCGTCAGAGTAAAGAGGCTCAAATCCGTTCACATACAAAGAATCTCTTAAAGGATATATCAGCTCTTCTATATAAGTTGAATCTGTGTGTCTTTTAATTGCTATCCAGGAATATTCCGGAGGATGGTTTAGCTTTAGCGGAGGAAAGGGTAATTTAGTTAAATTTTTATAAGAAGTAGAATAAAAGGACAAAACAAATTCTCTAAAATTATCAGAAAAGTATGCTGCAACATTTGGAATTTGTATTGTATCCCCCTCAAGTGTCGATTTTTCTGAAGATGGCAAAGGAGGAAACTGTGAAATATGGTTAGGTCCGGGCCAAAGCATGTAAATTAGCAATAATAATGAAAAAAATACATAAACTATTTTCATAAAATTCCAAATAACAAATTCCAAACAATTTTAATTTTTATTGAAAGAGTCTGGCTCTACCCAACTTATAATGTGGATTTTTCAACTTCCTCTCACCTATCACTTGTGCTGGGACTCCACCGACTATTGCAAACTCAGGCACATCTTTTGTAACAACAGCTCCGGCTCCAACTACCGCCCCTTTTCCAATTTTTACTCCAGGCAAAATGATTGCCCTGGGCCCAATAAAAACATAATCTCCTATTTCAACAGGAGCCAAAGTAGCATGAAAATCCTCAGAATTAATATCATGCTCACTGTTATAAATCATTACATCAGATGCAACATCAACATGATCACCAATTTTTAATTTGTCTCTTCCATCTAAAAAAACATGATCACCAATTATTGAATCCTCTCCAATCTGAATATTTAGTGTATAAAAAAAATTTGCCCACATGTGAATAGTTGATCCCTTACCAATTTTTACTCCGTCCAGTTTGTAAATTAGATTTCTTATAGAATGAAACGGGATATGCCCGACCCATCTAAGCATCATAACTTCTAAATCTAAAACAACATTATAAATCCTGTTTGTAATTTTTCTAAAAGCCTCTCGGGTAGTCAATTCCCTGCCCATTTTGTCATGAAAAATAGCCATATTAAGCTTATTATAACGAGTTTATGACTTTGAAACCACTTTCTCAAATACTTTTAAAACCGTTTTAGCCATTTTTTCCCAGGAAAATTTTTTGGCTTGCTTTAATCCTTGTTTGGACAATTTATTCGCCAATTTTTTATCAGAAATTATTGTTCTTATTGCCTGCTCAATTTGATCAACTGAATACGGATCAAAAGTTAATCCTGCGTTTCCACAAACTTCAGGAAGTGATGAAACATTGGAAGCTAAAACCGGTACTCCGCAAGCCATTGCCTCCAAAACCGGAATACCAAATCCCTCCCAAAGAGAAGGTAAGATGAAAGCTTGAGCCGCTTGTAAAAGATAAGGTAAATCTTCTGATGGAACGTAGCCTGTAAAGATTACCCTATCCTCAATACCCAATCTCTTAGGTGCATCCAGTGTTTCTTGAAACATCCATCCCTCTTTACCTTCCCCTTTAGTCTTCCCTACAATAATTAGTCTTATATTTTCAATTCTGGAAACTGCCTCAATCAACCTTATTAGATTTTTCCTAGGCTGTATGGTTCCTACATATATGATATAGTTATCACCTATTTTGTACTTCCTTTTTGTTTCTTCAATTTTGAATTTTGTCCTGCCGAAGGCAGTTTCTTCTGAAACATTTTGAACTTTGAATTTTTCCTCATCATATCCTGGATAAGCAACTGTTATATTTTTTTTATCCACACTATATTGCTCGATAATATCCTGTTTTGAAAATTTAGAAATTGTAATAATGTGATCCGCATTTTCGGCAGAAAACTTCGTCCAATTTCTTAGCTGCCATAAATCTTTAGCATTAAACATTTCAGGAAAGTGCAAAAAAGATAAATCGAAGATAGTTACAACTCTATTGACTGGAGAAAATCTGGGAATATAGTGAGTAGGAGAGAAAATTAAATCTGGTTTCCTTTTAATTGTATAGAGAGAAAATGGCAAGGCAATCCTTGTCCAAAACCTTTTTGGCTTTAATATTTTATATTCCCACCCACTTCTTTCTTTAGGAAAATCATCCAGGGGCTTACTTGGTAACAAAATTGTGAACTCATTCTTTTTATCAATCCTCTCAAAATTTCTAATTAACTCAAATCCCACGAGTGATGATCCAAGCCTTTGTGGTACATTTGCTTCATATCCATCTACTGCAATCCTCATCTTATTACCTCCCGGTACACTTCAGCTGTCTCCCTAGCACACTTTTCCCAGGAAAATTTCTTAACTTGCTCAAATCCTTTTTTAATTAAATCTTCTCTAATCTCTTTATTTTCCATTATAAGCTTTAGTTTCCTTTTTATATCCTCTGCATTTAATGGGTCAACATAAATTGCAGCGTCTCCACCAACCTCCGGTATAGATGAGATATTTGATGTAATAACCGGTACTCCGCATGCGAAACAATCCAAAATTGGTAAACCAAATCCTTCATAGAGGGATGCGTAAAGTAAAACAGTAGCCGAACTAAAAAGTAGCTCTAATTCATCAATTTCAAGCCATGGGATTGTTTGTCCGGCAATCACCAAATGATAATCTTTAGAAGCTTCTTTTATCCTTTTTAGATTCCTCCTCTCCCCTATTCCGCCTATTGCTAACACATAATTTTTGGGTAATTTATATTTTTTCCTAAATTTATCCAATTTCTCTTTAGGTTGAGGTTTAAAATCTCCTGTTGGCCCCTCATAAATTACCGTAATTTTCCCTTCAGGAATGTTTGAAACTTCAATAAGATCCTTTTTTGTAGATTCTGAAACAGCAATAATTAAGTCAACTTCTTTTTCAACAATAGCTAATCGTCTTCTGTGTACAGAAACTATTTTAGGATGAGACCACTGCGGGTATTTTAGAGGAATAACGTCATGATAGGTTGTAATTTTTTTTGCCTTTGTAGGAGGTTGAGTCCAATCAGAAGAATGAAAAACATCCAAAGGACCTAGGAATTTTTCAATTCCAACATTCCTCCACCTGTTAAATAGCATTTCAAAAAGAGTTGGAGGAAGACGGTATTTTTTAACATTTTTTAAAGGCCCATGATAAGCTTTTCTTAGAGAGGAATAAAAGTAAACCATTTCCAAATCTTTAAATTTGGAAAGCTTCTCAGATAAATTCCGGGTATATGTTGCCACTCCACCCCCGTGAGCAATCTGCGAAATATCCATCCCAACTCGTAGCATGAATCAATTGTAGCAGATTAATGAGTTTTGCGGCGTAAAATAGTTGTTATTCCGACCCGATCTATAACTTCATAATTTTCCTGAATATATTTATCAATTTCTTTTGCAAATTCTGTGATGGGTTGATCCTCAATTTTCACGGTCCTATCTGAAACCACTATATCTGGTTTATCCATAATAATTCCCTCCAAAATTCTATCTTCAACCACTTTTAAAAACCAAGGGAATTGAAAAACAAAAATATTTCCTGCAGGGATTGTCTTAGTCATCTGATACAAAATTGGCGGAGCTCCAAGAACAAAAATCTTATCACCCATATTTGTGTACTCTTTGATTTTATTTGCAATCTCTATAGTTTGAGAATCAAAAAAGAAAACTTTATCCCCTATGTGCCCCCTATAAAAAATGTTCACCCACCATACTGCAATAAGTACATAGCTTGCTATTAAGATTTTCCCCAATCTCCCCCATTTCTCCAATTTCCCCAATCCAAATACTGTTGCAAAGATAGCAAAAGGTAAGGCTGGTTGAAAGTGCACAAAATCAAACCTTGTGGAAAGTCCAATTAAGCTTCCTATTAAGAAAATTATTAGCAACTGAGTTATTCTTTCTTTTATTTTTCTTAAAATTATGAAAGCAGTACCAAAGACTAACACAACTCTCGAAAGATGGGCTAAATCAGGCACCATACCTCTTCCAAACTTCGCATAAATTGTAAGGTTAAAAATAATTGCCCAATATATAAAATCATTAAAAACTCCAATACTTATTAAATAAATAACCATCAGTAAAATTGGAATAAATAAACCTGAAATATAATTAATAATAACCTTAATTTTTTTACTTTCCCACCATAAGTAGATGGAAATTATCAAAGCAAGAGGTATCAATACCTGTTTAAAAACAATTGCACAACCCATGAGTATTCCTGCTAAAAAAATCTTTCTTTTTAAAAGGGTATAGAATGCTGGGAGCAATAGTAACGGCAGAAAATTATCTATCCAAAAAACCCATCCTTCAAAAAACGGTTGCCAAACGAGATATAAAAAATTTACGAGCAATGCCTTCCCTTCGCTTTTGAAAACTTTTTTGCCTATTAAGAAAAGCAGAACATGGGTAAGTATTACTAATGCAATTAACAAAATTCTCGCATCTTCTGCTGTATTCATCCCCAGATTGTCCAAATTAATTGGAAAAAACATCAGTCCTGGAAAATGCTGATCTAAAATCTCATAATATGGTTTTAATCCATGGTTTGTTAAATAAG
Source organism: uncultured Gammaproteobacteria bacterium (assembly GCA_964387865.1). Lineage (GTDB taxonomy): Bacteria > Patescibacteriota > Microgenomatia > Daviesbacterales > UBA10151 > CAYLXC01. The sequence continues at coordinate 74,992 of CAYLXC010000002.1, read as the reverse complement.
GATAAACAAAAAGTTCCGGATACGGAAAAAAAAATAGTTTAGTTAAAATTAGACTATGAGCAAAAATGATTATCCCAAGTAAAATAATTGTTAGTTTACTTAACATAATGATAAACAAATCCTACACCCACAAAATTTAATATCTCAATTTGTTTATACCCCAAACTAACTAGCTTTTTATTAACTAATCTATTTGGATCCGATATATCTACCAAAAACTCAATCAGATATATATCTTTTTGTTTTTTTGAAATGCTTTCCAAATCAACCAAATCACTGTTATTAATTGCTGGAAAATCCTTCAAAGCACCTATTGCGTTTAAACTTCCTTTGGCATAATAATCAAATGGAGGTAGTGTTCCTGAGCTTTCAAACAAAATTAATGAATTATTATCTGTCATTTTCAAGTGATTCACAAGTCCCCTCCAATCATCCCTTTGATAGGATGAATTTGATAAATATATGGAAGTGGAAAAAAGCTCAACTAACAGGACCGCAAGTAAAAAAGCGTATCTTAATTGGGATTTAAAAGAAATAATACCTAATGCAATTAAAAATATAAAACTCGGAAGAGTAAAAAGCATTCTAAAGTAACTGTAAATGGGAATAAAAAGTGAAATGAAAGTTCCTAAAATAATGGGAACTCCAAACCATAAGAGGAGTAATTTTTTTCCAATACTTCCGATAAATCTTATCCCCCTAAAGATAAGGTATAGAAATAAAAAGCAAACAGGTAATAAAGTTACTGCATAAACTATCTTATCAGGATAACTTATTCTCCCAATAATAAATTTTACAAAAGTTAGAGGAATTCCCCTTAAATCAAAACCACCCACAATAAATTTCCATGCTGGAAGTCTTTCTGCAGCAACTGCTCCAACATCTAGCTGTGCTAATAACATTGGCAACCACCAAATACTAAATAACACAGAAACTCCTAATGCAAGAAGCCATTTTTTAATAGTTTCTCTATTCCTTTGGATAAACAAAAAAATTAGCTGGGCAGGAAAAATAAAATATGCAAGGTAATCTGAAGTCAGTACTAAAAAATTGCTTATTATTAATAAAATAAACCTTGGCTTTTCACCCTGAATAAGTTTTGTTAGATAGAAGACATTAGTGGACACTGCAAACGCAGCCAAAGAATACATTCTGGCTTCTTGAGAATAATAAATATGCAGTGGATTTATTGCCAAGAGAAATGCGGAAAATAATCCTAAAGTTTTAGAATGTAATTTTTGGCCTATTAAAAAAACTAAATAAATTGTTAGTACGCCAAAAATTACTGAGGGAATTCTCACTGCAAATTCACTGATTCCAAACATTTTTGTCCAAATCCAAAGTATTATAAAATAGAGGGGTGGATGAAAATCAGCTTTTGCATACTCAGTAACCATTCCTAAAAGAGAAAAATTTTGGGTAGCCAATACATTAATTGCTTCATCAAGCCAAAGACTCTGATTTAGACTGATTAGTCTCAAAGTTAATGACAAGACCAAAATTATCCATATCATCACTTTTTCTCCTTCTCCCAAAGTTTAATCATAACTTCCATCTGATAGATCATCATTAAAAGTGTAAGACTGAATCCATAAATTCCGTCCAGAAATCCTTTATGTTTAATAAACCGTATCAAAAACTCCCTTACGGGATTCCAAATAAGCAGACCATATGAAAATCTTGCCCCTTCCTCATATAAATTATCCGCCTTTGATGATGCGTATCTATTTTGCCTGTCTAAAAACTCACCTATGGATTTATAACCATGGTGAATTATTGCCAACTCCTCATTTGCATTCAAATTTAGAATTTTCCCAATAACCTTCGGGTATTTATGGATTTTATCAGACCATTTTACTTTTTCTTTTTTAAAAAACCTTACATGTCTATCCGGCCACCAGTTTGTATGAGAAATCCACTTATTAAAAAAAATATTTTTTCTTGGAATATTTACCGCGTCATATTTATTTTGCTTCCTAATTTCCTTTAATTTGTTTTTCAATTTCTCAGATATTTCTTCATCAGGATCCAAAACTAAAATCCAATCTCCCTTTGCCAAATCATTTGCATAGTTTCTTACTAATTCGACATAAGAAACATAATCATGATAAAAAATTTTTGCCTTGAAGTTTTCACCAATTTCCTTTGAATTATCAGTGGATCCAAGGTCCAAAATAACAATTTCGTCTGCAAAGTTTTTTACACTTTCCAAACTATTTTTAATTTTTTGTGCATCATTATAGGAAATATAAACTGTAGAAATCATTTTTTAATTATCTCAAATTTTTGATTATCTGTATCAACTAAAACTCTAACATTATGTTCCATATCATCATAATCAGAATATATTAACTTTCTATCTGAATAGAATCTTAAGAACTTATCAGCCGAATATGAGAATTTAAAAGGAGATATCAAAATAACATCATCCAAATTAGTCTGTTGATTGATAGCCCATCCTACCTCCACTTCAAATTTATCACCTTGACTTTTGTATAAAACGTCAAGAAATGGTTTTCTTTCAAAAAAGATAGGGACAAGAAATATTATTGGAACTAAAAAACTTAATCTTTTTAGAGGTTTAATTTCTGCTAGATTCCATATCGCTTGAGATACTGCCAAAACAAAAAAAGGCACAAAATAAAATACTAAATAATTATGTATGAAAGCAGCGTTTGGAAAAAATACAAAATATGGTATCCCAAAAAAGAGTAAAGTTAGTAATTGTAAATCTGCCTTACCAAATCTCTTTATTATGTGATATATAAACCAAAAAAATACAATAAAAGCTAACGTGCCTGAAAACAAACTAAAAAACCAGAGTCTAAGTTTTCCTAAATAGTTAATTAAATTAAAATCCATTGGCTGTAACTCCTTAGAAATGCTGCTTCGTTGTAAAAATACACCTAACAAATCTCCTCCCAACAAGCTTCCTGTTTGGAAGTATAAAAATATTAAATATAGGGGAAACATAATTACCGGAATTAACCAGTATGAAATAAGTCTTTTAAATAAAATCTTATCTCTCCTAATTAGTGTTATAAGCGCTATAGCCGGCAATAAAAAATACCCAGCCCATGTTGTAAAATGAGCAGCAATCAAGGCTAGTATAAACCATATTTTAAAGATCTTGTTATTCGATGATTTTAAGTACAGGTAGGCAAGAAATGACAAAAGTATAAAAAATAAAACAATTGGTTCATGAACAGGATTTTTTCCAAAATAAAGAATTATAGGTAAACATAAGGCAAGTAGACTTGCAAGAATTCCTGTTTTTATATTCCACAATTTATTACCAATTAAAAAAATAAGAACAATGCTTCCAGAGGTTGCAAAAAGTGGAACAATTCTTGTAGACCACTCAGATATTCCAAACATTTTATATGAAAGTGAGATTATAATTGGCAACAGGGGAGGGTAATGGGTAAAGTATTCCTTTTTGTTATTTAAAGTTCCTGAATTTTCAATTTGAGCAAATTGCAAATCTAAAATTCCATACCTTAAATAATTTCTTGCAATATTTCCATATCTTACCCCATTCCAATCATGTTCACCCCAAAAAGGTTTACTGAGATTTTGACCAATTAATATTATAGATAAAATAAATAAGACGAGGGATATTAGTAATTTTTGAATCATTATTTTACTTTTAACATATTTAACATTGCCTCTTCATACATTTGAGATACTTTCTCCCAGGAAAATTTTTCAGCTTGTTTTCTTGGAATATCTTTCCAATCTTTTTCCAAGCAATCATTTAAAGCCTTTGCATACTCTTGTGATTTTGAAACATCTGTTAATATTCCAGCTCCATTAATAATTTCCCTTCTTGATAAATCATCAGGAGCAACTACTGGTAATCCTGAAGCCATAGCCTCAAGATACACAATCCCAAACGCCTCCCTATCCCAAGAAGGTAGTGTAAATAAATCAGCGCAGCGATAGATATTCGGCATATCTTCATACTGAAATGAGGCTATTTTAAACCTACTTCCTAATAAGCTTTTACCCGCTCTAATGAGTTTTTCTTTCAAAGGACCGTCCCCTACAATTAATACAGATCCTCTTCCTAGTTTGGATATTGCCTCAATTACCCTATCATGATATTTATACCAAGCTAGTGCACCAACAGATAAAATAATGGGTCTTGGTAAATCAATATTTATTTTTTTTCCATGTGGTGAAAATTTATCTAAATCTATACCGTTTGGGATTTTTATAATCTTACTACCCCATGCCCAATTCTTAGCCCATTTTTTTTGCCCATCAGTAAGGGCAACAAATACATCCGGTCTTACCAAAACATTTAGAATATCATCCCATCCTATACCACTGTGTCCAGTTATTAATATTTTATATCTTCCTATTATCCTTCCTAAAGATGCCTTTAAACTTTGCGATCTTCCATTTATTGGAATAACAATATCATAATTTCCATATATTACTTTTTTAAAATAATCTGCATCTTCCCCACTAAAAATGTCAATTGAATGATGGTATGATAATCTTTTAGATAACTCTTCAACAAAATTTTCAGCTCCTCTTCCTACATTATTTTGGTACCTACTTAAAAATAACAGCTTCATCTTATCGTATTTTACTTCGATTATTCTAATAATTTAAATTTAATCAACAATTCTATATTTTATAAGTGTCCAAATTGCAATTAGTCCATCTTTCCAACTAATTTTTTTACCCTCTTTATAAGTCCTTGGTTTAACATCAATTGGTACCTCAACAATTGGGATTTTTAATTTTAAAATCTTTGCAGTAATTTCCGGCTCAAAATCAAATCTATTTGATTTAAATTTAATTTTTTTTAAAATATTTGCATCAATTAATTTGTAACCTGTTTCCATATCTGTTAATTCTGATCCATATAATAAATTAGTCAAAAAAGTCAAGAATTTATTTGCCAAAAGATGTGAGGGCAATACGGTTTTGTCCTTGCCCCAAAACCTCAATGGATAATTGATGAGTCTTGTTCCGTATACAACAAGTGCCTTATTATGTATGATGGGCCATAATAATTTTGAATAATCGTTTGGATCATATTCCAGATCAGCATCCTGAATAATTACATAATCACCCTTTGCAATCCTAAGTCCACTTCTTATTGCAGCACCTTTCCCCAAATTATTTTCATGATAAATTTTTTTTGCTCCTCTTAACTTTAAACTTTTAATTTTTAACTTTGAATTATCAATTGACCCATCATTTATAACAATAATCTCTTTTTTAATTGATTTCGGGACCTTTGCAAGGACAACTTTTGATAAAAGCTTATTGATCGTTTTTTCCTCATTGTAAAGAGGGATAATTATTGATAATTTCATTTAATTTTTTCTGCAATAATTAAAATAGATGTGCCAACTGGAGGTTCAATTAAGTTTTCCATACTTAGTATGAATGGTGCTACTAAGTTAAATAAATTTATACTAACTAAATCTATTTTTTTATCCTTTAGTATTTTACCCCAAACATACCAGCCAATTGCACCCAAAAAATTTAGAATTCGAACAAATTTTATCTTAAAACCAATGCTTTCAAGTATTTTCAAAAGGCTATCTTTTTCATAACGCCTGATGTGTCCAATTGATTTATCAATCTCACCAAATAAAAAGTTATGAGAAGGAACAAGTATAATAAGAACACCACTAGTGGCTAAAAGCTTGTACATATTGACTAAAGCTTTGGTATCATAATTTATGTGCTCTAAAACATTTAAGCAAACTATACAATCGAAAGCTCTTTTATCAAAAAAGTATTTACCATTCTCAATATCTCCAAATCCTACCTCTGTACTATCTAGAATTATTTTTTTTGTTTGTTTAATATAATTCTTCTTTACATCTATAGCCCAAACATTTCCGAATTTTGTGAGAGCATTTGTGAAATTGCCGATACCACAACCTACTTCAAGAATATCTCCATTTAAAAATGGTGCAAATTTTTTAACAGTCCACTTGTTATACCAGACTGCTTGACTCATAGATTCCAAAGTTTCAAATCCTGAAAATTTACCCATATAAACTCCTTTTAAGCTTTCTTATTGGTGTTAATAGTTTTGCTTTAAATAGTTCAACACCCTGTAATCTCTTCCAAGGGGAGGGGATTATGGAAGGATATTTTCTGTAAAAAACTTCAGGAAATGCAAAATTTTTGGGTACTTCCTTTCCTAACTCAATCTTAAATTTTTCAAACCGTCTTCTTACACTTGATCTTTTTAAATGAGTCATATGTAAAAGGGGTGCATCCAAAAAAAGTAGATTTTCTCTTTCTTGAACTGGAATATTATTTTCATCAATATACCCCTCCTTTCCATATGGTGATTCAACATGTAATCCAGGAATTTTCTTATTTATTGCTTTTAAACTTATGTTTCCAATCTTTCCATGAATTTGATACTTACCTGCTTTTTCTTCTTGGATATGATATATATCCCCTACCGGCAAAATCATAGGCACATAAATACCGTCAATCCGATCACCCTTATTATCTATGGTCTTTCTCAACCTTTTTATTGATTCCTCCCACCAGATTTCATCACCATCCAAAATTAAAATCCAGTCACTATCGGATTCGTTAAGCATTTTCTGTCTCATCTTTGTAAATTCAATCTCATTTACTTTCCCCACCTCTTTAAATAAAATTTTCTCACCCTTAATTTTTTCAATCTCTTTTATTACTTCTACAGTTTTGTCTTCAGATCCGCTGTCCCAAACTAAAACTTTATCTACATGATTCACAATACTCATAATTGCAAAATAGATAAAATTTTCTTCATTATTAACTATAGTATTTACCCAGATTGTTTTTTTCATGGAAAATATTATTTCCTTAACTTATATAATAACCAGCCAAAAGGAATTAGGAAGTTAAAAACTGTTCCAACTAAAACTGTTGTTGATGCACCAACTAGTCCAAAACTGGAAATCATAAAATATCCTAATCCTCCGATTATTAATAAGTGACCTATGGACACCCATATAAAAACATCAGGCCTGCCAAAATAAAAAATCACACTGTGATGTACCGGTATGGAGAAAAGGAAAATAAGCATCCCAAGAAATAAAAAGATAAACGGTACAACTGCCTCCTGATATTGTGGGCCAAAAAGTATCGGAATAAGATAAACTGAGATAGGAATTGTTAATATTCCTAGTACACAAAGTCCTGAAACAAGAAACTGGAATTTCCTAAAGTAAATTAACATTTGCCGGTTATTTGCAAAAGATGCAAATTTTGGTGAGGAAACCAAACCCAATGCAGAAACAAGTTGTGGCATAAACTGTACTAGTTGATTTGCAGCTCCATATATTCCAACCTCTCTGATAGAAAGTAAAGTGGCAATTAAATAAGTATCCAACCTTGCAGAAAAAGCAGCGATCATTGTAAATATAGCAACTGGGATATTATATTTAAAAAGTTCTTTAGCTAAACTGAATTCATTTTTACTCTGCAGTATTTTTCCTGAAGGAAGAATAAAAAGCGTCACAAAAAAACCGAAAAAGGGCAAAACTATATAAACAAATAGGCTGTTTTCTACATTAAGAATCGTGTAATAACCTAAAGCTAATATTAACAGGAGTCTTAAGCAATTGGTTAGGATATTTATTAAGCTCCAGGTAAAATATCTTTGATAAGCTTGCAGGGAGGATGTTGCAAATGTAAAAAGAAGCGCTCCTCCTACTCCAAAAGTAACCAGTCTTAAGGGAAAAATTAACTGCTCCTTATGAAAGATGTTCGTTGCCAAAAAAGGCACTAATAAAAAAAAGGTCAAAAAAGATATTGCCCAAGCAATGAGTTTAATTTCCAAACTTAATTTTAAAAACCTGTAGGCTTTTTCTTTATTTCTTTCCAAATTTGAAGATACAAAGCGGACCAAACCGGTATTAGTTCCAATATCCGCAATATCCGCAATTAAAACCATTGTTGTAAGGGCAATTGTAATAAGTCCAAAATCCGAAGGACCTAAGAAGCGTGCCAACAGGATATAAAAAAGTGCTCCTAAAGTGCCATTTATAAGTGTTCCAAAAATGGTAATCTGAGATTGTCGAAAGGTTGCAGTCTTAAAAATAGAATTAAACATAAATTTAAAATTTTTCAATATGATCCCTTTTAATTAATACTGGAATGTAGGAACAAAAAACAATAATTAGTATGCCAAAACCCAAACTTCCTACCCAATTAGCAGCATCAAGTAGGTTAAATAGGTAAGTAATAATCATTAAAGATAGTAAATTGGCGGAAAAAAATAAAAGCAATTTTCTGTATGATCCAAAAAGAAAGCTAATTGTAGCTACGAGGGCAAAAATTAATGGTTGAATTAGTAAGTTCAATTGCTTGATACGTAGCCCAGAGTCTAAAATAGTAAATATAATGGTAAGTATTATTACCAAAACTAGAGCAATAAAAATCTTTTTAGTCTCTTTCATACTTTCTCCCTCTGAATTGTGACCAAATAAAAATCATAAGTACGATAACCCATCCTAACAGTGTTATCAAAAGTCCCCTCACTACCCCCTTTTGCGGTTCAAATTCAAGTTTAAAATCATACTCTCCTACTTTTTCTATAAAATAAGAGTTAGCATATAGATTGCCCATAAAGTGTTTATCTATCTTATAAAGGTTATCACCTTGGGTAAGTGTTAAACTCCATCCAGGGTGAAAGGTCTCTTTAAACAGAAGAAATGAAGGTTGATTTAATTTAATTTTCCCAAAATAAGATATTGGTGTTTGATGATTTATGGTAATTAGCTCGCCTGAGGAATTTCCTAAGCTTTTCGATACTTTCTTTCTTAAAACGACTTCTCCATCAAAGACTTTGTTTACTTGTAAGTTTTTAATGAAAATATCTCCATGGATTTTTTGAGAATTTTCAAATTTGGAAAATACTATAATTCTAAAATTTGCTCTTTGACTGATAGGATTTAGAGGCGATGTCAAAAGAGAATATTTTTGCCAACCACTTTTACTAGGATCTAATTTTATGGGATAACAAGTATGCACAAAACATTCATTTGATTGAATTGTTTGATATTCCTTTTGGTTATCGAAGTCTTCACTCTCTTGCATTATTTCTATATAAAACTCATTTCCCATCTCAAATAACACATCAAAGGTAATATTGTAGACATCATTGCCACTAACTCCCCTCAAAGGAGCTTCTAAATAAGCTATCTCTTGCTCGCCAGAGATTAGATGTACACTACCTTCCTTAAGCTCTACATTTCCCATCTTTAAGATTTTATCAATGGAAGGTAATAAATTAAATGAAAGGAGTGAATTGTAACTTATTTCATATGTATTTTCATCAAAATCAAACTCTCCAAATGAAATAATATTTTTATCCAGTTTACCTTTAGTTTCTAAAGTGTTATCATTTACTCGAACATCTAATTTAGGTAAAAAATCAGCGTATAAATCTGCAATCCTAGGAGGAACTATTAAAATTTCATACTTTGATTTGAACGGAACTTTAAATCGAGCTATTCTCTTATTTATTTCCTCCTCAGATATAATATTGGATTGTAAGTAAAGGGGTAACAAATCATTCTCCTTTAAACCCTCCATTAAAATTTTCCTCGCAGAATGCCCTTTACTCGATTTTTCTAGAATATACGAATGCAGATAAAAAGTATTAATTATTTGGGACTTAAATAGTTTTAATAGACTTATATCTTTAAAATTATTTTTAAATATATCATTCAGTGAATTCTCATAAGTCTCAAATGATATCAATCCTGAGTTAGAAATTTTAAGTAATTTTTCGGTTGCTTTTAAAATCTTTTCTGTTAACTCCTCACTCATCAATAGCCCTGTTTGGGAAAAATAATTTTTCATAAAGGTTAACTGATTTATCAAGGAATCATGATTGTTTATCAAATCTATTATGGCGCTCTCAGAAGCTACCGAATAATTTAGGCTACTTTCTGGAAAGAGAAAAATATCTTTAATTTTTGATAAAGTTTGTTCAGAAAGATTATTACTTTGAGTTGTAATTATATTGTCTTTATCAGTAAATGTATTTATTTGCAGATAACTACTTTCTCCCGGATAAACTAAGCTGGCAGTCTCAGAGAAGGCAATTTTGCCTTTAAAAGAATTATCTTTCAGCTTATAAATAATTAAATCTCCAAAACTTATTTGTCTCTCTAAAAAGTCATAACCGTTTAAAGTCGCTTCGATTTCTTGAGGATTAATCAACCTAATATCTTTGCCATAAGTAGATATATCTGTCCATTTTACCTCTTTATGGAGTACTATAAATTTAACATTCAGATCTTGTAAAAGTCTTATGACTAAATCCTCTTTTTTTGAAAGGGGGTTACTAAATACTAAAGTCAGGCTTTTTAAAGTATCATCTACTCTTTTAAGCCCCATGTTTCTGGATATGGAAGGCGAAGAGCTAAATAAAATTTGATTTATATCAACTCCATGGTAACCATTTTGCCAATTGTAGGTAACTACATCTCTTCCTGAAAAAGGTAAGTGCAAGATATTGCCTTCTTTTTCTATCTGATTTTTAAGAAAATCATCTGCTTGTTTGTAATAAGACGGGATACTAACTTGTAACGGCTCCAAGGGTTTACTAATCACCTTACCTGTAAACATAGGCCAAGCATAAACTAATATGGATAATAAACTTACAGCAATTAAAAATCTGGAACCTAATAATCCAATTTTTTTAATACCCCAAGAGTAAACCAAAGTCACTCCTACTACAAAAAGAATACTGCCAAAAAAGGGTAACAAAATTCCTAATTTCTCAAAGGGATTCCTTATCACTCCTAAGGCATAAATGTTCATAAAACTCCATATATAAGGGTAACCAAAAGGTGAAGTGGGCCCCTTGGAAAATATTATTACTAAAAGATAAATCAGTGAAAATTTGGCCAAATTTTTTTGTTTAAAGGCAGCTAAAAGACCACTAAAAATAATTATAGTTGGAATCCAAGGAAGAATTTTAAAAAATAAACTGTTGTAAATTTGTCCCAGCTCAGCAGTGTAAAAAAGATAGAAAGGGTTAGCAAACTGAAGCGTAAAGGGAAGTATTGTTTGTTTGCCTATATTTATTAAAGTATTGATGTTGTCTTCGCTGGAATGTTGCTCAGGTAGTAAACCTGTTGAAACTCCTAAAACAGGAATTAACCACCAAACATTAGTAACCAACCAGAAAAAAACTCCTAAAAAGAATCTCAAACCTATTTTAATTAGTTCATTTTTTCTTAAAGGAAAAATTGCATCAGAAATAGTAATAAGCAGTATCAGTAACCACACAGTCAAGATAGACGCTAAATTTCCAAACATGTAAGAAGAGATTAAACTAGTCAGCAGAAAAAGAACTAAAAATAAGAATTGACCCTTATTTATCCACTTCTTCCAAAAAAGAGCAAAGAAAGGCAGAAAGGCAGCAAGGAAAAAACCGGTATATAAAAAGCGGTGCCAGATCTCAACTACTGTATAGGAATTAAACATGTAAAAAATTCCAGCCAGTAGGGCATAAAGTTTCTTATCTGTACCAAATATGGCAAGAGAGAAAAGATACATTCCGTAACCCATCAGAAAGAGTAAGCAGAAAAAAATTCCAGCTTGTAAAATCACCAGAGAAAATATACCTTGTATTAGAGACAATACAAGGTAAAGGGGAACACCAGTAGTAAAGTGAGGAACAAGCATCCCAGGGGCTACAGCACCCCACCAAATGTACTGTTGTATCTCCAAAAACCTTTTAGGATTATAGGTAAGTATGCCTACCTCTGCTCCACCAAAGATTAATCCCTGTCTAAACCAAATTGTGACTAAAACTAAGGCAATAAGTAAAAATAGAACACCAGATTTAAGCATGATTTCATTATATCAGCTCCTACTTCTAACTTTGGACATAGTTAAAACAACTATTAGAACAAAAAAGGAGATCCCTGATATTATTAGACCTGGATAAACCCAGCTCTGAGGTACAAACCTTACCTCATAAGTACCATCTTTCTCTATTCTAAATCCATTAAGCAGACTATAAGCCGGTAGTGATTTTTCACCATCCATTTTCCAGCCATTGTCATAACTTTGAGAAAAAACAATAAAACTTGGTTGAGTCAAGTTATTGATGGAGACTCTATATTTAGTAGAATTTATTTGCTGATATGTCACACTTGGGAGAGCTTGTTGAGTATTCTTCTCATCAAAATTAGCAATTCTATTTTGTTTTTCCTTTGCTTTATTTTGAATTACAATCCACTCCTTTTTATCTAACACAGCTAATGCATTAACCACATTAATATCACCTTCTGATTTCATTATCAGTTCGCCATCTTCGATCAGCTGGCCTACCTCAAACCACCTAACATTATTTCCTTCTTTTCTGGTATTTATTTGTCCAATTAATTTATCATCTTGATAAAAACTTAATTGTCCGCTCCGAGTACTTTCAAGGGTTCGAACCAATAAAACCTGTTTTTGCTTTAATTTTTCACTTTTAACTTTTAATTTTAAATTTCCCTCTCCTACAGCCCAACCTCCACCTAAATCAAAATCCAAATTATCTATGCCATATTCGGCTTGCAGGAAATCTCTCCAGCTTATCAAATCTTTAGCTTCCCTCTTCCACCACCCTGATTGATCAGGACTAACTCCAAGATTCCTTGCTGGAAAGATTATTCTTGATGGGTCAATAAAGCTGGCGGCAAAATCAATCAAAGTCTTACGGTTGAGGACAACTTTTGCCTGTGGTAATTCATCTAATCTCTTTCCTAATCCTGCACGTTCTTCAGTAAATATTAAAGCGTTCTTGAAAAGTTTAAGTTGAGCACTTTTAGTTGCCTCATTGTAAATACTGTCTGATCCTATAATCCACCATACATTGGGGGTAATAAAAAACTTACCTTGATGCTGGCTGACTTTCCATAAAGGCATTGGTACATTATCTACTTTTGCTAACCAAGAAAGTTTAGATAATTGATCTGAGAAAGTATAATAATATCTAATATTATCTGAGTGTAAATTATCTCTTCTTTTATCGAGATAGGGATATGCTATATAACCTATACCAGCCACATCAAAAATTTCTCCCATAAAGGGAGCTTCTCTTAAAAAATTAAATGTTTCATATGTACCGACAGTTCCAACGGCAAAAGGCCTTTTGCCGACTAAACGGGCAGCTTCTAAAGAAGGATGTTCTAAAATTTGCCGGGTTAAAGGTGCAATAGTAGGCATCCAAAATACGCGACTAAATTTCTGATCTTGTGCCAAAATTTGATCTAGTTGAGAATATTCTTTCTCAAAAAGAGGCTGAGAAAATGTTCCAGTCATCTGCCCTAGCCACACTGGCCTAACAAGAAAAATTAGATAAAAAATTACTGATGATATGAATAAAAATTTAATTTTTGACCAATGAGCCAATTTTTTTATAATCACATCCAAAGATATAGCCATTAAGACGCTATACGACAGAGTTACTAAAAAGAAAAATTTGCTAGGGTCTCGAAATAATGAAAAACCTGGCAGGTTGTGAAAAAGCCACAGATAAACTTGAGTAAAAGGTTCAGAGGTACCCTTAACTAAAAAAGTAGAAATTAAGGCCACCAAAAGCCAAAAACCGATCTTATTACTTCTTTTCCCTAAGATTGGAGCAAGAAAAACTAAGATTGGTATAAACATAAACTCCCATCTTAAAGGGGTAATTTGGCCAAAAACATTCTTATGCCAATGTGGCGCAAGAAGAAGAATTCCATGCCCCAAATTAGTGAAACTTATGGAAGAGGTTTCTGTTAAGAAAGCATAAGTAGTCTCAGAAAGTGGTACCTTAAGGTAAGGCAGAAGCCAATAAGCATTTAGTCCCATCAAAATTACGGTAATAGAAAACCCGCTTTTTATCCAACTCAGGATATTCGTTGGCTGGTATAAGAACCGCAAGAAACTTAAAAAAAACAAGATATAAATAAATCTAATATCAAAAAATCCTAATACGAATACTATCAAACCTGCCAAAATTTTACTCCTCAAACCTCCCTTGACCGATTGCTCCACAGCTACAAAGCTTATTGGAAAAAAGGAGTACGCCAAAGCAACATTAAATTGTCCTCCATCAATTAAAAGCAGAATATAGGTGTTGGCTAAATAAAATAAAGTAGCAACAAGTTTTGCATAACTTGATACATTTACTTTTCCAAAAAGCCTCCAAATACCCCATGCTCCAAATAGTAAAATTGGTATTAGAAAAAGAATCCTTTCTTGTATAACAAAACCAAGACCAAGATTTGCCAAAACACCGGAAATGAAATTTAAAGGATAAGACCAAAGAGTAAAAATAGTATATTCACCTAAACCCTCTGATGCTTTTTCCATCCATACATAAGGAAAGTCCGCTAAAGATTTAAGTAAAGAATTGGAGGTAAACGAAAAATCATTAGCCACCCTTGGTCCGGGCAACCACCACTTCCAGTAAATAAAGATTAAGAAAATGGCCAAAATTAAAATTGGGAATATTTTATTATTTTTCATTTTTCTTTATCTCCCATATATACACTACTACCGCTAAACTCAATATGAAGTAATTGTAAATAACAATCCGCAAAGCAAAACCTGGATGATCTAAAATTAGCGAGACAAAACTTATGAGAAGACCTAATAGAAATACCGAAAATAAGTATTTACTTTTCATCGAAACACTACTCCCTTTTATACTCTACCAATGATTGAATGTAACCTACCAACAAAAAAATAAAACTTAACCTCATTATAAATTCCCCGATATCTTTAAAACCAAAGGTCACAATTAGTGCAGAAATTAAAAATAGAGTAAAAGAAGAATACAATGAAAATTTGCTGTTTCTCTTCCATAACCATATAAAAAAAATTAAGCCTATCAAAACTAACCAATAAATATATTCCTCAAGGAAACGATTCTCAATTAAAGAGCTAATAAGAAGATAAACAATCCCTGAAAACCAAATCAAAGGTAAACTAATTTTAATTATCTTAAGCATTTTTTCTCCACCAAATTTCATAGGCTACAAATATTAATCCAAAAGAAACTCCTACGAAAGATATTTTTTCACCCAATTTTAATAAATCTTGAGGAGTAAATTTTAGGATTATTTGAAAATTACCCATCCTATCAATATACCAACCATTGGCATAACCATTTGCCAAGAAGTGTTGATAATTTAAAATCTTTCCATCAGTATCCATCAATCTCCAACCCGGATCAAACAATTCGGAAAAAACAAGAAAGAAGGGTTTTTTGACCTCCTTTATTTCTATCTGATAAGTTGTTGTATCTAATTTCTTAAATTTGTGTTGGGGAGATAAAGATTTATCAACTAGATCTTTTTTTACTAAAACTGGCAAATCAGAAAAGCTACGCGTTACACTCAGTTTACTGATATCAACATCTGTGGTCTTATCGTATGGTCTCCTAAAATCCTCAGTTTTGCACCGTTCCCTTCTGTTAGAGTAGAATATTGTTTCGCAGTCATTCCAAGGAATTACTTCTAATGCAATAGTTGCCTCTTCAGCACCTTCAGATAGTTTAAACAACCCAAAATAATTTTTAGGTGTATAATCATATAAATCCGGTCCTACTACGGACTCCTTACGAGGCTTCGTTGTAGATATTATATCTTCAGGCTTTTTATCGTATACTAAAATTTGAACACCATTGCCTTTTTTTATCCAATAATCAAAATTAATGTTGTAGCTTGAATAAGAATCGTAATTTTTGATCGGAAAGTAATCAACTTTACTTCCATGATCAACCTTAAAATTCATGCTTAAAGGAACCTCTATAAGATTTATTTCCTCTGGCAAGTTTAATCCAATTTCGTGACTACCTTCTTCAAAATAAACTTTACCTAAGCTGACATGACCTTTACCATCAGTTTTTAAATTCATTTTAGAAAGTTCATCGTCAACTTGTAGCACTATTTGATCGCCTGAAGATATTTTGTAATAGCCATTCAATATCTTCTCATCCCAAAGTAACTCATATTCCCCGCTCTTTTTAACTTCAAAATGATATATCATTCTCCTTTTTAGCGGGAATTCTAAATCTTCCAAAAAACCGTAAGCGGGATAAATATGGGCTCGGATCAGACTTGTCTTTAGCAATTTTAAAGTACTTTCTACCTCTACTCCTGTTTTGCTAGTTTGCCCAAACCTATTTTGCAAATCTTCTAAAACTTTAACATGCCTTGAAAATATTAAGTATAGCTTACCTTGGAGTGAAGCTTGTTTATTTCCCTGATCAATCATATAAAGCTGTTCAAGCAATCTAATTGTCCTATCCAAAAGTGTATGGTAATGAACTATTGCTATACGTATCCCGCCTTCATCATTTAAATCCGCTGAAAACTTAGCCTCAACCAATCTCTTTCCTAAAATAACAAGTCTATATTCCAATAATTCTTCTCTGTCTTTAATGGTTTCCTCCTTAAGTCTATCTTTAATTACAACAAAAGGATAACTTATTTGTTTCGGTAAAATTGCCACATGCGGAAAAATATCTTGTCTAATCTCAAAAACAGGCTCTTTTTTATAATCTAAAAAAAATTGCGCCTTAGGGTGTATAACTTCCCCCTCGATTTTATTTTTCGGTATCTTATCTATTTTATTCCCCGTACTAATTACCAAATTACTTTGAGAGAATTCTAAATCAGAAATATTCGGTTTTGAATAACTTAAGAATGTAGTGTTAGCTGTATAAATCTCCTCTTTGTCCTTGGATGTAATCTGAAAGAAAATCAAATCACCAAATTGAGCAACTTTTGTTAATTCCCCTTTTTGTTGTTTTTCCTCC
This sequence comes from uncultured Gammaproteobacteria bacterium, assembly GCA_964387865.1. Classification (GTDB taxonomy): domain Bacteria; phylum Patescibacteriota; class Microgenomatia; order Daviesbacterales; family UBA10151; genus CAYLXC01. Next base: position 58,194 of record CAYLXC010000002.1, on the reverse strand, counting down.
AATTTAGAGAGTACTACTTTGGGATCTCTCATTTTCCTTACCTCCCAGTCTATATCTGGTCTATATAATATATATTTTGTGTTTAGTGCATTGGATAGGGATGGCAATAAGTTTGTTGTAAGAAATAATCTCTCAATATTTTTTGAAACATCATCATAAAACGGAATATTAGTACTAAAAGATATGGCAGTTTTAGGTAACAACTGATTAGTTAATTCAACCCCAGAATAACCTTTTTCCCATTTATAAGTTATCCCTTCCCCCCCTATTGGCAAAACGATTAATCTAAAGTCATCATTTTGGGATCTCAACCATTCAGATGCTTGTTTGTAATGCTCTGGTACCTTAACCTGATAACCTATCTTAGAATCATTGATTGGTCTTTCTGCGCCTATGAATACAGAACCTGTCCAAAAAGATATTCCCCAAACTAAAGTAATTATTATAACGACAGAGAAATAAAATAGTTCCCTGGCTTTATTTTTTAATAAATCGCATATAGATTTTGAGCCTTGTATAAATAAAAGCGTTGATGATAAAGCAAGTATAAATCCAAACTTCTCGAATGGATTTCTGAATAGCTGCATTAATGGGGAGAACAAAAACACACTGTCATTGATCTCACCAAAAGGAGGATTATTACCTTTAGTTAAAAAAATACCTATTAAAAATAATCCTCCAGTAAAAAGTACTGCTCGATTTTTTATAAAAATGATGGGAATAGAAATTAGCATAGCCATAAAAAAATTAAATAAAGTAAATATTGGGGAATTATAAATTTTTATCCAAGATATATCTGGATTGTTAAAAAAATAGTCATGACGTAATCTAATTAGGTCTGATATATTTCCAAGTATTGCGCTTAAGTTAGCGAATGTTTGATAATTTCCAATTGCTGTGAAGGAACCTGTAGAAACAGCATCAAAACTGCCTGATGATATATAATTAAAAACTTGATTAATCCACCAACTATTAACTACAAACCAAAAAATAAATGTCAATATAAAAAACTTAATTATAAAGAATCTATTTATCCAGCTGTTTTCTACAAATATATAAAATATAGCGGTATAAAATAGGACTAACCAAAATATTACATTTAATGCCATAGATGTTTGAGAATAAGAGAATATTGCAGACAAAAGACCTATCAAGATAGAATAAATATATCTTTGCAATCTGATCCCTTTTATGAAAAGAAGCAGCGCAAGTGGTACAAATGCATAAAAAACAAAATAATTATTTAAAAATCTATTCCAAATGTTAACTAAGGCAAATGGGTTAAACCAATAAAAAAATACAGCAAGTATTAAAAATTTACTATCTAATTTATTAAAAAGTTCTTTGGATAATAAAAAAATACTGATACCGGAAATTACTAAAACCAACCAAAAGAAAAAAGCTTGAAGTAAGAAGTCTGGAATTCCAAAGCTTTGCAAACTTGCAAAGAACCAGTACGTAGGAGTGGCAGCAACACCAATATTAGTAGGATGTCCTAGAGTATAATCTGCCCAAGCATCCTTGTTAATTTTTAATTGTATATTAAAATCATAGAAGGGAATTCCTGATTCCCCCGTAGCCATAATATTACCATGTCTAAACCAAATTAAGACTAGCAAGGTGGGAATGAGCAGGAGTATCAGCAATGTTATATTTATCCTTAAGCTCATCTATTTTTCAAGTAAAAAAACCGTAAATTGTGCCTTGTATAAATTTAAACCATCCTCCAATATTTTTATTTTTTAATGCTACATATAAATAATAAACAAAGTAGATTGGCAAAAACATAAGGAATATGAAAAAATTTTTACCAAAATCCTTCATAAAAATTACACGATTTCTTCCAACCCAGTAAGATCTTGACAAGACTCTTGCAGCATCATCTTTTGGATCCCAAGATAACTTATGATAAGCTCTTGCTTTTGGGACATAAAATGTCTTAAAACCTATCTTCCTAGCACGGAAACAAAAATCTGTATCTTCATAAGTGGCAAAGTATCTGTTATCGAATCCGCCTATTTTCTTAATAACCTCTTTTCTCACCAAAATTGCAGCTGGGGCAACCTGTACTTCTTCCACTCTCTCGTATTGAGCACGGTCATCTCCCCCTCTGAATAAAACTTGTCCTGTCCAAAGATTAATCCCCGTTCCTGCTGACCAAATTCTTTTTTTCTTCCCATAATAATAAATCTTTGGGGTAACAATCCCAATGTTAGTATCCGTATCTGTCACTTTTATTAATTCTTTAAGCATATCTTTTTCAGCCACCATATCATGATCAAAAAAAAATAAATAATCTGACATAGAGTTAGCTCTTTTTATACCAGTATTTCTACCACCGGTAACCCCTGTATTTTTATCTAGGGTAATCAATTTGATCTTTGTGAAAAGTTTTTTTACTTTTTGAGCAGTCCCATCAGTTGATCCATTATCCACAACTATAATCTCCTTAGGTTTAATAGTTTGATTTTGAATAGATATAATACAACTTTTAAGCGTCTTCCAACTATTATAAGTAGGTATAATAACTGAAACTTTTTTCACAATCCTTTTCTATCATATCAATGTTGTTTTGGCAATTTTTTGTATTGGTTCTTGTTTAAAAAATAAAATAATTCTAGACTAATAGGGATTATGCTTACTAAACAAAAATTTCCAATCAGCATTATTGTACCTGTTTTGAATGAGGGTCCAAATATATCTGCCTTCCTTTATTCTTTGGAATCTGCTGTAAAGAGTGAACATGAGGTAATTATTGTATATGATTTCGATAATGACGACACAATAACAGTTATAAAAAAACTTAAGAATAAAATTCCAAATGTGAAGCTTGTAAAGAATGCTTGGGGTGGTGGTTTGATCAATGCTGTTAAAACTGGTTTTATGGAAAGCTTGGGAGAATTTATTGTGGTTATGCCAGCAGATTTGGCTGATGACCCAGAAACTATCAATAAAATGTATCAACTGGCAAAGAGGGATTTTGACATTGTCTGTGCTACCCGTTATTCAAAAGGTGGGAAACAAGTAGGCGGAAGATTTATAAAAACTATTCTCTCAAAAATTGCAGGACTTACTACCCCCATCCTTCTTGGTATTCCAACTTCTGATTTAACTAATGGATATAAGATGTATCGAAGGCAAGTTTTAAAAAGAATAAAAATTCAATCCCTTGGGGGCTGGGAATTTGCCATGGAAATTTTAATCAAAGCTTATCTTTTGGGATATAAAATCACAGAAACCCCATCTATTTGGAAAGAAAGACATTTTGGCAAATCTAAATTCAAACTATTTAAATGGTTACCAAGATATATTTATTGGTACCTTTGGGGGATAGTTAAAAGATTTAAACACTTCAAGATGGCCTCTTTAAATTTTTCTTAAAAAGCATGATGCTTTCATCCACAGTATGAAGGACGTTTTCACCAAATTCTTTTCTGAAAAGAGAAGTATCTAGCCAACAATATTTGGTTCTCTTTGCCAATTTATTTTTAAAAAATTCCTTAAAGGTTATCCCTTCTATCAGCTTCTCATCCAAACTAAGGTGTTTGGCTAGTTTCCTAATAAAATTATAGTTTGTAATATAATCTGTTGCACCTAAATGATATATGCCAAAGCTTTTACTATTAATCAAAAGATATATGGCCTTTACTATATCATCAACATAGATCGGATTGATTATTTGATCTGTAATTCCTTGAAATTTTTCTCCTTTTGATAAAGCCTCAAGTACAGCTTGAACAAAGCCTCTTTTCTCAGTTGTGACGTGTGAGTAAACCGTAATAATTCTTACTACACAATTTTTGTCAGAAAGGGCCAGAACCATTTGCTCACCCAAAAGCTTTGATTTACCATACATTGAGATAGGGTTAGTCTTATCGCTTTCCTCATAAGGACTGATGCTTTTTGTTCCATCAAAAACAGCATCTGTTGAGAAATAAAGTATTGGAATGTGAAGTTGACTAGCCTTTTCGGCCACCATAGTGGGTGCCTTTGTGTTTAATAAATAAGCCAATTTAGAATTCTCTTCCGCTTTATCCACACTTGTTAAACCCACAGCATAAATTATATGATCTGGCAAAACCTGTTCAATGATTTTATCTACTTGGGCTCTTTGGGTAACATCCACTTTCATATGTGGGGGGGCAATTATTTGGAAACGATTATTAAGGAGCTTTATAATCCTTGAGCCAACTAAGCCACTCCCTCCAAAAAGTAAAATCCTTTTATCTTTATCTTTTCTAATCATACCGAATTAGTGTACTATAATATATTTTGCGTATGTTAAATAGTCTTAAAACCCATTCAAGTATTTGGTTGTTTTTATTTACAGCTTTGATAATTGCCCTGATACAATATTTTATGCTCAAGCCTCACCTAAGCTACGCTTTTGCTGATATAGATTGGGGGGGGTTATTGCAATTTAAACATCTAAAAAATCCCTTTTCACTTGAAAGTTTTTTAAACATGTGGAATAGAAGCGGAGTCTATGCAACACAATATTATTATTTAGGTATTCAGGAATATTTTTTTGGTTTAGACTTCTACCAATATAATATAGTAGCTTATATTTTAAAGTTTCTTTCAACTATTACTGCCTTTCCTTTATTTTACATAATCACCAAACGAAAATTAATCGCCACACTTGGAACATTAATCTATGCTTATTCTTTTACAACTGTGGCAGCTCTCTATACGGTAATGACTACCATAAATTATCTCGGAATTACATTTATGAATATATTTCTTTGGATATATTGGTATCTTGCCCAAAAAAAAAGAACAGATTGGAGATTGCTAATTTCTGTCATACTCACCTTTTATCTCGCCTTTTTTCTGGCAACAGAGAGAATGTATCCCCTAATGCCGCTTGTAATTATAGGTGAGTTTCTCTATATTTGCAGTCAAAAATTCTCCAAATCCTCTATTGTTTTAGGGGCAAAAAGATTATTACTACTTTTTACCCCAGTAATTCTTCTAATATTTATTAGGCCAAATATTCAAAGCGACATGATTCCTTTTTTTATAGGAAACAGCATGGGGCTTTTCCAAAAAATATTTGAAGGAAATTCACACCTACTTTTCACACCATTTGCTTCTTTAGGAAGTATGTTTCTACCAAAAGAATATCCTTTACCTCTAGGCGTAATTAATTTAGATAATTTAACTGGTTATTTAAAATTCTTGTTAGGGGGGCCTTTATTTATTTTTGGCAATATTATTTTAATTTCAGGTTATCTTTTATCTAAAAACCCTCGTAAGTTTATACTCGTAACATTGACCATACTCATAACTCTTTTTCTAGCTTCCTTCTATATTGCTACCCGTCGGTTAGGTATTGATCCTTCTTCAAGGATATATTTTGACCCAAGTTTTGTAATGCCCAATGCTTTAGTCGGGATGTTTGTTCTTTCTTTAGCATGCGCTTTTTTCCTTGAATGGATTGATAGAAAAATGAAGGATAATCTTACCCTTTGTTTATTTATGGGTCCTGCAATGGCATTCCTTTTCATATTTATTACATGGTTACCCGCTGATATAGCTTTAGTATTTGTAGGTATACACCGCTACCTTACTATACCAGCTATAGGGGTAAGTCTTCTTATTGCAACTGCTTTTGTCTTAATTTATGAAAAGTTATATCCAAAAAATTTCACTAGGCCTTTTGCATTAGCTGTTTTTTTACTACCTCTTCTTATGTTTGTAATTTATAGTAAGTCTATAGCTAATTACTTTGACTATGAATTAAACGTGGCAGGAACCAAGGCATCTGAACATATTAGAATGAAGGGAAAACTAAAGTCATACCTTAAAAATTTTAGTTTGACTGAACCCTCAGTTTTTTATTTTGATGAATCACAAGACCATAATAATAGCTATTTTAATGAGACAATAATTATGGCAGGTTTCAATTTCTGGATGATGTTTCAGGAAGATAGAGTCTTAAAGCCAGAACTTACTCCTCTACTTTTAAGAACTTATTTTCTTTGCGGCGGAAATGAGAAAGTCTGTCCAGAAAAGCTAAAGGAGGCAATAGTGGAAAAGGATGGTATCAAAGGATTTCTCTTTAGTGGTGTTTTCTATAAACCAGAAAACTTTTACGCATTTAGGTTTAAAAATAGAGATCTATATGATATAAGAGATGAGATTATGCAAACTCTAGGACTCAAAAGCCTTTTATAATCAAAGGCCTGGGGAGAGGAACTATGAAGTCTCCTTTAAATCCTTTTTGTTTAAGTTTTGGCATCAATTCTTTAGCAATATGCCAAGATAAAAGCAAAGCATAGTCAGGTTGCTGCTCAAATAAGCTGCTCTCTTCCACAATAGGAATAAGAGTTCCAGGTATGTAATTTCCTATTTTATATGATCCTTTAATTTCTAAAATGCAATCTATTATGTCATCGTCCAACCCAACATAATTTATTAAAGTGCTGGCTCTGGACGGGGCAGAAATGCCATATATCTTTTTCCCCTTTCTCTTCAGATCCCAAAGTAAGGAGTGAAGTTCAAGTTTTGATAAGACAACATTCTCCTTAAATTTTAATAAACTTTTTTTGTTTGTTACATATGGCTTTTCTTTTTGAAGTAGCTTGTTTACAGAATCCTTAACAGGATATAGACCCTTTCTTGCGGCATAAACTCTGATTGATCCTCCATGAGTAGGAATTTGTTTTGCATGAAAAACTTCCAGTCCATGCATATTTAAAATATATTTAAGGGAAGCCAGTGAGTAATATCTTAAATGTTCATGGTAGATAGTATCATATTGAACAAATTTAATTAGTGAATAAAGATAATGCGATTCCGAAATAAACACCCCATCTGGTTTTAGGAGATTTAAAATATTTTCCAAAACCACACTTACATCTTCTATATGAGCAAATACATTAGCAGCTGTTACAAGCTTGGCCTTGCCATATTTCTTCTTGACTTTCTTCACTGTACGGGATGTAAAATAGTCCAAAATTGTTGGTATTCCCTTTTCAATGGCAAGTTGACCAATTTCTTCAGGGGTTATTCCCAGTACTCTAACATCATCTTTGAAGTTATTTAAAAGTGTACCGTCATTTGACCCTATATCAATCACCAAATCATCTGACTTTAAATCTAAAATCTTTTTAGCTTCTAAAGAAAGTTCGGCAAAATTATCTCTTAGAATTTTGGTTGTTCCAGAGGTATATGGATATTCTTTCGGAAAAATAATTTTTGGATCAACTATTAAGCCCAGTTGAACCAAATGACACTTTGTACAATGAAGAAGTTCGGCAGGGTAACTCGGTTGCTCTTTGGGTCTCGATCCTATTGGATACATCTGATTTACCGAAGGTAAGTAACCTAAAAATAGTATCGATTCTAAATTAGGGTTGTTACAGACTTGGCAATTTTCTACCACTATACTTTTCCCGGTTCCAAAAGCCAGTTTTTTCTTACCTTTACTCATATTTAGGTTGTAAATGGGCGAAAGCATTATACCATTTCACTGTCCCCTGTAAACCCTCTTTAAGTGAAACTTTCGGTTTAAACCCTAACTTTTTTAGTTTACTAATATCCGGACAACGACGTTTGGTACTTCCTTTTGTCAATTCTCCTGGCAATACTATAATCTTTCTACCAAAATGGTAACCTATTTGTTTTGCAAGTTCTTTAATTGATACTTCATCCATGGTACCAATATGATAAATTCCCAAATGTTCACCCTTATCTATTACAAGTTTAAGTCCCTCAAGAAAATCATCTATATAAATAAAGGCTCTTGTCTCATCTCCTGATCCTTGAATTGGTAAATGGATAGTATTACTTTTTTTATTCCTTTCTATTAAATTTTTAATACTTAAGATAAGTTGAGGTACAACATGTTCCCAACCCATATCAGGACCATAAACATTATGCGGTCTAAAAATTACAGCACGTTTAAAATATTTTCGTCCATAATTTATAGCCATCAGCTCACTAATTATTTTCCCCCCACCATAAGAATATCTGGGATTTAGTGGATCCGGAATAACCATGGGAACTGTTTCAGGAGTAGGAATAATCTTTGGGGTTTGATAAACTTCTGAAGTTGAAGCTAGAAATAACTCACCTACATTATTTTTTATACACCCGTCCAAAATATTAACTATCCCTTTAACTCCAACCTCAAGTACCAACTCAGGTTTTGTATAGAAAAACTGGGTACCGTTAATATAGGCAAGATGAATAACACTATCTATACCTCGACAAACCTTCACAACTAATTTAGGATCTCTGATATCTCCATTTATCATTTCAAATTTATCCCTAATATCCTTCAATCTATCTACTTCTCCACGGAACTCATTATCCAATACTCTAACGCTTTTGCCATCATTCACCAAAACCCTTACTAAGGCACTGCCAATAAATCCCGCCCCACCTGTAACCAGAAATCTTTTTTTCATTACCTGAGGTATTTTCACTTACTTGTTGATTTAGTTGACCTTTTCATTCTGACTGCGAGTTGAAAAGTAGAACCTTCCGCATATTGATTAGCACTAGTTTGACCAAAAGAATCAATAGCTCTATATTCAGAAGTTATATAGCCCTTTGGGATTGTACGCCTACCTCCAGCAGTAACACCCCATAAATCTACAACTTCTACTTTTTCTGGCATAACAAGTCTTTTATAGGCAGAGTGTGGAACTCCTATAATTATCACATCGCATTCTTTGATTAGTTTTTCTTTAGATGAAAATGTAGGATTTTTGACATATTCATCACAGTAATAAACCTGGGCACCGTGAAATCTAAGAATTTTTCCTAACTTATATGATAAGGAGTCTCTTATATCATCTACATCCGCTTTAAAAGCCATGCCTAAAATTCCCACTTTAGTTTTCTGTAAATCATATCTTTTGCGAAGATCCTCAACAATAAAATTTGGTAAGCCTTCATTAATCATCATTGCCGCATGTCCCAAAAGAAAATTATTGCTATCAAATGCCACAAGCTGCATGGTGTCTTTTAAAAGGCATGGTCCTGCGGCGAAACCTGCAACTGGCAAGGTGGCTGCTCTTTCATAACCTTCTTTCATCGCCCAACGAACTCTTTCATAATCAACTCCAAATCTATAAGAGATCATATAAAATTGATTTGCCAAGGCGAAATGAATATATCTCCAAGCATTTGAAAATAATTTAACCAATTCCGCCTCTCCCATTGCAGTTTTTATAATTTTTGTGGAAATTGTACTAAATAATGCTGCAGCATTATTTATTGCATGCTCACTCAAACCTGCTACAATTTGTGGCAGTTCTTTTAACTCTTTAATAGCATATCCCTCGGTAATCCGTTCTGGACAATATGCTATATGCCACTGCTTACCATTTCCTAGCATCCTTAGCAGCTGTTGACAGGTATTAGGATAAACTGTACTTCGAATAATTATTATTTGATTAGGGTTTAAATAATCTCGAATATTTTCAAAAAATTCCAAAAAAGCTCTTGTTTTTGGAGTAAGGTGTTCATCCACTGGAGTACCAATAGTTACAATTACATATTTAGCCTTTGATATATCTTTAATATCATAGGAAACTGTAAGGGTTCCTGCCTTTAATACTTTTTCCAAAATTTCTTGTGCACCATATTCTATAAAAGGTATACTACCTTTTTTGACCATTTCACCTTTACTCTTATCAATATCATAAAGGCAAACTTTAAGTCCTTTTTCTGCAAATGCAATACCTAATGGAAGACCTACATGACCAAGGCCTCCTACTATAACCAAATCATAAAAAGCATTTAAAGTTTTCTTTGGCATTTCTCTTTTAAACTCCATGATGATACCACAAATATTTAGTGATTTGTAGCAGTTAGCTCTTCTAAAACTTCTTTCCTAATATCCACTATATCTTTATTGATAAATCTAAATGCGTAAAAATTAGTAAGTTTATAAAAACGTAGTCCTTGTTTAGCTCTAATTACATCTTTATACCAAATTCCTTTCTCGCCATTTTCTTCTGCTAATCCTTTATGCAACATTTTTAAACAACTTTGATGAGTATGTTCAATACATTGAACATTGGTCCTCAACATTCCTGGCTCCGGAAAAGTGTTTAAAGTGCCGTCACTGTTGATCCTAGTCCAAAATTCAAATCCTGCCATTGTGGTACCTTCGTCAAAGTATCCATTATCTTTATCCGCAGTTTCATCAAAATAAAATAGTGATTTGTCTTCCTGGCTAAGATCTTTTGCAAGATAACGAAACTTGTTTTTCATTCTTATTTGATCGCTTCCTATCAATCCGGCAAACGTCAGTTCGTAATCAAAAAATTTATTGGCAACCTGGAAATTTACAAAAATTAAAGGGGCTAAAATTAAAAAAATTATCCAGGCAAACTGTTTAGTAAATTTTACTTCTTGTAATCTATTGAAAACTATCACCAGCAGTCCAGAGATAAAAAGACTTGTGCCGATTGAGGGTATGCTTAAATATCTTTGAGGCCCCATAAATATTAGCTGTATGTCAGAGGGAATCCAGCTAAGCAGGGTAAATAAAATCGCAAAGGAAAAACCAACAATAAGGGGAAGGAGCATCGGATCATTACTTCTGATCCACTTAATAAAAAATATAAGGTTCAGTATAAAAATATAGAAACCAAATATGGCAGGTTGAGCCATTAAATTTGGATCAAAGTGGATACGTACCGACATATTTATATGCTGCCAATTAGTGTTTAACCAAAAGATTATTAGCCCGAAAATAAAAACCGAAACCATGGTAATTAATGTTAATTTGAAAGATTTTCTAAAAATTACTGAAATGAGAATAAATGCGACTACTCCCAACCGAAAAACTGGACCAAAAATTAAGGAAGAAAGATATGCTGTGAAATTTTGAAAATTTAACATGCCCAGAAGCTTCCAGTAATCCTCATATAAAAATATACTTCCAAATGATGCAAAAGGATATATTAAAAGCTGCCAATTCCCACCGGTAACACTATCAATCCTTATACTTGTACTTTCAAAAAATTGATTGGGAGTAAACCCTGAAGGGGCAATATCTTTAAGTAGGAATATATAGAAAACAACAAGAAAAATAAGCGGCAAAAAAATGGTAACGGTTCGCTTTAAACATGAAATTTGTAAACTTTTTAAAAAATTGCCTCGCACAACTAAAAAAATTTCTACAAGTAGGATTAAAGCTATCAACGGATACATCCTTTCAGGCTTTAAGATTAGTGCAGAAATTAACAAAACACCAGCAATGATAGAGTGTTTTATAATGTCTTTTCCTAATAAACTGTAATAATATGTAATTAAAAATGAATTCATGAGTATTGTGGTTAAAAAAATTACCCCGGATGCTAATTGAAAAAGAACTCCTGCATGAGTATAAGAAATTGTGTATATTAAACTTGTAATAAATGCCAGTAGCCTCTTTTTGAAAACTATTAATATAAGTATATAAACACTTATTGCGGCAGCGACTTTGAAAAAATGGCTGACCTGATGAAGCTTTATAAAGTTTAATCCAAAGAGTTTCTCAAGTAATCCAACATAGTATGATTCAGAAATATAAACCCCCAAAACTTTAATATTTTCTAGCAAATGATCTAAAGATAAATTACCGAAAAGCTTAAAATAATAAAGCACTTGCCAATCTACATCTCTAAATCCATAATTTAACTGGTTTGAAAAAATTAGACTATTCAAAGTAACCGTGAGGATTAGTAAAAAAAGAAGTGTAAGTAAATTTTTTTTATCTAGTAGTAAACCTCTCACTTTTGCCTTATTATATATCAGTTACAAACTAAAATGATATCTTATTTTAAGAAGGAATGGCTTTTTTTATTAATATTTATTCTGCTTATAAGTTTTTCCCAAAGCTTAATCCTAAAACCCCATTTGGAATTTGGTTTTTCTCCAGATGATGTTTGGTTCTTCTCTGATTTTTCGAGTCTTGGATCAAACCCCTTTTTAAAATTTAATCAGGTATGGCAGGATGCAGGACCCTATCATGCCCCTCATATTTATTATAGTGGTATTCTTTTCAGCTTATTTGGCTTTAATTACGAAGCATATCAGATAACCAGCTTAATTTTTAAAATTTTATCTATTATAAGTTTCTATATCTTAATTCAAGTTGTATTTAACACTCGTTTACTAGCTTTTATCTCCGCACTTATATTTTCTATACATTATGGTTCTATTGGATCATTTGAAATGGTATCCAGAACGCAAGATTATTTATTAATGCCTGCAATGAACATTTTTTTCATCTTCTTTTACTTGCTTTATAAAAAAAGACCCAAAAATATTTTATGGACCATACTAACTTCTGTATTCTTATTCTTTTCTTTTTTTATTAATCCGATAAGGGCGTATCCAATCCTAATGTTTATTATCTTTCTTGGGGCTATAATATATTTAAAAGACAAATCGCTTTCTAATCTTTTATGGATCTCAAAAACCCTCATAATATTTCTTTTACCCTTCGTTGTCTTTCTTATTGTCATGGGAAACCAGGGAACTCCCTATGGAAACTTTGTAGCAAATATACGCAATGCATACTTAGGAAATTTACAAGTATTCCTTACTCCTTTTACAACAATAGGTGGTCTTTTCTTAGTAGGTGATGGGCTGAAGTTTCTTAGTTCCGCATCCTGGAATTTAGAAAGTTTTATACCCTTTTTTATTGGTGGTCCTTTGGTAATTCTTGGATCTCTCACGCTTTTTTTATCAAAAGTTCTATCAAAAAAACCGCTTAAATTTTTTTTTCTAGTTTTCATTATAAATTTTATTCTGCAGTTAATTGTTTTTTTAATAATTGACCATGCCTTAAATTTACCCCCAGATATAAAAAAGTATTACGACCCTACAACCTATACTCCTGCTGCTCTATTTGGAATCTATATTACTGTTTTAACAATCTTTATATTTAAACAGTGGCAAAATGATAAACAGAATATATACCTTAAACTATACCTTCTAGGAATGTCTTTTGCGCTAACTTCTATATTGTTTACCTGGATTCTACAAGATCATGTTTATATACCGCTCGGAATAAATGGTTATTCAACCCTCCCCAGCATGGGTATCTCGGCAGCGATTGCCTCTATTTTGACTTATGTTTATACAAAATTCAAAAACAACAAAATTCTTAAAAATTTCGCTCCTGCTATTTTTTTAATATTAATACCATATTTCTTCCTTAGTAATGACCAAATGCAATTATATCTAAAAAGGTTTCTTGATAGCGGCGGGATGAGAGCCTCAGATCAAGTCAGCATGAAAAACCAATTTTGGAAACTTATTGAAGAACCGCAGTCTTGTAATAAATTTTTTTATTTATATACAAAAGGTGATCAGCAAAATGAATACTCCCATAACGTTATTATGGTTGACAGATTTGACAGGTGGTACAACCTTTATGGACCATTCCATTCTAAATTACCTTGCCCAGTTGCTCTTTTGGTTAACGATGAAGAAAAACTTATATCAAGCTATGGTTTATCAAATAATACAGAAGGCTTTTTCTATAAGGATTTTGGTGGGGCAGATAAGTTTTTCCCTCTAAAAGATTTTTATGCATTCAAATTACAAAATAAGGATATTATTAATATAAAGTCAGAAATAATGGAAAAAATTAGACCCCAACTTTAAATGGTTACTCAATTCCTAACAGTTTGAGAACCTCCAATCTGATTGGAACAAGATCCCGATTAATCATCTTAAAAGCAAAAAAGTTTTCCAAGGAATAATAAAGATCATTACCACAACCACTTTGAACAACCATTTTTTTACCATTAACTTCCTCAATTCTTAAGTTTTCAAAATCTTTATAAGACATCGCTGCTTTGCAATATCCGCCGGGATCAAAAGGTAAACCCTTTTCTACAGTCAACATTGCTGGAATAGACCAGACAAAAGAATTAGCATAAAAGTATCCATTTTCGTTATCTTGTGAACCATCGTGGTAAATCAGAACTGGATCTTGAGTTTCAGATTTACCTAGTCCAACTTCCTTCCAAAAACTATTATGCATACGCTCCTGTTCTGAAGCGGCAAAACCAGTTTTTAGCCAATAGGAGAAGAATTTATCAATCTGGTGTGCACTGAAAGTTATGAAAAATAAAAAATAAATGATAGTGAAGGAGGCAACAAATTTGCCAATTATTTTAGATTGATTAGATAAAAGTTTTTGAAAGGTCAAATAGAGCAGTATCGCAAGAAATAAACTGGATCCTATGGCAGGAATATTCAAGTAAGCATGAACTCCCATAAAAATAGCATTATCATCAACCAAAATCCAGGTTAAAAAAGTATAAAGAAGAGAAAAAATGGGGGCTAAGGCAAGCGAAAAAAGAAGATTATTTCCCCTATTATAAAACCACTCAATCAAAAATGAAATTGCGCAAGAAAATACAAACAAACCAATTAAGGCTGGAATGAAATATGTTGAAGGATCAACCGGGGCACGAAGCTTAGGGTCAAGATACAACCAATGATTAGCAAGCCAAAAGGCTAGGATCGAAAAACTAATGATTAAAAATAAACTTCTCAAAATCCATTTAGGCTTCAGACCAACCAATGAGCTTATGACTATAAGTAACGGAATAGAGATTATCAAAAATCTAAAAATCAGGAAGGTAAGAAAGGTTTCCAAATCCCTGTAAAGAACACCCTCTCCTATTCTTGCAAACAAATTTAACTGATCTATCAGACCTTCCGGAACAAAAGTACTTCCAAATGAACTAAAAATAGTAAGGATTAGTTGATAGTTACCCCAATCTATAATACGTATAAATTTGTTAAAATTTATTTCGTTTAGAGCTGAAGGATGGTAAGCCAGTAGGAAAATGAATGGAGAATAGAGAAATAGAAGTCTTAAGAGTATTGCTTTAACATTGGTTGATGCTCTGTTAACAAAAAAATTTATAAATTCTAAAAAGGGCAAGAATAATAAAACCGGATAAGCCCTGGTAATCTCAAAGGAAGCTGTTGTTAAAAGAAGTGCAAGTAGTAGAAATAAAATTTTTACATTGTTAAGCAAATGTTTTTGGGAAGAATAAATATAGACTGCCAAAAACAAATTCATAAAAATAACAACTAGAGAACCTTCTCCTCCTATCACATGGTATATCACTCCATATGGAGAGAAGTGGACTGCAAAAATAAAAGTGGCTAAAAAGGCTAAGAATTTACTCTTAAACAGAAGATAAACTACAGGAAAAAAGCTTAAAACAGCTAAAGCTTTAAGTAATGTATTTATAACATGGTAGTAAGGAT
Organism: uncultured Gammaproteobacteria bacterium; assembly: GCA_964387865.1. Taxonomy (GTDB): domain Bacteria; phylum Patescibacteriota; class Microgenomatia; order Daviesbacterales; family UBA10151; genus CAYLXC01. The sequence goes on along the minus strand of CAYLXC010000002.1, from coordinate 42,945 downwards.
AGTTCAGTTTAAAAAAATCAAACATTACCCCCATATAATAAGCATGAACAAAGTTGTGAGGACCAATCTCCTTGAAGGCTTTCGGCATATCCAAAATAGGATTTCCAACAACTTGTTTATACCACCCTAGAACATACCAATCATCATTGTAGAATCCATAATCAAGCTGTTTTCGAGCTAATATAAATTGTGAAGCAAAAACTATTATTATCAGGATCACAATTAAGACTAAATTTTTTCCCATTTTCTTTTATAATAACAAATTAGCCTAAGGTACAGCTTGATCAAGCTCGGCTATAGTTTTTTCCTTAATGTCTACAAATTCCCTATTTTGCAGTGAATAAGCATAAAAATTATCCAAAGAATAGTAATGAGGTTTACCATCTTGTCCTATAACAGGATTGACACAGATGGTATCAAAGATAAAACCTTTTTCCCCATTGACAACAGTATAAGACTTCTTTAAAACTCTGGGGTCATGAACTACCGCCTTACAGTTATCCCTTATTAGGTGACCATCTTCATAATATATCAGTTTATAAATAATTCCAACTGAATTTGTGTAGAATATTCTATCTTTCTCCTCACTCCCACTAAAATCTATGTATATAAAGGCGTCTTTATGTAAGTTAGCTTTTCCGAATTTGTTTAGAAACCGTTGATACATAAGTTTTTGCCAGGAAGAATCAAAACCCAACTCCTGATTTCTCTTATAAAAATATTGATCCAAAAATCTGTAATTGCCAAAAGTAATTGTTAGTAGGGCAACACATATTAGAAAAAGTGATGATATTTTAGCAGCTCGATTTCTTATTTTCAGTAAACTTTCAATAGCTAAGGTAAATATTCCAGCAGTGAAAACAACAGCTCCTAAAGATGTAAGTAATACATATCTTCGATCAACTTGATCTGCTATCTGCACTCCCCCAGCACTAAACCATATTAAAATTAAAGATATTACTGTCCAAAGCCAAGCTGCCACTAAAACCCTCATCAGATGATTATTCCTTTGATTCTGCCAGCACTCAAACCCTAAGAATAATCCAAAGATTAAGAGGTATCCTCCCAGGGATGCTTGTAAAAATGATATGGTGTTAAAATTTACTTTTTGTATAATAGCAAACCCTGGTGGTAAATCATGGCTTAGGGAACCAAGCACATACAGAATAGCTTGCAGGAGAAAAGTTAACAATGTTATCTTAACAAGGAAAATACCGAGCTTCTTCGTTTTTATGATTAAGCCCAGAAATATCGAGAAAGGAAGCAAGAGTAGCTGTAATGCTAAAACTACATTTAAATTTACATTCTTCCATTGGCCGAAAATATATTCCAGGAAGCTTTTATCAATAAAAAGAGAGCTGAGTACTTGAAGAGGGTATGTGATCGAATAATAATTGCCCGCTGTAAAATCATAAAGATGAACAACCCATGACCCCCCTGTAACATGTCTTGCATCCCCCCCGAATAATGTAAATGGCAGAAAGTAAAAAATTAATAGTCTTCGTAAAAAAACAAAGGGTCTAAATTTCCTAATCAAACGAATTAATTCCACAACAAAAGGAACTACTATGATAGGAAAAGTTCTCGGTGGACATAGAACAAGTGCCAGAAAGAGAAATAGTGAGGCTAGTAAAATCTTTTTACTATCTTTTAAAGACTGGATATAAAAAAGAATGAAAAAACAAATAAAGCTTATAGATAAGAAACATGTACCATACACTACTAGTTCAAATACCCCGGTTGTTGAGGAAGAAATAATAAAGAAGAATGCTGCTAAAAAAGCAAAAAGCCTGTTTTTAAGCAAGCTGAAGATTAAGAAATATAATGATAAAGTAGCCAGAGATTTAAATAACAGATGGGTCAGTTGAAAAGCGGGTAGATTTAAAAAGCCAAAAATACCCTCCAGCATTCCCATATAATATATTTCTTGTACAATGTAAATGGTCCTATCATTCCAAATAAAAGGGAACTGGCTAATAAGATCGCCTCTATATGCATGAAAATAGAAAAGCCATTCCAGGTCGTCTCCAGATATACCGTTATTAACTAGCTCATGAAGAAAAAGGGTTTGTATGGCCCATACTAGCAAAATCACAATAAAGATTTTAACAATCAAGAAACTACCTGCAATTATCTTCATGGGTCAATTGGTTAACAGACATTATTATGATATTATCATTTGTGATTTAAAATATGAAAGACGGAGATGGTAAAGTTTTGGTAGTAATTCCTGCTTATAATTCGGAAAGGACATTAAAGGATGTTTATATAAAAATTCCAAAGTCTTTTGTCGATGAGATCATTATAGTTGATGATGGATCGAAAGATAGAACTGTTGAAGTGATAAAAAGTCTAGATATAAAACCTATTGTTCACAAAAGAAATTTAGGATATGGAGCCAATCAAAAAACTCTCTATACAGAAAGCTTAAAAAGGGAAGCGGATTATATCATAATGTTGCATCCGGATGGACAATATGATGGTGGAGAAATACCTAAGTTTATAAGGGCACTTAAGCAAGGCAAAGGGGACCTAATCTTAGGATCGCGTTTTTTAACAACCGGGATTAATCAGACACCAGTTTATAAATCATTATCACTTAGGATAATTGCGCTACTTTTTAATCTTGTATTGGGTACAAATTTAATAGAAGTTAATTCAGGATATAGAGGATATACAAAGAAACTACTCAAAACGATTCCTTTTATGAAAAATGGTAATGGTTATCTTTTTGATCCTCAGCTGATAATTCAAACTGTTTACTTTGGATTTAAAATTGCCGAGGTACCTGTTACAAAAAGGTACTCTAAAGAAGCTATCTCACCTAACCTTATTGGTTCCATAAAACATGGGATTGAAAATATAAGGTTACTCATAGAGTATATCTTTCATCGCCTAAATATCAGAAAGGCAAATTTTTTAATTACTAGTGGTTAAATTGTTGTCTTAATCTATTTAGAGCTTGATTAGTATTAGTAATACTAAAACCAAGCGATTCTATTTTTGTAGTATCAAGCCATGTATGTTGAGGCCTTGGTGTAATCCTTTCTTTTGAAAATTCTAAAAAGGTTATAGGCTTAATTAACGAAGAATCCAATTCGAAAGTTTCAGCAATTTTGAGTGCAAAGTCATAAGGAGTAATGTATTCATTTGGAGAAAAATTACCTGCAATATGAAATATACCATAGACCCTCTTTTTTAGCAGCAGATTTAAAGCATTTGCAATATCATCCACACTAGTTGGTTTTACTTTCTGATCTGTTATACCAAAATAGGACTCTTTCCTAACCAACCTTTCTATAATAGCTCTGGCAACATCTAATTTTCTCTTATAAACACCGCTGTATGGATAGGATATCCGAATAATTGAAAAATTTTCCTGTTTTTTAAAACCGTTAGCAACGCCAATTTCTCCTTCATATTTTGTTATTGAATACCAACAGTCAACCGGTTTAGGAATATCTTCTTCTGTGTAGGACCTATTCGTTTGTTTTCCATCAAAAACATAATCGGTCGAGATATGATAAAGTTTCTTTCCGGAAGTTTGGCAACTTTTTGCAAGCCAAAATGGCAGTAGTGTATTTATGGTGTATACCTCTCCTTTTGTATCTCCTTTTTCTTTTTCCGCTTCATCTACATTAGTGTAAGCTGCAAAATTGATTACAGCATCAGCATCAGATGATTGAATAGTTCTGAATACTTCTTCTTTGGAAGTTAAATCTATCTGATTATCTACATTACTTCTTCCGATAGTAACGATTGAAAAATTGTTTTTAAAAAGTTCAACAAATCTTGATCCAACCAAACCAGTTGAACCGGTAATCAGAAGTGTGTGAATGTTTTTGGCAGACATATTAATTTAATCAAGAGCTTTTTTTATTGTGTTTGCTACAAATTCCATAACCTCGATTGAATGTGTAGGATGCACAGATACCCAAAAACTTTGGTTCAATAATTGATCTGAATTATTTAATTTATCTCGAACTATTATATGATTAACAAAAGCTGGTTGACGAGCAATGTTTCCTGCCAAAATTGGCCTCCATTCGATGTTTGCTTTGTCTAAAGCCTCCAAAACTTTTTTTCTGGAGCCCCTTCTTAATGTAACCGGGAAAGTATACCAACAGACATCTGCATTAGGATGATGGGATGGCAAAATAACTCTATCTTTATATTCAGAAAGTATTTTTCTTAAAACTTCAGCATTCCTTTTTCTTTTCTTTTTAAATTCTTGTAATCTTCTCAGTTGTACTCTACCCATTGCAGCTTGTAGTTCTAACGGTTTAAGGTTTGATCCTAATTCCGAATATATGTATCTCCTATAATCTGCAGGAAAATCTCCTAGTTCCTTTTTCCTATCCTCAAAATCTAAAATTCTTCCCCAATCCCTTATAGATATAACTCTATCTGCCAATTCATCATCATTGGTTAAGACTACCCCACCTTCACCTGTTGAGATTATATGTGCTGCATGCGTGGAGATTGTAGAAAACTCACCAAAACTTCCAAGCATTCTACCTTTCCATATTCCACCAAATCCATCACAATTATCTTCAATTACTTTTAATTTATTTTTCTTTGCAATATTTAATATTTTGTCTAAATCACCCACTAATCCGGCAACATAAACAAGTAGAATTGCAGCGGTCTTTTTGCTTATTGACCTTTCTAAAGATTTTGGGCTAAAGAAATAATTACCAATTTCTATATCAGCAACCACTGGTTTAAGACCATAATTTATTAAAGATGCTATTGGAGTCGGGAATGTACAGGCAGGAACAATTACTTCACTTCCTTTAGGGAGCTGTAGCGCTCTAATGCCAAGGTCTAATGCAGAAGATCCTGAATTTGCAAGGATTGCTCTTTTTACTCCCTGTGTTTCTGCTAACTCCTTTTCAAATAGTTTTCCCTGTTCGGATAATCCCCACCAATTCTTATCTAAAATTTCATCAATTGCTCTCCGTTCTTCTTTTCCAAAAGCAACTCCACCATACAAAACTCTTGTTTTTCCGGGAATAAATTTTTTCTTACTTGCCATATTCTCAAAGAAGATTGTAACAGTATCAAATTTTTTGTACAACCACTACAATCGATAATCCTATTGGGAAGGTAGTAAATTGCTGTAATTTATTTTCCAATTGTTCGTACATAAAGATTATTTCATTAATAAATTTATTAGTAGAAGCAGTGGCAGTATCCATTTTTAGATTTGGTATTCCATTTTTTTTAGGAGCCAGTAAGCAAATTAGAGCGAACAAAAAGTAGAGCGCAAAATCAGCATTTTTATTCTCTAATAACTTAAATCCTAATTTTTTGCATTTACTTTCCAATTCTCCAATTTTATATCTTCTAAAGTGTTGTAAATTAATGTCTCTTGTTGACCAAAGTTTAGGATGAGCAGGAACTAAAAAGATTGCCAAGCCTAACTTTTTTAAAACTCTTTTAATTTGACCTAATGCTTCCAAATCGTTTTCTATATGCTCCAGTACATCTATAGCTGTAACTAAATCAAAATATCCAGCTTTAAAAGGAATTTTTACCCCATCAGATATCTTAACTCGGCCAAATCCTCTTTTCTTACAGTAATCAATTGCTTTTTTGGAGTTATCTATTCCGAATCCTTCTACATTAAATTTTTTTTCAAATTCTTCTAGAAGAACTCCAGTACCACAGCCGAAGTCTAAAATCCTAGTCGTTTCATTTCTTAAATCCTGATTTCGATATTTTCCAAAGAGTTGAAAAACTAAATCTCTTTTGGCTCTGGCTCTCCACTCATATTTATCAACCTGATACCTTAAATCATAAAAGTATGTTTCCATTTAATTTTTAAAGTTTAAGTCTAAATTTAATGTTATAAATTTCTTTAAGGGATTTTATTCCACCACTTATTGGATTGAATTTAGTATCAGGATCATTATTCCATTCAACAGGAAAAACAGCTATTTTATATCCATATTTTTTTGCCCTTAAAATATGTTCCAGATCAAACATCATAGTGGATGATTCCAAATCTTTAAACAATTTTTTTGCCATATCGTGCTTATAAATTTTAAATCCACATTGGGTATCTTTAATATGAGAAGGAACCCCTAGCACATATTTAACAATTAAACCAAAAACTTTCGACCCGATCCTTCTGTAAAGTGGTTGCCCATACTTTATAACTGCAGATTTATCAGCCCTATTTCCTAATGCCAGATCATAACCTTCCTCTATCTTTTTAATTCCTGCATCAATTAATCTAAATGGTACACAATACCCTGCATCTGCAAACATGATATATTTTCCTCTTGCTTTAGACACTCCACTTTTAATTGCAGTGCCTTTACCAATCTTTTTTTTCTTAGTCAGCAAAATCAGGTCGGGGAATTCATTCTCAAGATTGAGGACTATTTTGTTAGTATCATCAGTTATCCCATCTGTTGAAACTATAACCTCCCCAGAAATTTTCTTTTTTTTAAAATAATTAAAAGCTTCTCGTATGTCTCTCTCTATTTTCTTTTCCTCATTATACGCTGGGATGATTATCGAGAGGTAATATTTTTTCATAATGATTATTGCATTACTTAAAATCAAAGATATAATCCTTGCATTTGAGCACTTGACACATATAATAACTGTTACTAACAGCAAATGTAAATAATGCGTAGAATTTTAAAAACTAAAGATCAAAGTCTATCTCGCGAGAGAGCTCTCATTATTACTCAAACACCAATGAGAATAACTTTAGGTGGCGGAGGGACAGATGTAGTATGGTATAGCAAACTAAAGGGAGGGGCTTGGATTAGTGCAGCAATTGGTAAATATGTGTTTATTTTTTTGAACAAAACAGAGGACCGGAATCTCATTAAAGCTTCTCATGGCATTGAGGCAACTATGACCTATGATTTTAGGGAAATTCCAAATCCAATTATTAAAGAGTGCTTAAAGTTAACCAAAGTTACCAAAGGTATAGAAATCACAACTTTAGCTGATGCATCTGCTAAATCAGGTTTAGGTGGCTCAGGAGCACTTGAAGTAGGACTGCTTAATGCCCTTTATACATACAGAAATCAACCAGTAGATAAATTATATCTAGCCAAAGAGGCTGCAGAGATAGAGATAAGAAAACTTAAAATGCCAGTTGGACCACAGGATCAGTATATAGCAGCTTTAGGTGGAATCAACTATTTTGAAATTGATACAAGAGGCAGGGTTCATGTAGAATCTTTAAACTTAAGCTTTAATACTATTGCAGAGTTAGAAAGTAATTTATTATTTTTTAGAACCAGAATTCAACGCGATGCGGTAACTGTTTTATCTGATCAAAAAAAGAAAATAGGAAAAAAATCAAAACAAACCGAAGAGATAATTAGAAATTTAGATGAGATTAAAACTTTGGGCCAAGACGTTAAAAAATTTTTGTTAAAGGGGAAGGTCGATGATTTTGGAGCGTCTTTGCATACGCACTGGCTAATGAAGAAAAAATTATCCACTCTAGTATCTAATCCCCAGATTGATGAGTGGTATAATCAGGCCCTTAGAGCCGGTGCCTTGGGCGGAAAAATTATGGGAGCAGGCGGAGGAGGTTGGTTCGTATTCTATGTTAATAAAAACAAAAATAGTTTCCGTGATAGAATGCAAAAAATAGGTCTTGAGGAACGCAAAGTTAAATTTGATTGGGAAGGAACAAAGGTATTGATTAATTTAAGTTGAAAAATATGAAAACTTCAGAATATATTCAAAACTATTTAGACGGAGCAATCACTGCCATAAATAATATTTCCAAAAAGGATATTGAAAGAACTATTAACCTGTTAACTAAACTTAGACAAAGAAGAGGAAGATTGTTTTTACTAGGGGTAGGTGGCAGTGCTGCTAACAGTTCTCATGCTGTTAATGATTTCAGAAAAATTGCCAACATTGAAGCTTACACACCAATTGATAATGTATCAGAATTAACAGCCAGAACTAATGATGATGGATGGGAGACAGTTTTTATTAATTGGTTAAAGGTTAGCAAACTCACAAGTAAAGATGTACTAATGATTCTATCAGTCGGTGGTGGGAATTTGGAAAAGAACATTAGTCCTAATATAGTGGAAGCATTAAAATATGCCAAAAAGATTAAAGCTTCCATAATTGGAATTGTCAGCAGAGATGGGGGATATACTAAAAAAGTTGCTGACCTGTGTATCATGGTGCCTGTTGTAAAAGATGAGTTTATAACTCCTTTTGCAGAAAGCTTTCAGGTTCTTATTTGGCATGCAATAGTTTTTTCCCCGGAACTTCGGGAAATTGAACCTTACTGAAAGTTTTTCTAGCATACTCTAATTTTTCCATATTACCTATATCAACGAGATATCCTTTTGGAGGATAAGCATAAAGAGGTTTTTTTGATTTCAATAATTTTGGGAATATATCTTTTCCAAAATCAGATTTTTTATTATCTGGAATCCAATCAAAAATTTGCGGCTCCAAAATATAAAATGATCCGTTTACCCAAATGTATTCTTCTTTTAGATCATCTGATTTGGGTCTTTCTATAAATTTAATGATCCGATTTTTATTGTCTAAAACTATTTTACTTTTTGCATCCCTACTTTCTCTTTTGTAAACATTTAAGGTAGCAAATGATTTATTTTTCTTATGAAAACTTATCATATTTCCTATATCCAAATCCCTTAAAATATCCGCATAAGTCACAATGAAGGTATCGTTAATTAATTTTCTTGCAAGCGAAATTGCTCCTGCAGTACCCAACGGTAAATTAGGTTTTTCAAATGTATAAGATATTTTTATTCCAAATTTTTTACCATCCCCAAAATAATTTTTAACTACATTAGGTAAGTAACATAAGGAAAAAATATATTCTGATACACCATATTTTTTAAGTAGTTCTACAACATGTAAAAGTATTGGTTTTCCACTAACTTTTATCATAGGTTTGGGAATCCTGTTAGTAAAAAGTTCAAGTCTTTCGCCTCTTCCACCAGCAACAATAATTGCTATCATAAATTTTCCTTAATAATCTTTAAAGCTTCTAATAAATTTTTTACTATAAAGTCCGGATTTATAGATCCTAGCTGATTTTCTATAATCCGTAAATTCTCGGTTGCATTAATATTAGCAAGTAATATTGTCTTACACCCTGCCTTTTTACCAGCTTTTATGTCATCTACTCCATCACCTATCATCCATGAATCCTTAAGATCAATATGGTGTTCAGACGCGGCTTTCAGAAAAAGACTTGTCTTCGGTTTTCTACATTCGCACACAATTTTATATTTTTTAATCTTTGCAAATGGGTGATGCAAACAATGATATTCATAATCTATACTTGCCCCCTTTGCCTTTAGTTGTGTTTTAATTTCTTCAGTTACCGCCTTAAAATTTTTTAGTGTAGTTTTTCCTAATGCCACAGCTGGTTGGTTTGAACAAATGATGCTGATAAATCCCGTTTTATTTATGTCTTTAATCAGTTCATCAATTCCATACATTAATTTCACTTGAGATGGAAACATTGGACTATCAACTGTTCCATGTTGTGAATCATAAACTAACTCATTTATAACTCCGTCCCGATCAAGAAAAACTGCACATTTCATTGTATTAGTATATCACCTACACTTGATATATTCAGTTTTATGAACTAGAATTATGTCTAAAGTTATGCCAAAAATCTACTCCTTTAACCGATCCTTATTTATAGATTCCTCTAATTTAGAAGAAATAAAAAGATGGAATTCAACTGGAATCATTGACGGTGTAACCACAAATCAAGTAATAATGTTACAGGATGGATTGCGTTTACAAGACGTAGAAATAGTTATCAAAAAAATCTGCAAGGAGATGAAAGATAAACCTGTTTCAGTAGAGCTTACAGATAGTACAGCAACCACAAACGAGATGGTTAAGGAAGGTAGGAAATTAAATAGCATGGACAAAAATATTGTTGTAAAAGTGCCACTAATCCCCGACACAACCAAAAGTTTAGAAATTATCCAAGCACTTTCAGATTTAGGTATTGCTATAAATGTCACAACTATGATGACCTTTGAACAAATGGTTATGGCAGCTTTAGCCACAAGATATTGTAAGAGACCATCATTTATCTCCCTTTTTTGGGGACGCTCCCTTGAGGATCAAGTAAAGTATAGGGGTAGATTCGACTATATGGCGGATTTCAAAAGAGTAGGACTGGAATCGAGCGTTAATAATGATCCTAAAAATATAGTAGTTGCTATTTCATCGTTTTTGAAAGAAGGTGACTACGAAAATCCAAAAATAATAGTTGGAAGTATACGTACAGCGACAATGGTGGGAGAAGCGTTCGCAGCTGGAGCTAATATTGTTACAACAACTCCAGAAATCTTACACTCTATGCTTTTTAGTCAACGAACAATAGAAACTATTGAACAATTTGATCAAGCTTGGAAAAAACTCCAGAAAAAGTAATATAATCTCTCTATGTTATCTAACAAAGTTGCTTTGATCACGGGCGGAGCTAGAGGGATCGGTTTTGCAATTGCTAAAGAACTGGTTAATCAAGGTGCAATTGTTATAATTTGCTCGCGAACTAAATCAGAAATACAAAAAGCACTGAGTGCTCTAAATAAGAAAAATGTAGTAGCTTACGGAATATCTTGTGATGTCTCAAAATTTACTGATTGCAAAAAATTAATAAAATTTGCACAAATTAAGTTAAAAAAAATAGATATTTTGGTAAACAATGCCGGTATATATGGTCCTATTGGACCTTTTCAGAATTTAAGTTTAAATAATTGGAATAAGGCCTTTGAAATTAATTTCATGGGTATTGTCTACTTATCACATTTAGTAATTCCGCTTATGGAAAAAGGGGGCGGGGGAAAAATTATTAATTTATGTGGGGCTGGAGTTGGAGGAAGCAAAACAATGCCTAACTTTTCCGCATACTTTACTTCTAAATTTGCTGTTGCAGGATTCAGTGAAGTTTTAGCGGATGAGCTTAAAGAAAAAAATATTCAGGTAAACGCTATATCGCCTGGTTCTGTTAATACTTATTTAAACGATTATTTGATTAAACAAGGACCTAAAAAAAGCGGTAAAGAAATTTATCAAAATGCCATTAAACAAAAAAAGTTAGGGGGAATGCCTCCTGAACTTGCTGCAAAACTAGTAGTCTATCTATCGTCAACTCAGTCAAACCATATTACTGGAAGGCTACTAAGCGCCAAATGGAATCCACCCGCAAAGTTAAGAAAGAATGAACAAAGTTCTTCTACGAATAAACTTAGTAATAATTTATACAAACTAAGAAGAGTGGATCAAGAGTTTATCTATGAAAAAGGGTCTTAAGTTATCTGTCGGAGTTTTAGGATTATGGCATCTGGGTTTAGTATATAGTGTTTGCTTTGCTAAATCAGGATATAAAGTTTCCTGCTTCGACCTAGATAAAAAGAATGTTAACAAACTAAAATCAAAAGAACTTCCTATATTTGAACCTAGTCTTACCAGATATTTTACAAAATATTTAAACAAAAATTTGCATTTTAGTAGTAATCCAAAAGAAGTAATCAAAAATAAAGACTATATTTTTATTACTTTAGATACGCCAATAAATGATTATGATGAAGTTGACTTAAGTTTGTTAAATAAATTATTTGATTTAGTAGTTAAATATATCTCAAAAAAAACAATTATTGTTATTTCAAGTCAAGTCCCTATTGGAACTACCCGCTCTCTTTTAAAAAGATTAAAATCAAACACTAGGGTAATTTATTTCCCTGAAAACTTAAGACTGGGAAGTGCAATTTATGACTTTCTTAAACCTCCAAGGATCGTCCTAGGATCAGATAATAATGATATCATTGAGCAATTTCTAAAAGATTTTCCAATTTTTAAATGTAAAGTTTTGAAAATGTCTATAGAGAGTGCCGAAATGTTAAAGCATGCTCTAAATTCTTACTTAGCTCTAAATATAAGTTTTGCCTCTGAACTCTCTGATCTTTGTGAACTATTGGGTGCAAATATACAAGATGTAGTTTTAGGATTAAAGTCCGATCCAAGGGTAAGTCCGAAAGCACCTATTAATCCTGGATTAGGATTTGCCGGCGGAACTTTGGGTCGTGATATTAAAACTCTCATTAAACTCTCCGCTAAATTTAAATATCCAGCTAAATTGCTTAATGCAATTTATGCGGTCAACCAAGATAGACTAAATTATTTAATGAGGAAGGTCAAAAAAATTTATCCCAAACTTAATGGGAAAAAAATAGGTATACTAGGCTTAACCTACAAACCTAATACAAATACCTTAAGAAGATCTCAATCTCTTGAATTAGCAAATTTATTAGCCAAAGAGAAAGCTGAAATTAGAGGTTTTGATCCGGCTATAAAAAATGGAAGACTAAAATTTGTAAATATTAAAAGTTCCATTGAGGAATTTTTAAAAAAATTAGACTTATTAATTTTAATGACACAGTGGCCTCAATTTAAAGAAATTAATCCCAAATTAGTTTCAAATTTGATGAGACAAAGAGTTATTATAGATACTAAAAACTTTTTAGATAAAAAGAAATATAAAAACTTTGGATTTAATTATCTCGGAATGGGAGAGGGAAAATGAATATTGCAATAATAGGGGCAGGTTACGTTGGAAGAAAAAGAGCACAATCTTTACCTAAAGGCGTAAATTTAACAACTGTTTGTGATATAGATGAGCAAAAAGGAGAAGTATTTGCTCACCAGTTTAACTGCGGCTTTGAAAAAGATTGGCATAAGGTAGTGAAGGACAAGGATATCAATGCAATATTTGTTTGTGTTACAAATAATAATTTATCAAAAATAGCGATATCAGCAATTGAAAACGGAAAACATGTTCTTATAGAGAAACCCGGGGGGGTAAATTTTAGACAAATATCAGATACATATAAAGCCTACAAGAGAAACTCCGTTGTTGTAATGTACGGATATAATCATAAATTTCATCCAGCAATACAAAAGGCTAAACAAATTGTTGATTCCCAAAATTGGGGACCCCTTTTATTTATCAGGGCTAGATATGGCCACGGTGGTAGGTTAAATTATGAAAAAGAATGGCGTTTTCAAAAAAAAGTGTCAGGCGGTGGGGAATTAATCGATCAGGGCTGTCATTTAATTGATCTAGTGAACTTTTTTTGTGGACAAATGTCTCAAATAACAGGATTTGTGACTAACTTATTTTGGGAAACAAACTTGGAAGATGCTGCTTTTTTTCAACTCCGAAATAAGAAAAATCAAATCGCTGATCTTTCAGTAACTTGTGTAGAATGGAAAAATATATTTTCTTTTGAAATTATGTTGCAAAAGGGAAAGATTCAAATTGATGGGCTAGGCAGAAGCTATGGTAAGGAAAGGTTAGTCTTATATTCTATGAGACCCGAAATGGGTCCTCCTGATGTTAGTGAGTTTTCATTTGGAGAAGAAGATAATTCCTGGAAAGTTGAAAATAACCTCTTCTTTAAAAGAATTAAGCAAAAAGATTATAGCGATAGTAGTATAAAGGATGCTCTATATGTTATGAGTGTAATTAAAAAACTTTACCACAAAAATTTTGTATGATATGAAATATCTTATTACAGGCGGTGCCGGATTTATTGGTTCCCATATTGTTGACAGGTTAATGAGTGAAGGACATAAAGTAAGAGTATATGATAATTTTTCAACCGGCAGGCAAATTTTTATCCGACAACATTTAAAAAATAGAAATTTTGAATTGGTAAAAGCTGATCTCTCAAATATCCGAAAACTCAAAGAATCTATGAAAGGTATAGAGTCTGTTTTTCATTTAGCTGCTCATGCTGATGTTAAGTCTGGCTTTGAAAACCATTTTATCGACCATGATCAAAACTTGGAAATGACACGTAATGTTTTGGAAGCTATGATAAATTACGGAGTCAAAAATTTGGCGTTTACTTCTACTTCTTCAGTTTATGGAGATGCAAGAATCCATCCTACTCCTGAAGATTACCCATTTCAACCAACCTCTTTATATGGGGCAACAAAAGCTGCTTGTGAAAGTTACATTTATACTTATTCTTCTTACTATAACATTAAAACCTATATCTTTAGATTCGTTTCTTTCTTGGGTCCGCGTTATACTCACGGAATAGTTTTTGATGTCTTAAAAAAATTGCAGCATAATCCAAAATCGATTAAGCTTTTTTCAGATGGTTCACCTAAGAAATCTTCTCTCGCTGTTTTGGATGGGATTGATGCAATATTTAGAATAATTGCGAACTCGAAAGAGCAAGTCAGTATATACAATATTGGGCATCAAGATTTACTTACAGTTTCTCAGATTGTTGATAGCATTCTTGAAGTTTTGGGTAAAACTTCTGTAAAAAAAACTTGGCTTGGGAAAGAAAGTAATTGGAAGGGCGATAATGAATTTGTACTTTTATCTATCGAAAAACTAAAGAGATTAGGCTGGAGACCCAAACTGACAATTAGAGAAGCTATCCGACAAACCGTAATTTATCTTAAAGAAAACCCTAGGTTTTTAAAATAGTCGTAAGCTGTTCAACTCTTTTATCCCAGCTCCAATTTTCATTAATCATTTTTTGAGCTTCCCTACCAATCCTATCCCTTTTATTTTTATTTTCTAATAATTCAGCTATAATATTGGCAAATCCTTGCAAATCTCCAACTGCAACCTTAACTATCCCGCTGGGAAAGTAGGATTTATAGGAACTTAAATCAAATCCAATACAAGGCAGACCAAAAGCCATCGCTTCTTGGGCAGCCATTCCTCCAGAATCAAAAAATGCTGGATGGACTACTAACTTACTTTCAGAAAAAATCCCGTATTTTTTTGGCCCATCAAAAACATAACCGAAAAGTTTTATATTCTTTTGTAATCTAAGATCATCTATCTTTTTCTTAACTAGATCCATCAGAGGACCATCTCCAATCATGGCAAGTTTAGCATTCGGAAGTCTACTAGTCACAAACTTCCAAATATCGATAAGCTCTATCACACCCTTTTGAGGGTGAAATCTACCCTGGAAAACGACATCATAAATTTTAGGCAAGTCCTTGTTCTTTCTAAGATATTGGCTAATATCTTCTATATTCACAGCTCCAAGAATTACCAATACTCTACCCAATTTATCAAGTTTATTAAATTGTTTTTTTTCTAGCTCATTATTAACCAAAACAAAATCTGCCCATCTTCTAATTAATGGTTTTATAGGAAGTTGCACAAACCAATAAAAAAATGCTGATAATCTATATTGTCTTTCTCTTACCCCCTCCGTAAAACCTGTAAAAGGATTTGGGGCAGTTTGGAACCAACCCGCTACCCACCTTACCTGAGGAAATCTAAGCTTCAAAATAAATGCCGGGAGTGAATCCATCCAAAATTCCGATGCTGAATAGATAATAGTTTTCTCACTATTATCTATCTTGGTTATAATAGCAAACCAGATAGATTTAAAAATTCTGGCAATGTAGCATATTAAAAAACCAAATTTACACCAAAAATTAACATTTAATATCTTAAAATTTACACACTCAGATAAACCCTGCCGTCTACACATCTCATATCCTTCTTGCCATACATAAACTATCACCTTCTGGTGAATACTTAATCTTTTTGCAAATTCAATAAAAATCCTATCCCCACCAGATAATCCTTTACCTAATGCAGCATTGGCAAAAATATGAAAGTTAAATCTTGTCATTTTATACAAATGTCTTAATATTATATGATCTACTAAATTTAAATAATACCATGATTAACATTGCAACATTAACTATGCCATACAGATGTAAATTGATAATGAATGCTTACAAAAACTGGATTAAAAAAAGCGATAGGGTCCTTGATATGGGATGCGGTAACGGGGCTGTTGCAAACTTTTTAAGAATTAACTTAGGAGTAAATATTACAGTCTGCGACATTGAAAATCATTTAACTTATGATTTACCATTTGTAAAAATATCAAACAGTAGGCTTCCTTTCTCAAATAAAAGTTATGATGTTGTCTTACTAAATGATGTACTACACCATGTTAAGATGCAAGACCAAAGAAGTATTTTGCAGGAAGCTTTGAGGGTGGCGAAAACAGTACTAGTATTTGAAGCTCAGCCTACCTTTTATGGTAAGTTTGCAGATACTATCCTTAACAAATTACATTATGGACAACTGTATATACCGTTGTCATTCAGAGATATTAAAGATTGGCAGAAAATATTTAAGCAAATGGGAATAAATTTTAAAGTTAAACAGCTATCAAAACCCTTTTGGTATCCATTCTCTCATTTTGCATTTTACTTGGAAAACATTAAAAAAATATAATGTATTATTTTTTAGCAATCCTCATAATAGTATCTACCAGTCTGTATGTCTTCTTTCCTTCATTTAATCTTGCTGTTTTTGGAGATTTTTGGGTAACTGCATGGAGATACGAATTAATGGTAGGAATATTCTCAAAAGGAGTTTGGAATCACCTTACATATTTTCAAACCTTATATGGTCCACAAGATATCACCACGGGATTATTATCAAGAATTTTTGATTTCCAATCAGCACCATATTATATCATCTCCTATTTAATGAGACTCCTCGCATCTTTCTCTTTTTATCCCATTACACTCCTTCTTACTAAAAATAAATTGGCTTCTTTTTTTGCCATTCTTTTTTTCTCTATCACCCCCATCGGATTAGAAACTACAAATTGGGTTTTCAATATGACTTCTTATTTAACAGTAACTTTTTTCAATTTTTTTCTTTACTTTTTTATAAAATTGAGGGAAAATACAAAATTAAAATCACTAATCCTAACATCTAGCCTCTTTTATACAACCATAATTAGCTCACCTATAAGAACTACCAGTCTTGTTCCTTTAATTATTTCCATAGAACTTTTTTGGCTGCTTAATAATCGTGATTCCCGAATATTGAAAAGAGTAATCCTAAGATTATCATTGTTAATTTTAATATTTCTATTTTTGTTACTAGGCACTACCACATATTCATCCCCAGATTGGGATAAACAAACTATAAAACCCTCAACAAAAGGAATAGCAACCACAGTGATAATAGGGGTCGAATCAAGTCTTAAATTGATTCAAAATGGGCAGTCCGAATTTTTGCTGTACGCCTTAGCAGAAATAGGGGGAATGTTTATTCCAAATCTTTCAGGAACGTTTGAAATCCCATTTGCACTAATTGGAGGGATTTTGATTATTGTATGGCTAGTGCTAGTTATCAAACAAAGAAAATCTTATCTTGCAGATATATTCATAATATCCCTACTTTGGACTCTTTTCCCTCTCTTAATACCATGGATTCGTGACCCAAACTTTATGTTTCCCACAACTCATAGATATTTAATAATCTCTGCCGGGGGTTTCTCCTTATTCCTAGCAGCTCTTATCAGTATAGTTCATGATAAAAAGAATAAGCTTATAATGTTATTGCTTGTTTTAACAATAACACTAATTCATCTTTTTTCAACTAGTAGCTACCTTAACAAACTGTTGGCTGTTAGAAATCAACAGTTAAGTAATAAGATTTGGTCACAAATACCAAAATTCTCAAAGGATGATTTTTCAAAAGGACCACTGGCATTTTATTTTACAGGAGAGAACGGAGAAATTGTTCATAATGTATTAACTTTTGGTTTTCCATCCAGAATACAACTTATTTACGGCCTAGCTGATTATAAATCAGTGGTAACTTTAGGCAGTTTTGAAGAATCAATTTCTGCCGTGACGGATGGAAAATCTTTAATTAAGCATGGGCTACCGGAACAACCTATATCTCTCACAAATATACTTACCTTTCAGCTAGAAGGCACTGATAAATTAATAGACACAACCGCTACTACAAGAGACAAACTCTCACAACTGCTTAAAAGATAGACCTAGTCCAACTAACCATCCTATAAGGCTTATCCTCATTATTAGCTCTGCTATATCATTTATACCGATAATTCTAAGTATTGCTCCAGCCATAAAAAGATAAAAAGCTAAAGAAAGATAGAATGATGCTCTCTTTTTAAAAGAAGCAGCTGCAACGATTAATATCCCTAAAACTAACCAATAAATCATGCTTTCCATTTTTTTCTAAATAGATAAATAAATAATATCAAAAGGACTGAAGCATATGAAAAAGATGAAATTTTTTCTCCTGCCAAAAGTAATCTTTGTGGGATAAATTCAATCAAAATATCATAATTTCCCCTTCTTTCAATATACCATCCGTTGGCATAGAAATTAACTCTAAAATGTTTGTCAAGTTTGTTGTCCTCATAAAATGCCTGCCAGGCGTTGTTGAAAAGCTCGGAAAAAACTAAAATAAAAGGAGACGCATTCTTAACATGAACAATATATCTGGTAGGATTAATTTTTTCATAAGATATACTAACCTCGGACTCAGAATTTAACGCTTGAATATTTTTTGCATCCATTAATACTTCATCCTCATTCACATCTACAGCAGTTAATTCCGACACTTGCTGATCGTTTGAACTTTTCACAATCCTTCTGCCAGGATAAAAAGTCCTGTCTTTCCATTGCATGTTTTCCCAAAAACTTAGCTGACCAAAATTAGCAACCTTTTTGATCTGATTATTCTTCTGTCTTTCGGCAAAGTTTTTATCAATGATAGCGGGATTTTCCATCTTCCTTAACTTATAATCAATATCATGGCGGATAAAAAGAAATTTTACATTTAAAACGTTTGCCAACTTTAGGAAATTGTCTTGAGAAAGTAGGGTCTTCTGTATGTGGGGAACCAGCTCATGATAATATGGAACTGCAGTATTATGTAAGATTCCCGGGGTTGCAAAAAGAGCTGTTGAAAGCTCTACGCCTGAGTAACCTTTCTCCCAGTTATAAGTTATCCCTTCATCACCCAGTGGAAAACCAATAAACCGGAAGTTATCACCCTTACCTTTAAGCCACCCATCAGCTTCATGATAATAATGAGGAACTTTAACTTTATATCCCACCTTATAATTATTTGTTGGCGGATCCGGCGATGTAAATACCCATCCTGTATAAAACGGAAAACCCCATACTAAGACAATAAAGCACAACAGACCAAAATATAGTAAATTTCCAAATTTTTTAGGAAGTTGCCGAACAAGGTTGAATACGCTAAAACCTATTAATAGAGTAGCCGATAAAGCTAAAATAAACGATGCTTTTTCAAAAGGATTGCGAAAGACCTGTAAAAATGGAACGCTTGTAAAAATTAACTTATACAATTCTCCGAAAGGGGGGTTTATCCCTTTTGCCAAATATATGCTTACAAAAAATAACCCACCCAAAATTAATACAGACTTATTTCTAATACCCCGAATAATTGAGTAAAGTATCAAAGATGTGATCAGGTATTGCATTATAACAAAAGGTAGCGAGTGAAAAGTTTTTACCCACCAAAGCGAATTTTCATTAAGAAAGGATGCATTTGTCAGTCTAAAGATGTCGGATAGATTGCCCATTTTTTTGCTTAGGGCATCCAGAATGTCTAAATTACCGGAAATATCAAAATTAAGGACCGATGAGTGAATATTTTTAAACAGCTTAAGACTCATTAGCTGACCGATCCACCAAAGATTAGTAAGTGAAAACAATAAAAGGGTAAGAAAAAAATATTTAATATAAAATATTCGAGCATTTAATTCTTTATTGGTTACAAAGAAAAGCAAAGTCAGAGTAAAAAAGAATATCCATAAAAGAATGTCGAATGCTAGGTAAGTAAAAGCAAAGCTATAGAGAGGGAGTACCAAAACTAAAACAAGACTCCAAAGATAATTCTTTTTCTTGAGTCCCTTTATAAATATAAAAGTTACAATTGGCAGCAAGCCAAAAGCAAAGATGTAATCCGATAAAAATCTATTCCAGACATTTACTAAAGACAGGGGATTAAATAAGTAGAATAAAACTGAAAGCAGAACATATCTATTTTGAAGTTGAGGGAAAAATTCTTTAACGGTTAAATAAACTCCTAAACCCGCACTAACAAGGATAAACCAAAAAGTTAATGCCTGAATTAAATAATTAGGAAAACCTAATACTTGCAAAAAATTAAGCGCTTCATAAGTTGGCCTAGCTGCAGTTAAGTGTACGGTTACTCTGCCAAGTCCCGGGTGCTCCATCCAGGCATACTGTGATTCCGGCAGGAAACGGGAAATATTGTAAAATATGAGGCTATCTTCGGCTGTCCCCATAATATTGCCGTCTCTAAACCAAATCACAATTAAAATGGTGGCCAGACAAAAAATTGAAATAACTATTTTCATTAATCTAAAGTTTGTAATACTGTACTATTCTTTCATTTGAATGACAACTTCAGAATTGGCCAAATATAAGCTATAATCGTCTGATTGAATATATGAGTTGTTCTCTTTGTCGTAATGGTAAAAATATCAGGCTTCTTGATAAAAATAAATTTAACCTTTATTTCTGTGATAATTGTCAAAATGGGTTTGTCTCACCTGTTCCTAAAAATATGTCAATATATTACCCAGAAATTTACTGGCAAAATCAAGGTAGATTCTCTACTTTGAGACAAGGTTTACATAATTCTCTCCAAAAACTAAGGGTTAGATGGTTCAAAAAATATTTGTCAAATGGAGAGGTATTAGATGTGGGTTCCGGTGAAGGCGTATTTGGGAAAATGCTTGGTCAAGATTTTAATATGACAAATTTAGAGTTTCCGGGTGCAAAAGTTAAAAATAAAAATATAATTAAAGTAGACTTCCTAAGGTGGAAAACAAATAAAAGATTTGATGCAATTGTTTTTTTGGAAAGTTTGGAACATGTTTCTACCCCTATAAAATTTCTAAAAAAAGCAACATCCTTGCTCAAAAAAAACGGACTCATCTTTGTTGAATATCCACGATTTGATTCCTTTGAGTCAAAGATTTTAGGAAAATATTGGCTTCAGCGTGATATTCCCAGACACTTATTCCATTTTACAGAGACCGGAATAAGAAATATTGCCAAAAAAAATAATTTAAAGGTACTTGCTCAAAGAGGCATTATGTCTTATCAGTATTCTCCATACTGCCTACTTGCAGGTATTATACAGATATTAAAATTGCCCACATTAGATTTAAGATTGGGTGTGATTAAAAATTTACCCACACTTACTCTCTTAATTGTGGGGGCACCTATAGCGTTTATACTGGAAACCTTTTTTTACTTAATAGGAGAATCACCTCTCGGGCTTATGATATTGACTAAAAAGGAGTAACAATAAAAATGCTTTATAAATTTAAGGTTATGCAACATGGTAAAGATGAGTTTGATAAAAGATATTTTGGCATATTCTTTAAAAAATACAACCATTCTGAGTTTATGTATTATTATAGGTGGTTTAAGAGTTGGGTTAATCTTTTAAATAAATTACTTCCAATAAAAAATGGAGAAGGTAAGTATGTTTTGGAGATAGGCTGTGCTATTGGATCTTTTGCAAAAATCTTAAAAGAGAACCGCTTTAAAGTTGTCGCATCTGATATTTCAGAATTTATTATTGAAAAAGCAAGCAAACTACAAAGTGATATAGAGTTTGAAGTTCTAGATATAGAGAAAGAAGTAGCTATTAAACAGAAATATGACTATATTTTTGCTCTTGAAGTTGTTGAATATTTAAAGAATCCAAAAAAAGCTTTAGAAAATATGAAAAAACTGCTTAAAAAGGAGGACACATTAGTCTTCTCTACTCCAACCCCAACAAAACAGACTTTGGCAGACCCTATGCATATTAATGTTCATGAACCGCCGTTTTGGATAAGTGTAGGAAAAAGCTTGGGGTATAGAGAAATATCATTTACTAGGGTTGCTTTTATTCCTTTTTTATATAGATTTCATTCAATTTTTAGCTTTGGATTTCCTGTGAAGTTTAATATACCGTTTGTAAATAATACTTGTTTCTATTTTTTTAAGAACTAACCATTTCAGAATAAGTCTAAGGTTATGAAAAACATATCAAAAATATATAAATTTTTTAGAGCCGTAATCAAAAATTACATTTTTTTTGCGTTTTATCTTTTATCAAGACCTAATCTTTTAATACTTCCATTTAAAGGTGCATATTTACCACAATATCTCCAGTTTGAATGGATCAGTAAATTCAAAATTGGTACATTCATAGATATCGGCGCTCTAGACGGAAATGTTTCTAAAGTGATTAATTATATTTCTCCACAAACAGATATATATGCTTTCGAGCCGCTTAAACAGAAGATCAGTTTAATTAAATCGAAAATTAAATCTAATAAATTTATTGTTGAAAATCTAGCGTTAACTGATTATACAGGCAATAAAAATTTTTATGAATATAATTTCTTAGCAGCATCATCTTTTTTAAAACCAAACCCTAAAATACATAATAAATATGTAGCAAAAAACTACAGTGTCGAGGTTACAACATTAGATCGATATTTTAGCAATAAGAAATTAAAAAAACCTATTTTTATTAAGATGGATACCGAAGGTACAGAAGATTTAATTATAAAAGGTGGACAGAAGTTATTAAAACAAGCTTCATTAATAATAGTAGAAACCGGTTTTGTTGAGACCTGGAAAAATTCATGTTTTTTTGAGGATATTTATACCGGTCTAACTAAATTAGGATTTATTTATAAAGGAAGGATGCAGGATTCCTACTTTTATCCACTTTTTGAACCAATGGCACACGAAAATTCTATCTTTATTAAAAAAGGAGAATTGTTAAACTATTTATAAAAAGAAGTTTAATCCCACGGCCAAACCTTAAGATTAATATTCACCTCATAATCTCCTATATTTCCAATAATCCATCCGTTAGCAAAACCGTTAACAAAAATGTGATTTACAATTGTTTCTTTTCCAATCTTAGCTTGCCATGACTTATCAAAAGTATTGTTTAAAACAAGTATAACCGGTGCTTTGGCGTCTTTAACAACCACCTTATAAGAATCATTAGATTTTTTCTCAAAAGTTATATTAGGACTACTCATTTTCTTGACATTCAAAAACAATGAGGGATCGGGAATTAGATCTTGTGCCAATATAGTGTTTTGTTCCAATATAAAAACAGTACTTATGTAGTCAATGGCTCCATTTAATATCTTAAGTATTCCTTCTTCAACTGATTGAACGTGGATAAAGGAATTAGCAGTAAAAATTCGAGGTCTAATTAATTCTTGATCTAGTGAATAGACAGTTAAAAGACCGAATTCTTTTTTTTCATTAATCCCTTTCCAACTCTCGATAACATCTTGCGTTTTCTTTAAATCTATTTTGGGATAGATGTTGTCTTTATGAAAAATTACATTTTCAATACCTAATAAGCCTAGAATTCTAGAGAATTCCTTATTCTCTAAATGATTACTCATCTGTTTATAAAACAAACTATAAGGAGGTACTCCTCGTTTTGAAGCAGGTTCAGGATCAAATAAGTTATCTGATGGATCTTCTCCTACATAGCCCCACGAATAGCTCAATCTTTCAATTTCTAAAATAAACGGAATATGAAAAATTCTATTATCAGAGTATTTCTTTAAATAGTTATTTGCATCAATATAATATTGAGGAATATTAAGTCTATGTTTTTGTGGAAAAATATCACCTGTCCACATAGGATAGACTAGTAATCCATAAGATAGAGAGATTATGATTCCTCCAACTATATATCTTTTTATCTTGTTAAACTTTTGAAGAAGAACACTAAATCCGATTGCAAAAAATACTGTATAAGGTAGCAACCAAACTATTCCAAATTTTTCATACGAATTTCGCAGTGCAACAGTAAGAGAAAATTTTGAAAAAAGTATTTCAAAAAATGTATATCCGAAAGGAAAGCTAGTTCCTTTAGAGATAAATAATCCCACTACTGCAAGAACTATTAAATATTTCCAATAAGTAAAACCTTTACTTTTAATAACACCATAAATAGCTATCAGAAGTATCATTAAACCAATAAGATAAATAAAAGGATTATGGTAGAAATCAAACCAATCGTTTTCATGCCCCAGATACCAGCTTTGACGAAGAAGCAAAATTTCCCAAACAGGAAAATATTTACTAACTGCATGCAATGAACTTAAATCTGATTGCCATGTTTGTCCAGTTTGGTCAGTCCAGGAACTTCCTAAATTTAATGTTGGATATAACCACCAAAAGTTAACTGCCGACCAAAGTATTAATCCAACTGCAAAACTTACAAGTATCTCTAAAATATTTTTTTTATTTTTTCTTGTCTGCCATAATTGATTTAGAACAAATATGGTGGCGGGAACCCAAAAAGTAGAAAGAAACACTGGATTACTAAAAGTATAGGCAAAAATTAAGGAGCTTAGTAGGAAATAAAGCAACCAAATTAACTTGCCTGTACCAATCCACTTAATCCAAATGTAAATAAAAAGCGGAAAATAAGCCCAGGCAATCATATGACTATATATGAATCTTTTCCAAATTTGAGTCATAGAATAAATGTTTAATAGATAAAAGATACTTCCAAAAAAGGCTACCGGATAACCCATCCCTAAACCATTGCGTATTAAAATATACATTGACAACATTCCAACAATCATTATCGCTCCCAAAAATATCGCCTGTATTAAAAATACCTGTATATTCATCCTTTCTAAAAATCCTAAAAGAACAAATGTTGGGTAACCTGGCATGCTGAACGCACTCTTCCATCCTATTGCGACAGGATTCCAAAAAGTAGAAAGATGCTCAGCCGAAATTTGAGAATGAAATACATTTAAATTCTCCTCGCTACCATTTGAAATAATTTTCCCTTCAGAAAACCAAGAGAAGATAATAATTGAGGAAATTATCGGTATTAAGAAGATAGAAATTTTCATATTTATACATTGCTATAGGGGTTTTTGATATCTATAAGACTACAAACTTTAAGAATTTCCTGGATACCCTCTTCTATGCTGATAGTTGTTTCGTAACCTGCTTTTTTTATCTTCGAGAAATCAACCTTGTAATTTCTTTGGTCTATATCATGTTCAGTTTCTACAAAATGCAAATAAAATTCAACATATTTTTGTAACAGTTTACAGACTTCTTCTTTGCTAATATTCAATTTATTATCTCCAATATTATAAATCTCTCTATTCATCTTATCGAAATTTTCTAAAGCAAATAAAAAGGAACGAGCCATGTCTTTTACATGGATAAACGTTCTCGTAAATTCTTTTTCATATACAATTAATGTTTTATCATTCACTGCCCTAAAGGTAAAGTCATTAATTAATAAATCCAATCGCATACGGGGAGAAACACCAAACGCGGTAGCAAAGCGGTATATAATATAATTACCATTTGATTGCACAATTTCTTCCGCCTCTGCTTTTTGTTTTCCATAGTGCGAAAGCGGGTTAAGTGGAGTTGTTTCTGTACAATATTTCTCAATGATTTTTCCATACGTACTTCCAGTTGAGGCAAAAATAACAGGAATCTTACCAGCTGCCAGATCTACAACATTTTGTGTACCGCCAACATTTACTTGGCGTGATTGCTTAGGATATTTTCTGCAAGCGGGGAAACCTACTATTGCTGCCAGATGAATAACAGCATCTATATCTTTATAAGCTTGTGTCAGTTGTTTTTTATCCCGTATATCCCCTCTTATAAAATCAAAATTTGGATTTGGTATAAATGGCATAAGAACATCTCCTGTCCAACTCAGATTATCAAATACCCTAATCTTATATCCCTTTTCAAGCAATAGAGAAACAGTAGGTACACCAACATATCCTGCTCCGCCTGTTATTAATATACCCCTAAATTTATTTTTGTTCATTTAGCCAATCTTTTATTTTGTTGCCTCTTTAACTTTCTGAATAACGAAGCTCACTTGTTCTTCTGTAAGATCAGTATGTATTGGTAGTAACACAACATCTTGATCAGCCCTTGCGGTCATCAACAAATCCTCTCGCAGTCTTCCAAACATAGGATAGATATCATTACGGCGGTTATTTATAATTGCCATAATATTATTTTTGTGCATATATTTTGCAAAATGAAGCCTGTTTTCAACATGAATAGGAAATATTTGATAGTTTGGTGTTCTATCTTCGTAATACTTCATAAGTTTTATTCCTTTTACACCACTTAGTTCTTTCCTATATCTCTCCCCTATAACTTTTCTTTTTTGTAAAGCCTCATTGAAATGATCAACCCCAACTAAAGCTAAAGTAGCTGTAATATCATTCATATTATATTTAAACCCGAGTACATCACCATGAAAACTTTCTGGTAAAGGATCAAGAAGATTGGTTCTTTTCGCATCTCTGTCTATACCATACCAGATTATTTTCCTAAGTTTCTCATAATAATCTTTACTGGAAGTTACTATTAATCCGCCGTCTCCGGAAGTAATAATTTTTATCACCTGAAAAGAGAAACACACAATATCTCCTTTGGCACCTATATATTCCCCTTTATACTCACTGCCTAAGGCTTGAGCAGCATCTTCTATGACAGGAAGTCCATGTTTTTTCCCTATCTTCCGTATCTCATCTAAATCGGCAGGATTACCACCATAGTGGACAATCATAATAGCTTTTGTCCGAGGTGTAATTTTTTCTTCTATGCTTTTGGGGTCAATGTTTAAGTCATCATATTTAATATCAGCAAAAACGACTTTTGCACCTTGTTCTAAGATTGCGGTATTGGGGGCAATAAATGTATAAGGAGTAGATATTACCTCATCCCCAGGACCAACTCCTACTACAGCTAAAGCTGCTCTAAGTGCAGACGTACAGCTATTCACAGCAACACAATATGGAAAATTCCACTTTCTGGATGCTTTCTCTCTAAGCTCCTTTTCTTTCTTGCCGGTATTTATCCAGGTAGATTGTAAAGTCTTTGCTACTTCTCTTGCAGCTTCCTTGGGAACAAATGTAGAATGGGTACGGATAGTTTCATCAGATACTTGGTTTTTAATCATAGAGCTCTTCCGTTATAATTTTCACTAAACCATTTAACAGTTTCTCTGATTCCTTCCTCTATAGATGTTTTTGGTTCCCACTTCAGAACCTTCTTCATTTTTTTTGTACCAAAAACCTTTTTTAGTGCACCATCTGGCTTTTGTTTGTTATATATAAATTTACCTAAATAACCAATCTCTTTTTTTATAGTTTCTGCTAACTTTGTAACCGAAACTCCCTTTCCTGTAGCAATATTTAGAGGATCGATACTATCGTAAACTTGAGTTGCACGAAGTACACCCTCTGCACCATCCTTTACATACAGCCAATCACGCAGCGGTTTTCCTGTTCCCCAAATCTCAACAGTGGGAATATTATCTCTCTTTGCTTCGTAAATCTTTTTTATAAGTGCGGCCAATGCTTTGCTTTGTGAAGGATCAAAATGGTCACCTGGACCATACATGTTCGCATATATTAAATGAATAGAGTTAAAACCGTATTGCTTATGAAGAGCCTTTCCATAAACAATTGTTGCCTTCCTTGAAAAACCGTAACTGAATATCGAGTCGTGAAGGTCACCATTCCAAAAAAATTCTTCATTCAATATATCCTCTTCTAGATATCCCGGGTATGCACAACCTGCAATAATGTTGACAAATTTCTCAACTCCTACCTTTTGGGCTGCCTCCATAAGATAACAACCCATTAAGATATTATCCATAAAAAGATCTGCTTGTTTACCTGAGTGAAACCCAATCCCGCCTTGAAAAGCTGCGCAATTAATCACAATATGAGGTTTAGTTTGCTTAAGAAACTTTTGACAATCTTCCCTTCTTCTGAAATCAATTCCTTTTGCACGGTTTGGGACAAAGATTTTACAATCAATTTTCTTTAAATTATTAACAATATGCGAGCCAAAAAATCCAGTTCCGCCGGGAATAGCTATTTTCTTACCTTTTAGAGTCATTTTAATAAACATAATTTAACATAATCTAGGGTTTTTATCCATTTTAGACAAAGTTATTTCTGGGAAATACAATACATTCCGTTAGAAAGGGGGTAAAATCTGCCAAAATAGCCGAATTTAATAGGTTCTAACCCTACAGCTTCTATCTCATTTAGTAAGTTTTTTTTTGTATAAAAGCGTATTTCGCCGTTTCTTGGATTATACACCTCATCAAATCCAATCAAAGCAATGACAATATTTTTTAACAAGCCATAATAAGGCACAGTAATCAGCAATCTGCCTCTATGTTTTAACACCCTGGTAATTTCATTAAAAATCAACTCGGTATCATAAATATGTAAAAATACATCCAAGGCCAGAATGAAATCAAAGGACTTATCTTTAAAGGGCAATTTGCCCCCTTCAGTTAAAATATAAAACTTTTGTTTGGGTAATTTTTTCCTTGCTACAGCGATTGCTGTTTGGGAAATATCTGCTCCGGTTATTTTCAAGGTAGGATTTATTGAAAGTATGTCTTTGATAAAAGCTCCTTTACCACAACCAAAATCCAAAACTTCCAAATTATCCTCTTCAGGCACTAATTTTTTAATAAGCTTTAACTTATAGCTATAATCATTTAAGGCATTAGTATTTTCCCAATACCGCTCATAGAAAGTCTTCATTATGAGAGTATAACCTATCTTTCTTAAATTGCCTAGGTTTGTCAAATCTGCTATCATGTCCCAAACCTATTTATGAGAAAAAATAAATCCCTTATTTCAGTTGTTATGCCTGTATTTAATGGCGATCGTTTCATTGATAAGGCAATTCAAAGTATTCTAAATCAGACTTTAAAAAATTTTGAATTTATAATTATTAACGACGCCTCAACCGATAGATCATTGCAAATTATTAATAAATATAGAAGGAGGGATAAGCGCATCATTTTAATTAATAATAAAAAAAATATTCATATGTCCAGATCTATAAATCTTGGTATAGGTAGAGCAAAATCAGATTTAATTGCTAGAATGGATCAAGACGATATTGCCTTTCCCAATCGACTTGAAATTGAATATGATTTTATAAAATCCCATCCGAATGTTGCAATTGTAGGAAGCGATATTATCACTATTAATGAGTTTGATCAAGTCATTGGAAAAAGAACATATCAAACAAAATCAGATAGTTTAAAAAGAACAATGTTTCGTTATTCACCATTCGCTCATCCAACTGTTTTGATGAGGAAGAAAATCTTTGAGGAGTTAGGTTGCTTTGATCCTCAGATGGTCCCATGTGAGGATACCGAGTTCTGGTTTAGACTGGGAAGTAAATATGAATTCGCCAGCATTCCACGATTTTTGTTAAAGTATAGGGTTGTAGTCACTTCATTAAGTCATAAAAATGTCAGAAATACAGAGATAAAGGGATTTAAAATTAAAATAAATGCCATCAGAAAATATGGTTATAAACCAAGCCTGTACGATATCATCTACAATATTCTGCAGTTTAGCACTGCTTGGCTTATGCCATCTGAGATGAGATTGCGACTATATGGGTTTCTTCGAAGCAGAAACCTTATTTAAACATGCAAAAAAAATTTATTGCGCTAAAACCCTTCAACAATAAAGTATTTTATAGAAATGCTGTGTTGGATGAACATTCAGGTGTTGGTTCTCCGTATCTTATTGCTGTAAAGAAGCTTCTTGCAAAAAAAAATATAATAATGAATACCATAGATATTGATCCTGGTATACCTACCCTAAAGGATGTTTATATGGATGTTCCTTACCCCTGGCAATTAAGGCTATGGCTAAGGATTATTAGAAATGGAGAAAAGAACATTTTGTTTATGCCGGAGCCACCGCTTGTGAACCCATTTAATTATATGAAAATATTCCATTATTTCTTCTCAAAAATATATACATGGAATGATTCACTAGTAGACAATATAAAATATTTTAAATATTCTATAGTTAAGAAAACAAAAGGGATAGAAATAAAAAAAATACCCTTTAAAAATAAAAAGCTGCTTATTTTAATGAACAGCAATTTATCACCCTTTTTACCTTTTAGGCTTTTATCACTTTCCACTAAGGAATTTTATTCAGAACGTATAAAAGCAGCAAACTTTTTTAACAAATATTACCCAACAGAATTTTCTATATATGGAAGAGGGTGGAATAAACCTCGAAAATTTAGCATAATACAAAGACTGTTCGGATATAGAAAGTACAGAACCTACAGAGGTGATTTCCCCCAAAAGGATAAGTATACAATTCTTTCGGAATATAAATTTTGTTTATGCTTTGAAAATTCAGAAGTTAGTGGATATATTGAAAAAATCAGCGATTATTTAAAAGGACGCTGTGTACCTGTTTATCTGGGAGCACCAAATATTACAAATTATATAAACAGTGATTGTTTTATTGACTTTAGAAAATTTAAAAACTATGAAGAATTAACCCAATTCTTAATTAGCATGGAGGAAAAAACATATAATAACTATCTTAAAGCAATTGACAAGTATTTAAATAGTAAAGAATTTAAACGAAGGTGGACTCCTGATTCATTCGCAAAATTATTTCTGAAAGCTATATCCTAATTTTTAAGCCCTTATATGTTTTTCTGATTCCTTCCATAAGTGAAGTTTTTGGAAAAAAACCAAATTCCTCATTTATTCTTTTAGTATTAAGAATTATTCTCCCTACATCGAAAGATCTTCTTTGGAATTTCTCAATATTTATCGTTAATCCAGTCTGCTTCCCCAGCACATTTATTAAATCAAATAAACTAACTCCCTTTCCGCTTCCGAGATTGTAAATTTTATACTTGTGCTTTTTATAGAAATTATCTGATATAAAAGATGTAACGTCAGATACATAAATATAGTCACGTATGCTATTACCGTAAATTTTTATTGTTTTACCATTTAGAGCTTTAATTATTATGGTGGGAATAACCCCTTGTCCTTTGGCAATATTCTGCCTTTCACCGTATGCATTAGAAATTCTATAAACTACATAGTCAAGTTGAAATTGAACAAAATAATAGTAAAGCAATTGTTCAACGAATAATTTGCCAAGAGCATGAGGGGATATAGGTTTTAAAGGATCTTCTTCGGAAGCATAACCTTTTGGATAACTTCCATAAATTGAACCTCCTGAAGAAGGAAAAATAATTCTCTTTACTTTTTTTCTTACGCAAATATCCAATAACTTTATGGTTGGCAATACATTCAGTCTAATTTCCTCATAAAAATTTATTTTAGAATTTGGGTTAGTTGAAGAAATAAAATGAAAAACATAATCTATATTTGTGAGCACTTTTTTTAGATCCGGGGGATCTAAAAAATCTCCAGAAACTAATTCAATCTTTCCAGCATTGGGAGGTAGATTTCTAGTTTTTCTATTCTGAAATCTTCCAAACACCTTAACCCTATACCCCTTCTTCAACAAATCTTCAACCAGATGACTACCCAAAAATCCATCTCCTCCTAAAACTAGACATTTCTTACTCATATTATTTATTCATACTATAAAGTACCCATTCATTTTCTCATAGGTTGTCAAGCTAAATTAAATTTGGGACAATAAACAAAATGATTAGTGCTGAGTGGATTAAAATTATATGTTGTCCCGTATGCAAAGGAGATCTTTTATATGAAGAAAGCTTATACTGCGAAAAATGCCATAGAAAATTTTTGGTAACAGATGATATCCCATTATTGATAAGTGATTTAGAAAGTAAAAATAATTCTCAATTTGAGCACCAAAGAAAATATTTTGATAAGGCTTATAGAAACGCACATATGGAAGCCTGGCAAAAAACATACAATGATAGGATATTTAAGTTATTTGATCCAAAACAGAAAAAGGAGAGCTTTTTTCTGGACATAGGGGCTGGGGGATCAGGATATACAGTTATAGAAGCAGCAAAGCGGGGCCTAAAGTCAGTTGGTTGTGATTTATCTTTTGTGGGGATTAAAAAGGCAAAATACTTAGCTAAAAAAAATAAGATGGCAGACAAAACTTTCTGGGTTGTTTGCAACGCAGAAGAACTTCCATTCCGTAATGCTACTTTTAATTACATTTGTGCGAACGCTATTTTGGAACATTTACCCAACGATTTAAAAGGCTTACAAGAGATGGACAGGATCGCAAAGGAGAAATCTGAAGCTTTTATAACTACTCCATTAAAATATAAATTCCTTTGGCCTTTTCTCATTCCGTTAAATATTCTTCATGATAAAAGGATAGGTCATCTTAGGAGATATGATGAAAAAGTTTTTGAAGAAAAATTAAAAAAGACGTCTAGATTTCGAATAGTGAGCACCTTTTACACGGGGCATTTGGTAAAAACTTTACTAGTTATAATATCCTTAGTTTTCCGAACTCATATATTTGACAAGTTAGCAGAAAAGCTAGATAAGCTAACTCTAACTCAAAAATTCGGGGCTTCCAATATTTCGGTATTTGTTAAAAACTATAATTCTCGAAAAGCTTTTTCTAAAATTATGTTATCATCATAGCTTTTAGCCGTTTTTAAAGCGTTATTGCGATACTTTGCGTATTTCTTACTTACAAATAAAATTTCTAATGCATTTATTAAATCGGTCTCCGAATAGTCGATAACTATTCCAGATTTTTCCTTGTCTATTTTTTTAGCAATAGGAGGAACCTCAGTGGTGATAACTGGTAGACCACAAAGAAGATAAAGTTTAATTTTACTTGGATCTGCATAGTAGGAATAATCACCCAGTCTGGGATTATAAGTTGCTAAGCCTATTCCATTTTTTAGAATTATTTTCACCACTTCTCGGTGGTTATTAATATAGCCGCAAAATTTAACATAGGATTTAAGTTTTTTTTGTTCTATTATTTTTTTCAGATCAGATTTATAGGGACCATCTCCAATTATAGTAAGTTTTATTCTGGGAAATTTTTTAATTAACTTAGGCAAGCTATTAATCACCAATTGGAGCCCTTGCTTCTCATATAAAACCCCTGCAAAGACTAAGTTAAACCTATTCACTTTTGTTGTAGGTTTAAGGGCAATGTCATTTTTATTAAAGCCAATGGGTACTATTTGGAAAGGAGCACATTTTTTTAAATCAAGTCCATTTTGCGTCTTTGCTGTAACCATTTCTTTAACAGTGACCCAATTTTTATCAGAAATCATACATGCTACTCTATCCATATACTGATATAAACTATTTAAGAATCGGTTATTAAATCTTTTTGGAGAATAGTCAACTGTGTAATAAATTAGTTTTTTAATTAAACCTAATTTTCTAAAGATTAGTGTGGATATAAACGATAAATTATCACAGGCAATCACCAGGTCATATTTAACTGGTTTTATTATCAAAAAAAAGATAGTTAGAAAAAACTGATATATAAACAGGAAGAGGGTTGGGAGTTTTAACATAGGTGAAGTTAACTGATAAACCCTTTCACTGTTTTCATAAATAGTAATTTGGGAGGCAGGAAAGTTAGCTTCAGGAAAAGGATGATCAATATAGGTTAATTTGCCTATCCTTTTCAAAAGAAAATTACGGATGTTTTGCGGAAAAACTGCTCCCTTATCCTCATCTTTAAAGGCAAAATGAGAAATGATTAATATTTGTGAAGGCATTTTTTTGGATTACGTATATCCGAGGAGCCTGAGGGTTTTCATTATACGTTCTCTAGCAATGCCCCTTCCTGCTCTTTCGTGCATATTTGAATCCTTATTTGGTGTGGTGTCGAGAGTTGATCCAAGAGAAGTATAACCCTTATCATATAATGGATTATGCGGAAGCCTGTTTTTCTTTAGATACTCCCGTACATCTAATTGTGTCCAAAACAACATAGGATGAACTCTTATATGTTGTGCGTTTTCCCTAGGCGAAAATATCGTTTCCTTTGCCCTTTCCTCATGCTCAACACCGCGAATTCCTGAAATAAAAGCATCCAAATGGAGCCTTTTAATTCCACTCACCAAAGGTTGTATTTTGTGGTGCTTGTTGAATTTAAGGGTAAACTCAGAAGTACCTTTTCCATACTTCCTAATGAGTTTTTCAGCAATATCTGTTGTAGCTCTTACAGCAGTTAAACTAGAAATGTTCCATTCATTCCTAATTTTTTCCATGAAGGAAATAGTTTCTGGAAACTCGTATCTGGTATCGACAAAAAGAACTGGAATATCGGGATTTAATTTTAGTGCTATATGCAATAAGACTTCGCTATCAGCCCCGCCGCTGAATCCTATGCCGACATTCTTGTATTTTTTCAGTGCTTCAGTAATTATTTCCTTAGTTTTTTTAATCTTCTTTTCCAGAGACAAATTTAACAGTGACCTAACTTCGGGTCTCATTAAATCTATACATCTTTGAGTTCTATGAGAACCGAATTCTTCAATAAAAGACTTAGACTTAATCACAATTTTCCCTTTCATTTCTATGCACCTTAGAGAGGGCTGTCCTTCTCTCTTGAGAATAATTAGGCAAATATACTACAAATTTGTTTTCTACTCAAGTACCTGTGCTGGATAATATCTTCATTGAATAATATAATACCCTCCAACATGGAGAAAAAACCCAATATTGTACTTATTACCATAGACTCCTTAAGGGCAGATTTTGTGGGATTTCAAAATGAATTGGAAAAAAATACCCCTTTTTTGGACTCTCTGGCTAAAAAATCTTACATATTTACTAATGCCATTGCTCCGGCCAATCCTACCTTTTTTTGTTTTTGTTCTTTAATGACAGGCTCTTTGCCTTTTGCTTTTGGAAATTATCTTGGTATCCCGGATAACCCAAATATAAAAACGGTTGCCGAGGTGTTAAAAAAAAATGGCTATGCTACGGCAGCTTTTCTGGGAGATAGTCCAGGTTTGTATTCCATATATGGCTACCAAAAAGGTTTTGACCTATATGATGACGGTTTTGAGGAAACTGATAAAGCTTACCTTTCATTTTTGGAATTTTTATGGAAACTGCGAGAAAAAATACCTGATGGCATTCTTAGCATCATAGAGACTACCCGTACGTTTATAAAAACAATTTTTCTCTCCCCTAAACATTCTGTTTCAGGAAACCAGCTTAACGAAAAAGTTATTAAATACTTTCAAGATAAAAAAAACAAACCCTTTTTTCTATGGCTTCATTATATGGATAATCATCTTCCTTACTATAGCGGTTTAAATAAAAACTTTTTCAAGGATAAAAATCCGCTGCAAAGACTTATCAATAAACTAATCTTTTATAAGGAACTTTCAACCAGCTTACGAAGAATGAAAACCAAAAATCAAAAAATAACTGAAATCTTTAAGGAAGCATATAGGAATTCTATAAAATATACTGATGAGCAAGTAGGAAAAATAGTTTCCTATATTAATAGAAAATATCCCAATACTGTTTTTATAGTTACTTCTGATCATGGAGAGGCATTTATGGATCATGGTGTAGTGGGACATGGGACGCTTTCCCTATATAATGAGTTAATCCGTGTCCCAATGATTATCAATCTGCCGGATGGAAAAACACATGCTAATTCTAATACTGTTTCACTTGTCAGTCTTGCCAAAACCATTGCTTCCATAGCTTCAGTTAAAAAAGTACAATTTAAAGGAAATAATTTATTAGTTGATAAAATTTTTTCTCCCATTAATAATTTCTCCCGTGTTCTTTATAATTGTAATCCCCAGGTAGAACTGGGTATTTTAGATAATGAAACAGAAATAAAAGGGTATAAAAATCTATGGAGCTTTACTACAGATAAGGAAAAATATATCTTACATGAAGATGGAGGGAAAGAAGAATACTATAATTTATCCAATGATCCTTGCGAAAAAAACAATTTAATAAAAAGTAAACAGAAAATTAAAAGTAAAATAATTGGAAAGCTGCAAAAAATTATTAAAGTGAGTTCTGCAGGAAACTCCAGCTAAAAAATGCTATACTAAAACCTTAGAATTTTGAAATTATGAAAGTCATACGTAGAATTCATGGGTATCCACAGGATCCAATCAGATATTTCAATTTTAAAAGATTTGAAAAGGTATGCGGAGACTTTGTCTTAAGTGAGTCTGGATTTGATGGAAAAACGAAGTGGAGCGAATATAATCTTACAAAAGAAGAGCTTGATAAGCTCTTAAAGAAAAAAATTGTCAGGTTAGAATTTCCAGAGCCAACAAATTTTTTTACTGGCGATAATCCAGATCGTTACGACCATCAATTTTACAAAATTTTTACCGTTTGTCCCTACACAGCCAACTGGCTTAACAAAAGACAACAGAACAATAAACGCATCCCTACATTTTTCCCCTTTAATGAAGAGTTAATACCAAAAAGATACAAAAAAAGTTACCATATTATATATACTGGTCATATAGTTGCACCCACTATAAATCAGTATATTAATACCATAAGTAAGTTTAACTACAGATTTGTATCTAATTCTAAACATCCTCTTGTAACTAACCATGGGGCTTCGTATAAGGAGAAACTAAAACTGATTGCCCGATCAAAAATTACTCTTGTTGCTAATTTGCTTTACTTAAGATACGACCATCTTTTCTTTGTTTGGAAAACACCAGGTTATGAAGATAATGAAGCATTTAAGCTTATACCTAAATGGTATGAGGTTGGTAAATGGTTAAACAAAGAAATTTTAGTCCCACAATTAAAATCCAGACTCTTTGAAGCAGCTTTTGGCAGGTCCTTAATTCTTTGCAGAAAAGATCCTTTCAATATTGTGGAAAGATTTTTTGAACCAGAAAAAGAATTTGTTTATTTTGAAAAGGATAAGCTAGAAAAAACTATCCGACATATTCTGGATAACTATAAATCATACGAAAAAGTAGTTGAAAGAGCATATAATAAAGCAATGAATAATTACACAACCAAAAAATTTGCAGAAAAATATTTAATGAAAATATAATGAAAAACCGAAGAAGAAGGTTGGCAGGTAATAAGAGAGAAATTCTTGAATTGATTTAAAAATTAAGTTAGACTTGATTGATGAATATTCTAGTTACAGGTGGTGCAGGTTATTTAGGCTCTATAGTATGTGAGCTTCTGTTGGATAAAGGCTATCAAGTTACAGCAATAGATAACCTAATGTATCGGCAAAGAAGTCTATTCCATCTGTGTAACAATCCCAATTTTAATTTTGTTTTCGGGGATGCACGCAGCAGGAAATTAATGAGTAAACTAAGCAAGGATGCTGATGTTATATTACCACTTGCTGCGATAGTTGGGGCACCTGCTTGTGAGACCGATCCATATCTTGCTACGACTACAAATTTAGATGCTATTAAACTGCTCAATAAGTTACGAACTAAAAGTCAGCTAGTAATTTACCCAACTACAAATAGTGGGTACGGTAACTCATCTGGTGAATCTTTTTGTACAGAAGAAACACCTCTAAAGCCTATCTCTCTTTATGGGGTAACTAAATCAGAAGCTGAGAAAGAATTGTTAGGGTCAAAAAATACTATTACTCTAAGACTGGCTACAGTTTTTGGCATGTCTCCAAGAATGAGATTAGATCTTTTAGCAAATCATTTTGTGTACGTAGCTCTAACGGACGGATATATTGTTATTTTTGAAAAAGATTTTAAAAGAAATTTTGTTCATATCCGAGATGTAGCAGATTGTTTTATTTATTGTATTGAAAATCATAAGAAATTGGTAGGGAAACCATACAATCTTGGACTTGATAGTGCCAACCTTTCAAAGGAGGAATTGGCATTAAAGATTAAAGAATACCTGCCAAATTTTTATATTCATTTTGCTGAAGTGGGTAGTGACCCAGATAAAAGAAATTATATCGTATCTAATCAAAGGCTAAAGGAAGCAGGCTTTGAGGCAAAGAGATCGCTTGACGAAGGGATAAAAGAACTTATAAAAGGTTATCAAATGATAAGAAGATTAGAATATAAAAATATTTAGAGATGAAAAATCTAGCAAGTATAAATGTAGCAATTTTGGCAGGAGGATTGGGAACTCGTTTATATCTTCAATTACCAGGGCAACAAAAAGTGCTAGCTAAGGTAGGAGAGCATCTATTTTTAGAACATATCTTAGATCAGTTAAACGAAGCTGGATTTAAGAATGTTGTAATATGTACAGGTTATTTAGGTAATCAAGTACAAGAAGCATTTAGAGATAATTACCAATCTCTTTCCCTATCTTATTCTAAGGAGAACTCACCACTCGGTACAGCTGGGGCTGTTAGACTGGCTCTACCACTTTTAGTCTCTGATCAAATTTTAGTTACTAACGGTGATTCTTTTTTTGATTGTAGTTTACGAAAATTCTATCAGTTTCATCTAGAGAAAAAGGGGGGTGGTACAATTGTTTTAAAAGAAGTTTCTGATACAAGTAGGTTTGGCAGAGTAAAGCTTGATGGGAATGATCAAATTGTTAGCTTTGAAGAAAAAAAAGAAAAAGGAAGAAGAGGATTTATTAATGGGGGAATATACCTTCTTACACGGTCCCTACTTTTGGAAATTCCTGAAAAAAAATTTGTTTCATTTGAAAGAGATATATTTCCAGCCATGATAGGAAAAAGATTTTATGGATTTAAAAGTAAAGGAAGATTTATTGATATTGGCACACCTAAGTCTTATCAGGAGGCAAAAGAATTTTTTTCTAAGCTCGCAATATGAAAAAAAGATTTGTGATACTTGATAGGGACGGAACAATAATTCTAGATAAAGATCATTTAACTGATCCTGAAGAAGTTGAGCTCATCGCAAATGCAGCAATAGCTATAAAGAAACTTAATGATTTAGGATTGGGGGTTATTTTGGTCACTAACCAAACTGTTGTTGGTAATGGAAATATCAGTTTAAAAGACTTGAAGCTAATTCATAAAAAGATTTTAGATCTTCTTTCAGCAGCTGGAGCAACTCTTGATGGAATATATTTTTGTCCACACAAAACTGAAGATAACTGTTCTTGCAGGAAACCCAAATTAGGTCTTATTCAACAAGCCTTAGAAGAATATGTTTTCGACCCAAAAACTGCCTTCGTGATTGGTGATAATGCAAAAGATATTGAGCTAGGTCAAAAGATTAGAGCAACCACTATTTTAGTTAAAACAGGGTATGGCACAAAAGTAGTTGAAGGAAATTTGGTAACCCCTGATTACATAGTGAATGATCTATATTCAGCAGTAAGCATAATTGAGGAAGAAATTAAAAAATAGAGGAACCGAATTCTGAAATTATTTCTTTAGATGTCTTCTTAAAATCTGGAAAAAAGTTTGAGGCCTTATCATTATCTATATTACCTACATTATATATGTAGTTCCCAAATTTAACTCTTTTCTTGAATAAATTTGTTACCTCTTTTAAGGTAATATTTTTAGATGATGCCAAGTTGTATACTCCTTTCAGATCTTTTTTTATGGCAAGTTTTATGAATTTCAAGACATCAGAATGAAGAATATAATTAAAAACTGATTTTTCACTTAGAGTTAAAGCAAGGTTATCCTCCTCAATAACTCTAATCAAACTATTTTTTCTGGAATCTTTACCTATAAGTGCAGTGCATCTTAATATTAAAAAGTTGGGACAATTGTTTTTAACCAAATGCTCAGACATAAGTTTTGTCACTCCATATAAGCCATCTATTTCATTTATATTTATAATCTCATCTTCTAAATGTTTCTTTGAGTCTTTGGGATAAACGTCAACAGAGGAAATAAAAATAAATTTTCCGTGAGAAATTTTTGTTAATTTGCCTGTTAGAAAAACATTATCCTTAAAATATTGATCTAAATCTTTAGGATTATGTTCTGAATTAAAAGCACAGTGGATAATTATTTCTGCTCTCTCATCTTTTGCATCACTTCTAACAAAAGAAATTCCACCCAAATTATCATGCAGATATTTACCCAATCCATTAGAGGTGCCAGTGATTAAATAATTATTTTTTCCTTTTGAATTTGTCTTCATAGAAGACATTATACCTCTTATTTAAGAGATCTTTATTTTTTAAATACCAGTCCATAGTTTCTTTAATCCCTTGCTCAAGTGAGATAGTTGGTTTAAACCTCAACAGTTTTTTAGCCCTTGTCATATCCATCAGCCTTTTTTTATCACCTTTAGGTTTAGCCTTATCCCAAACAATTCTGATAGGTCCACCAGGCACAAGTCTTGTTATAGTTTCAGCAAGATTTTTTATAGTTACTCCAGTACCACTACCTAAATTTACCGGGATATCAACTCCTTTTTCAATAGCTAACATCATGCCTAGAGCTACATCTTTAGAATAAATAAAATCTCTGATTGGTGAGCCATCACCCCAAACGACTAAGGGGTTTTCCCCGTCAAGCGCCCGTTTAATTAGAGAAGGAATAACCATTGCTGTACCAGGATCAAAGTTATCATACGGGCCATACACATTAGCTGGTCTCACAATGGATATCTTATCCCAACCATATTCAATTTTATAAGCCTGTGCCTGTAGTTCACCCATTCTTTTTGCCCATCCAGCAAAACGATCATTAACAGACGGAAAGGTTTTCCAAACATCATCTTCGTAAAATACTTCGGCGGGAGCATATACACCGACTGTACTGGTAAATAAATACCTTAAGACCCCTTGTCTTCGGGCAGCCTCCATCACATTAGTATTAAAAGAAATTGTAGGGACAAAAAAACTGGCAGGTTGTTTTTCAGTCATTTTTGGTGAACCTTTAATTCCTGCCAAATGAAAAACAATATCCATATCTTTGCAAACACTCATACAATTACTAAATTCCCGCAAATCTGCTCTAACAAACTTGCATTTTTTAGGGGCTCTGCTTGGGTCATCCAGGGAAACGACAAAAACTTTCGCTCCCCTATCAATAAGCATTTCAACAAGTGGTCTTCCTATTAAACCGGTTCCACCTGTGACTAATACTTTTTTGCCTTTATAAAAATTCATAAAATAAATCTTCTGTACCACGTTAACGTCTTTTTTATTCCTTCGTCTAAAGACACCTTTGGTTTCCAACCATACTTCATTTTAGCTTTATCAATATTAACAGCAAGTGAAAATTTTATTGTGGGCTTTGATGTATCAAATTTTAGGGCAAGATTTTTACCAGAAATTTCTATAATCTTGTCTATCAAATCCTTTACAGTTACTGATACTCCCATGCCTAAATTAATTAATTCAAAACGAACCTTTTGTTTTTTGATAACAGTTTCTACAAAATCAACTAAGTCAGATATGTACAGCAAATCTCGCTCTTCAGAACCATCTCCCCAAACATTAATTTTCCCATCAATATTAGTCATAATTTTTGTAACAGTTGCGCCAAAAACATGGGAATGTTCCAAATCATATTTATCATAAGGGCCATAAATATTGGAATGTCTAATTGCTGTATATTTAGTTTTTGAAATTTTAGAGAAAAACTCACACATTTTTTCCAAGTAAACTTTAGTCCAGCCAACACCAAAATATTTATCAGTTATTTGGTAGTTAAAATTTTCTTCTTTTACTGGTGCATCTTGATTAGGATACATAACAGTGCAGCTAAAAAAGACGACATGGTGAATGTTATTTTCGAAAGCTGATCTAAAAATAAGACTGTTCATAACTGCATTATCAGTAACATGCATATAGGGTTTTGTGACAATGTCTTTGGATCCGGAAGTTACTGCAGAGGCCTGAATAATAATATCTTTCCCCATAACTACTTTATCCACATCTTTTTTCTTTGTTAAATCAGCTTGAATAAGCTTGATTTTTTTGGAGAGCCCAGTTGGTTTGTTTTTAAAATACGTTCCAAAGACTTCTAAATCGCTTCTTTTTGCCAACTTTTCGGCTATATTTCTACCTATAAAACCACTAGCGCCGCAAATGACAATTTTTGTTTTCATTTTATACTATTTAAAATGGCACAAAGTTTTAAAATTTTTTCCTTTTCGAGCGTTGGATAGTTACCAATATAAAAGCCATAAAAATGAACATGCTCTACATTTGGATATTTTTCATGCTCTTTTTCACCAACAATCTTTTTAAGATATGGTTGCCTGAGTTGATTTCCTCCGCCGGAAGTACCTCTCCGAAATTCAATACCAAATTTACTCAGGGTTGTCATTATTTTTTTACAAAGTTTCATATCAGGATTTTTCAAAATTAGAATAAAGGCATAATTTGAACTACCTTCAATATCAAAATCAGTATAATAAATTTTTTTATCTAAATTTTCTAAAAAAATTCTAAAGTTTTCAGAGCGAATTTTATTATTACTATCTAATTTTTTAATTTGAGCACGCCCCAAAACTGCGCTAATTTCAGTGGAACGAACATTAAAAGCTGGGAAAGCAAAAATAAAATCAGGGTTTAAATCAGGATATTTTTTATAGTAGCTTTGTTTTAATCTACTTGCGGTAGATTCTCTTACCATGCCATGGGCCCGAAACATCCTTAGCATCTCATATAATTTGCTATCATTTGTTGAAACCATGCCTCCTTCAATAGTACTCATGTGATGCGCGTAGTAAAAAGAAAAATTAGACATTAAGCCGAATGTTCCGACTTTCTTGTTTTTAAAAGATGCTCCATGTGATTCACATGCATCCTCAATTAAAGTGATGTTTCTTTTTTTTAACTCATCTAATAATTTTTGAGTTAATGCATTTAATCCCAATATATGAGTTATAAAAACAGCCTTGGTATAAGGTGTGATTTTTTCAAGTATTTTATTAGTATCCATTCCAAGTGTTCTCAGGTTTATATCCGCAAAGACAGGTCTGAAACCGCACTGTATTACTGACGCGATATCTGACACCCAAGTTAAGGGAGAAACAATTATTTCGCCTGTTCCCGCAGATTCCCTTAAAGCTGCCAAAGTAATTAAATTAGCTGATGAACCCGAATTAACAAACACACTATATTTAACTCCTAACCATTTTG
Source organism: uncultured Gammaproteobacteria bacterium (assembly GCA_964387865.1). Classification (GTDB taxonomy): domain Bacteria; phylum Patescibacteriota; class Microgenomatia; order Daviesbacterales; family UBA10151; genus CAYLXC01. The sequence continues at coordinate 194 of CAYLXC010000002.1, read as the reverse complement.
ACCATTCCCTTTCAAACTCTAAAACATTTTTTCCTTGAGTCAGCATCGGATCTTTCTGTTTCAGAAACTGGATAAGGGTATCCAAATCTTCCCGAGTAATATTATCTTTCATTAAAGGTAGATCTAAATTTTTCATTAAAAAGGTCCTTTAAACTCAATTTCTTTAAGATCTATTTGCTCATCTGGAACCCACT
>CAYLXC010000001.1:1549-116723 GCA_964387865.1 uncultured Gammaproteobacteria bacterium | reverse complement strand
GTCAGCTGCTTTTTTATTGTCAAATCAACTTAAATGTAGTTTTGCACCAAACTCAACATTTATCGCTTGCATTTGGCGCACGATTCGTGTTACAATTTTCAATACATGACCATCTCAAGTGGTTAATAAAATTTGAGATACATTTTCAGTAGATCGCGCGTCGAAAAAAAAGATACGGCGAATCTAGGCGAAATACTGGAGTGAGTTCCAAGAAATTGGACTCACTCTTTTTGGTGGGTCAAATAAGCAATATGCTAAATACATTATTTGGTATCAAGAAATATATGACATCTACTTATGATTCCCGGGGAAGACGGGTCGGGGCAACTTTGGTTGAAATTCAGCCAAATTTAGTTACACAAATAAAAAGCGGAGACGGAAAAGATGGATACGATGCTCTGCAGCTTGGATATGGAAGCAAAAAGTCAGTTAAAAAACCCCAGCTTGGACTGGGTAAAAAGATAGGAGTGGAAAAAGGGATTAGATGGTTTAGGGAAGTAAGAATTAAGGGTGAAGGGGAAAGCGTGAAGGGTGAAGTAGAAGATTTGAAACCTGGAACAGAAATTAAGCTGGACCAGGTTTTTTCAATTGGAGATGAAGTCAAAATAACGGGAATTTCTAAAGGTAAAGGATTCCAGGGAGGTGTAAGAAGACATGGATTCCATGGCGGGCCTAAAACTCATGGTCAGTCAGATAGGTTAAGGGCTCCTGGTGCAATTGGTTCCGGAACAACTCCGGGAAGAGTTTATAAGGGTAAAAAAATGGCAGGACATATGGGGAATAAAAGGGTTAGTATTCACGGATTGGAAATTGTTGGGGTGGATAAGGAGAAAAATTTGCTGACTGTTAAAGGTGGAATTCCTGGACCAGAAGGAGGACTTTTAATGGTGACAAAACTTGGAAGAATTAAGGGGTATACCCCTCCACCGGAAGAAAAGCCGGAAGAGGAAGAGGAAAAATTAGAGAATCAGAATGTCGGTGGATCAGAAGAACAGATTGAATCAAAAGAATCGTATAAATCAGAAGACCAGAAAGAAGAAGTGAAGGAGGAAATAAAGAATGCCTAGAGTTAAAAAAGAAAAAAACGTTAAAAGAATTATTCGGGGTCCTGCCGCCTCGGTATCCCGTCGTGCATCCTCGGTCGCTGTGCTCCCTGCGGCTACGCGCCGGGACCCCTCCTCGGCGTCACCCCTCACTTCTCGTAAGAGTGGAGGTTTATCTATTCCAGTTTATTCTTTGGCTGGCAGAGCTTCTGGCAAACTTGTTTTACCAAAGGAAATATTTGGTCAAAAAGTTAATGAGAAACTTCTAGCGCAAACTTTAAGAGTTTACATGACGAATCAGAATAACCTTTTGGGCTCAACAAAAACACGGGGTGAAGTTAGGGGTTCAACAGCCAAAATTTACAGACAAAAAGGCACAGGAAGGGCAAGACATGGTGCAATTAGGGCACCGATTTTCGTGGGTGGAGGAATTGTATTTGGTCCAAAGCCAAGAAAGATAAGATTAGAATTACCAAAAAAGATGAAAAAAGCAGCATTAATTTCTGCATTATCAGATAAGGCGTTTGATAAAAATATAATCGGGTTATCCAGGTTAGAAAAAGCTTCTGGTAAAACTAAGGAGATGGTAAAGATGATGTCATCAGTCACCAGCTCGCTTCGCGAAGCGAGTCATCAGACATCAGACAATAAACAAAAATCTAAAAGTGCATTAATAGTGACAAGTGAAAAATTGGTTAATATTGTTAGAGGAGTTAGAAATATTCCAGGTGTAGATGTTTTACCGGCAAATCTTATTAATGCTTATGAGGTTTTAAGACATGAAGTGTTGATGATAACAAAAGAAGCGGTTGATATTTTAAGCGGGAAGGGTACCCTTCGACTACGCTCAGGGCGAGAAGCGGGAAGGGTAAAGCGGGTATGATCATAATCAAAAGACCCATTATTACCGAGAAGTCAATGAAATTAGCAGATAGACATTTGTATACATTTGAGGTGGATAAGGATGCAACAAAAAAACTAATCGCAAAAGAAGTTTCTGATAAATTTAGTGTAAAAGTAGTATCTGTAAAAGTGGTTAATGTTAAAGGAGAAATAAAATCTCAAAGGAGAGTAAGGAAATCTTATAAAACTTCCGGGTTTAAAAAAGCAATTGTTCAGATTGGCAAGACTCAAAAGATAGCACTTTTTGAAACACCAAAAGAGGAGGTAACCGTTACAACTGCTGAGGGTGAACCAATTAAATTAAAAGAGAGAAAAGATATTTTAGGAAGAACTAAGGTAAAAGTGGAAAAAAGTGCAGTAGGAGCTGCACCAACAACACAAAGAAAGGTGATTCCGACGTAAGGAGGAATCAATTAAAAAACTATGCAAACACAAAGCATTAAACATTTGAAAACGATACTTAAAAAGCATTCTGGTAGGTCTGCAGGAGGAATGGTTACTGTTAGAAGCCAGGGTGGAAGACATAAAAGATTTTATCGGGAAATAGATTTTAAAAGAGATAAATTTGGGGTAGAGGGAGAAGTAGCGGGGATAGAATATGATCCAAACAGAAATATTGAAATTGCTCTTATTAAATACAAAGACGGGGAATACAGATATATTTTATCTCCAAAAGGAATGAAGATTGGAGATATAGTTTTATCTTCCGAAAAAAGTGATATGAAAACAGGTAATGCTATGAAGCTTAAAAATATAACAATAGGAACTTTGGTTCATAATGTGGAACTTATGCCCGGAAGAGGTGGACAAATTGGTAGAAGTGCGGGAGTAGGATTGCAGCTTCTTGCAAAAGAGAGTGGATTTGCTCATTTGAAAATGCCGTCAGGAGAAGTTAGAATGATACCTTTGGACTGCTTGGCAACAATTGGGGTATTGGGGAATGAAGATGTTAAACAAATGGTAATAGGTAAGGCAGGCAGATCCAGACATATGGGGATAAAACCAAATGTCAGAGGTGTTGCTCAAGATCCGGATTCTCATCCGCATGGAGGTGGAGAAGGAAGATCCGGAATTGGAAGAAAAAGGCCTATGACAGTTTATGGAAGGCCGGCAGTAGGAAAAACAAGAAATAAGAAAAATAGATCTAATAGATATATTTTGAAAAGGAGGAAAAGTTAGCTATCAGTCATCAGTATTCAGTCGTCAGACAGCTTGCCTGATAGCTGAGAGCTGACAGTTTACGACTATTATGAGTAGATCAACTAAAAAAGGACCTTTTATTGATGAGAAGCTCTTGAAAAAAGTAATGGCTCAAAAGGCTGGTGGTGCTAAAACACCTATAAAAACCTGGGCCAGAAGGTCACAAATTCCACCCGAGTTTGTGGGGCATACATTTTTGGTTCATCAAGGCAAAAATTTTGTGTCTGTTTTTGTGACAGAGTCTATGGTTGGACAAAGATTAGGTGAATTTGCACCAACAAGAATATTTAGGTCACATGGAAAAGTAACTGAGAAAAGCACGGCTAAAACTTAAAGTAGGTTAAAAAGAGTGAGCGGACTCATGAAGGAGATCCTTCGACTCGCTCCGTCGAGTCTGACTCGACTTCGCTCGCTCAGGATGACAATTTGCGTTTAGTAATTTTACGCAAATTGTCAAATAACAAATATGGAAATACAAACAATACAACGCTATATACATACTAGCCCCAGGAAGCTGAGGTTGGTTGCTGATATGGTTAGAGGAATGGAGCCTCAAAAGGCAGTTGATGTTTTAATGGTAACACCAAAAGTAGCTGGAAGAGATTTGGTAAAAGCCATACAAACAGTTTTGGCAAATGCTAAACATGCTGGAATGGATGTAGAAAAGGTAGGATTTAAAAAATTTGAAATTAATGAAAGCACAAAAATGCGCCGTTTTAGAGCAGGATCAAGAGGCAGGGTTAAGCCGTATAAAAGAAGAATGAGTCATATAAAGATAGTGTTAAGTGATGAGGGAAAAGTGGATAGTAAGAAAGGAGGTAAGGGTAAAGCGGAAAGCGTAAAGGGTAAAGAATAAAAACTTTTCCCTTAACCCTTAACCCTAACTTATGGGACAAAAGATACATCCTGTCGGTTTCAGAATGGGTACTTCGGCAACCTGGAAATCAAGATGGTTTGCCAAAGGTGAAAAGTATAAGCAAAATGTTTTAGAAGACATAAAGATTAGGGATTTGCTTATGAAAAAATTAAGGCCTGCGAGTATTCAATCCGTTGAAATTGAACGGGCAGTTAATAAGCTCAAGGTGATAATTTTCGTATCCCGCCCGGGAGTTTTAATTGGAAGAGGAGGTAGTGGGCTCACTGAGATTAAGAAATTTTTGATGAAGGGACTTAATTTAAAAGATGAAAATAGTTTGGAAATTGTGCCTATGGAGTTGAAATCTGCTGATCTTTCTGCCTATTTAGTTGCACAATCTGTTGCTGAACAACTTGCAAAGAGATTGCCTGCACAAAGAGTAATGAATCAGGCAATAGATAGGGTTATGAGATCCGGGGCAAAAGGTGTAAGAGTTGTTATATCAGGAAGGATTGGGGGGGCAGAAATTGCGAGACGTGAATGGAAAGCCTCAGGAACAATGCCTTTACATACATTAAGAGCAGATATAGATTTTTCGGTTTATCCTGCATTAACAAAATCAGGATATGTTGGTGTAAAGGTATGGATAAATAAAGGGGAGGTTGAGATTTAATGGCACTGTTACAACCGAAAAGAACTAAATACCGAAAAATGTTTAAGGGGACAAGAGGAGGTGTTGCCACAAGAGGCAACAGACTTGCCTTTGGAGCATTTGGACTAAAATCTATGGAAAATGGGTGGATAAGTGCAAGACAAATTGAATCTGCAAGGCGTGCAATGGCTCATTATACCCAAAGAGGTGGAAGAATTTGGATTAGGATTTTTCCGGATAAACCTGTTACCAAACATCCCGCAGAATCAAGGATGGGATCTGGAAAAGGTGATGTAGAGGGGTATGTAGCTGTTGTAAAGAGAGGACAGTTAATTTTTGAAATGGGAGCAGTTACAGAAATTGTTGCTCATGAAGCATTAAGGTTAGCTTCCCATAAACTGCCACTTAATACAAAGATCGTGGGGAAAATATGATGAAGATCCTTCGACTCGCTACGCTCGCTCAGGATGACAATTTGAATTCAGAAATTATATTCAAATTGTCAAATCGGCTAAGTAGAAAATTATGAAAAAGAACGAACTAACACAAATAAAGGGTTTGGACCCAAAAGAACTAAGAAATAAAGCTAAAAACATTAAAGATGAAATAGCAAATTTGGTAATGGATAAAAATATGAAGAAATTAAAGGATGTGAAGAAGATTTCTAAAAAAAGAAGAGATTTGGCACAAGTGCTGACAGTTATGAGGCAAAAAGAGCTACTTGCTGAATTAGAGTCAAAGAGTCAGATAAGTCATAAGGAGTCAAAGTTATGATTGGAAGAGTTGTGTCAACAAAATTAAAAAATACAGTCACGGTTTTGGTGGAGAGAATGGCAATGCATCCTTTGTATAAAAAAACCTATGTGCAAAGCAAAAGATTTTTGGTTGATGACCCAATTGGAGTAAAAATAGGGGATATCGTAGATATTATTAAATGCCGACCAATTTCTAAAAATAAACATTGGAAGATTACAAAAGTTTTAGGCAGAAACCTTGCTGAAATTGCTGAGGAAAAACTGAAAAAAGAAGCAGAAGGAATAATTGCTGAGGCCGTGCCTGTCGGCAGGCAAGTAATGCCAGAAGAAAAGATTGAAGAGTCGTCAGTCGCCAGCTCGCTTCGCGAAGCGAGTCCTCAGACAGAGAGAAAAATGGATGAGAAACAGAAAAAGCCACGAAAAAAGAAAGGGGCCCATGGTACAACATAGGACAATGTTAACAGTTGCAGATAATAGCGGAGCAAAAGCGCTGCAGGTAATTCAGCCTCTTGGCGGATCCGGAAAAAGGAAAGCCACATTAGGACAACTTGTTGTAGGGGTTGTGAAAGGGGCAGACCCTAATGGTCAGGTTAAAGATCATGAAATTGTAAGGATAGTTATTGTCAGATGCAAAAAAGAAATAAGACGTGAGGATGGTTCATATGTAAAATTTGATGATAATGCAGGTGTTGTTATTGATAATGAGGGAAATTTGAGAGCAACAAGGATATTTGGACCAATTGCAAGGGAAATAAGGGATGCAGGGTTTAGCAAGATTGTTTCTTTAGCACAGGAGGTTTGGTAGGGAGAGAAAAGATGAAGATTAAAAAAGGCGACAAAGTTAAAATAATACTTGGTAAAGATAGGGGAAAAGAAGGAAATGTGGCTTATGTGAAAGCAGGAGAGGGAAAAGTGTTTGTTGAAGGTGCAAATATTTATAAGAGACATGTAAAAAAACAAGGACAAATTGAAGGTGGAATAATTAATATTCCAAAACCTTTGGATGTATCAAATGTCGGCTTGATTTGTCCAAATTGTAAAAAAGTAACAAGGGTGGGGTTCAAGGTGGTTGGTAAAGACAAGATGAGGATATGTAAAAAATGTAAGAAGGAGTTTAAATGAGGAAGTGAGAGGACTCATGAAGGAGATCCTTCTCCGGCTTCGCCGGATCAGGATGACAATTTGAATTAAAAATTGTATTCAAATTGTCAAATCGGCAAGAATTATGAACAGACTTAAAGATAAGTACCTAAATGAAGTGCAGAAAAAACTGCAAGAGGAGCTTGGGTTAAAAAACAGACTGGCTGTCCCAAGGCTTGAAAAAATTGTTGTAAATATAGGTCTTGGTGAAGCAAAAGATAATCAGGGGATTTTGGATAAAGTTAAGGTGTACTTGTCATCTTTGGCAGGACAAACTCCTGTTATAACGCATGCAAAAAAATCTGTTGCCTCATTTAAAGTAACTAAGGGTCAGCCAATTGGTATGATGGTAACTTTAAGAGGAGTAAGAATGTATGCTTTTTTGGATAAGGTGGTAAGCGTTGTTTTACCAAAGGTTAGAGATTTTAAAGGAATATCTGAAAAATCATTTGACAGTTTTGGAAATTTAAATATTGGTTTAAAGGAGCAGACAATTTTTCCGGAGGTGGATTATAAAACCGTTGATAAAACAAGAGGTTTGGCAATTACTATTACAACAACTGCAAAAAATAAAGAGGAAGGCAGAAAACTATTGGAATATTTAGGTATGCCTTTTAGGAGTTAGCTATGGCAAAAGTAAGTAATATTGTAAAAACTAAATTTAAATATGATGTTCAAAAAAGAAGCAGATGCATGCGTTGTGGAAGAGCAAGGGCATTTATTAGAAAATTCGGACTTTGCAGGCTTTGTTTCAGAGATTTAGCTCACCAAGGGTTATTACCTGGGGTGAAGAAAGCGAGTTGGTGATGACAAATGAGTGACTCTATTGCAGATGCATTAATCAGAATAAAAAATGGGTATATGGTTGGTAAACAATCAGTATCAGTCAAATACTCGAAACTTATTGTGAAACTTATGAAACTTTTACAAAATGAGGGATATGTTCAATCTGTTGAGACAAAAGGTAGAGAAGTTATTGTTTCGCTAAAATATGAGGGCCGAAAACCTGCTATTGTTGATATAAAAAGAGTTTCTAAGCCCTCTTTAAGGGTTTATAAAGGAGTTTCCACCTTACCTTCTGTGCTAAATGGGTTAGGTATTGCAGTAATCTCAACCCCTAAAGGATTAATGACAGAAAGAGAAGCTAGAAAACAAAAGGTGGGAGGGGAGGTCCTAGCGCTCGTCTGGTAGATATGAGTAGGATTGGAGATACACCTATTATTATACCTTCTGGAGTAACAGTTGAAAAAACTGGAAATGATTTGGTGGTTAATGGGCCCAAAGGTAGACTTAGTTTAAATATGGTTCCAGAAATTAAGGTGGAGGTTGAAGGTGATAAATTGATTGTTAAAAGGGATAATGACCAAAAAAGAATCAAGGCTTTGCATGGCTTAATTCGTAACTTGATTGCCAATATGATTTTGGGGGTAACTGATGGATGGAGTAAAGATTTGGAACTTCAGGGAGTTGGTTTTAGGGCACAAGTAAATGGAAATAAACTGATTTTGAATGTTGGTTATTCCCATCCTGTGGAAATTGAATCACCTGAGGGTATAACATTTGAGATTTCTGATAATACAAAGATAAAAGTTTCCGGTATTGATAAACAATTGGTTGGACAAATTGCAGCAAATATTAAAAAGGTTAGAGTGCCAGATGTTTATAAAGGTAAGGGAATTAGATATCAAGGAGAATATATAAGAAAGAAAGTTGGTAAGAGTGCCAAGGTAGGAGTTGCCGGGGCAGTGGGTAGTAAGTAGAAAGTAGTATGTATAAAGTATTAAGGGTAAGAAAGCATAAGAAGATTAGAAAGAAAATTTTTGGGACAGCGAGGCGCCCAAGACTTTCTGTGTTTAGATCAAATAAACATATCTATGCACAGATTATTGATGATACAGTTAATAAAACTTTAGTGTCAGCATCTGATGCAAAAATTGCGGGAAATAAGATGAATAAAAAGCAAAAAGCTTATGAGGTTGGTAAAAAGTTGGCTGAAAAAGCTATAAAGAGTAAAATTAAAAGTGTAGTTTTTGATAGAGGCGGGTTTTTGTATCAGGGAAGAATAGCAGAATTAGCGAAAGGTGCAAGAGAAAGGGGGTTGGAGTTTTAGTTTTATGAATCAATATAATAGAGGTAACAGAAACTATTCAAGCAATAGAAATCAGCTTGAGCAAGATTCAGAATTTTTTGAAAGGGTTGTTCAAATTAATCGTGTTTCTAAAAAGACAAAAGGAGGAGACAGAAGATCTCTTTCAGTACTCGTTGTTGTTGGAGATAGGAAAGGAAGAGTTGGGGTGGGGTTGGGCAAAGCATCAGAAGTTCAATCAGCGGTAAGGAAGGCAACAACATATGCAAAAAAACACTTAATTAATGTTCCACTTAAGGGAAGAACCATTCCTCACCAAATTTTAGTAAAATATGGAGCAGCGCAAGTTTTGCTAAAACCTGCACCAGAGGGTAGCGGAGTAATTGCAGGTGGGGCAGTCAGAGTGGTTGTTGAGGCAGCTGGTGTTCATGATGTTGTATCAAAATCTTTGGGAACCAAAAACAGGACATCTAATGTTTATGCAACAATGAAAGCATTAGGTGAGCTGAGACAGATGAGGGGTGGAGTATGAAACTGAACCAATTACAAAAGGCAGTTACTAAAAGTAATAAACGTCTTGGACGTGGGCTTGGTTCTGGAAAAGGGAGAACAGCAGGACGTGGCTCTAAAGGTCAAAAAGCGCGAGGCAAGATGCCTGTGGGATTTAGCGGGGCAGGGCTTCCAACTTATAAGAAACTTCCATTGAGACGTGGTTTAGGAAATAGAGTTATATCTTTAAAACCCAAACCAATTAATTTAAATAAATTAAATATCTTTAAGTCGAAGACCGTAATTGATTTAGAATATCTTTTGAAGGCAAAACTTATTGGTGAAAAAGATATTAAAAGGGGAGTTAAGATTTTGTCAGGTGGGGGGTTGACCCAATCCTTAATTATCAGATTGCCAGTTTCTAAAAAAGCAAAGATAGAAATTGAGAAAAAGGGAGGGAAAGTAGAAAATGTCTAATATCCTCTCACCCATAATTTCTGCGTTCAAAATTAAGGAATTAAGAAGAAAAATTATCATAACTGTAATAATAGTTATAATTTTTCGGATAGTTTCTCACATCCCTGTTTCCGGGGTAGACTTAATAGCGCTGCAGCAACTTTTTGCATCTAATCAATTTTTAAGTCTTTTGGATATTTTCTCCGGTGGAACTTTGGCAAATTTTTCAATTATTTCTTTAGGACTTAATCCATATATTAATGCATCGATTATCATGCAGCTTTTAACAATGATTATACCCCGCCTTGAAGCCTTATCTAAAGAAGGTGAAATGGGAAGGCAAATGATTAATCAATACACAAGATATCTGACTGTCCCTTTAAGCGCACTCCAAGCCATCGGGATGTTTGTTTTACTAAAGAACCAGGGAGTTTTGCATCAGACAACCCCGATACAAATTGCAGCCATTATAATTGGTATGACTGCAGGAACTATTTTTTTAATGTGGCTTGGAGAACTTATAACAGAGTACGGGATTGGAAACGGAATATCACTTCTTATTTTTGCGGGAATTGTGGCAAGACTACCTGTTGTTTTAACCCAAACAGCAACTGTATTTGATCAGACGCAAAGCTTAAATATCTTAATTTTCTTAGGCCTATCAATTTTGGTAATTGCAGGAATTGTATTTATAAATGAAGGCAGAAGACAAGTAAAAGTTGCTTATGCAAGAAGATTTATAGGGGGAAAAGAGGGTGGAACCGGTGCTCAAACTTATCTTCCGCTTAGAGTTAACCAGGCAGGAGTCATCCCAATAATTTTTGCAGTATCTTTAGTATTGATTCCCTCTTTTGCAGGATCTTATCTTGCTCAATTAAATCAACCACAACTGTCTTTTTTAGGAAGGATTTTGGCTGCAAATTTTGATCCCTCAAGTCTGGTTTATAATCTGACGTATTTTCTTTTGGTAGTAGGATTTACTTTTTTTTATACGGCCGTTATTTTTAATCCAACTAAAGTTTCCGATGAAATCAAAAAATATGGTGGATTTATTCCTGGAATAAGACCAGGTACTCAAACAGCTGCATATCTAAACTATATTATGGTAAGAATCACGCTGGCTGGAGCAATTTTTTTAGGATCAATTGCAATTTTGCCATCCATTGCCTCACAAATTACGGGGATAGAGACCTTGGTTTTAGGTGGAACAGGACTTTTGATAGTTGTTTCAGTTATTATGGATACAGCAAAGCAGTTTGAATCAAAGCTTATTGAAAGAAGTTATGAGGTATTTGCAAGAAGATGACAAAAGTACTACTTATTGGTTCTCAGGGATCGGGTAAGTCCACTCAGGCAAAATTATTATCGCAATTTCTAAAAGTTCCCCTTGTAAGTACAGGAGATATTTTTAGAAATTTGTCAAATCAGGACACAGATCAGGGTAAAAGTGTAAAGCAGATTTTGGATGAAGGTAGACTTATTAATGATGAGACAACATCCAAGATAGTTCAGGAAAGGTTAAAGAAGGAGGATTGCAAGAACGGTTTTATTATGGATGGTTATCCCAGAAATATTGTACAGCTTAAAACTTTTGATCCAAATTTTAATAAAGTATTTTATTTAAAAGTAGCGGAAGATGTGGTGTTAGAAAGGCTTTTAAAAAGAGGCAGGGAAGATGACAGCGAAGAATTAATCAGAACAAGGTTGGGACTTTATTATCTGCAAACGCAACCATTACTTGAATACTACAAAAATAAGGGAATATTAGTTGAAATAGATGGGGTGGGGGAGGTGGATGCAATCCAGAAAAGATTAAGATCAAATTTGTCTAAATGATTAGAAGATTAAACAAATATGAATTAAAGCTTATGAGAAAAAGTGGCAAGATTGCATCCTCTGCTTTAAGAAAGTCCTTGGAATCAATAAAGGTAGGGGTTTCAGAACTTGAAGTTGATAGGATTGCTCAAGAAGAGATTTATAGATTAGGCGGCGATTTATCTTACAAGAGTGTAGCTGGATATAAATATGCAACTTGTATTACGGTAAATGAGAAAGTTGTACATGGTATACCAACTGATAGAAAATTTGAGGAGGGGGATTTGGTTTCAGTTGATTTGGCAGTAAGTTTTAAGGGTTGGCATACAGATTGTGCGTGGAGTGTATTGGTTAGGGGAAAGGGGAAAGGGGAAAGGGGAAAGTATGATGAAAAGGAAAGGTTTTTGAATACTGGAGAGAAGGCTTTGTGGGATGGGGTTTCAAAGGCTTTAGATGGAAACAGGGTTGGAGATATTTCAAATGCTATACAAAGTAGAGTAGAAGGGGCAAGGTATAGTATTGTCAGAGCTTTGGTTGGACACGGGGTAGGCAGGAGTTTGCATGAGGAACCTGAAATTCCAGGTTATGGAGAAAAAAATAAGGGTCCAATTCTAAAAGTCGGGATGAGTTTAGCGCTTGAGGTTATTTATACGAAAGGATCACCGGATGTAGTTTTATCAGAGGATGGATGGACATACTCTGCTGCAGATAAGTCATGGGGTGGCCTTTTTGAAATGACGGTTATTGTGGGTAGAGAAAGTGCTAAAGTTTTGACGTCTTTGGAAGATTAATGCTATGGGTTGTATTTGTAGGTTGGTTCTGATACAATCATACGATCCAAAAAACATATGGCTAAGGATGTAATAGAGATTGCGGGTAAAGTCCAAGAGGTTTTACCCAATACCTTGTTTAGAGTCGAGATTGAGGAAAGTTCCAAACTGCCTGAATTAGTAGGCAGAGTGATTTTGTGCCATATCTCGGGTAAAATGAGGATGCACTACATCAGGCTTTTGGAAGGAGATAGGGTAAGGGTTGAGATGAGTCCGCAGTATGATTTGGATAAAGGGAGGATTACATTTAGATTAAAGTAAAAAGGCAAAAGTAAAAAGGAAAAATTTTTTTACTTTAAACTTTCTACTTTTAACTTAACTATGAAAGTACAGGCAAGCATAAAAACAAGATGTAAATTTTGCAAAATAGTAAAGCGCGAAGGCGTGTTGTATGTTATATGCCCTCGTGACCCGAGGCATAAACAGAGACAAGGATAATATGAATTTCAAATATCAAATATCAAATATCAAATATCAAAAAAGGAGAATTGTCTAATGGCACGTATAGCTGGAGTTGATTTGCCGGAACAAAAACGAGTTGATATTGGGCTTACCTATATATTTGGTATAGGGAGGTCAAACGTGGTTGGGATAATTAAAGATTCCGGAGTTGATGGAGCAAAAAGAATTAAGGATTTAACTGAGGAAGAAGTAAAAAAACTTCAAAAAGCTGTTGAGCAAATTAAAGTGGAGGGAGATTTAAGGCAGGAAGTTGAACAAAATATAAAAAGGCTTGAGGAGATTGGAAGTTATAGGGGTTTAAGACACAGGAGAGGTTTACCCTCAAGAGGCCAAAGAACCAGATCAAATGCCAGAACAAAAAGAGGTAAAAGAAAAACCGTTGGTACTCTCAGAAAAGAAGCAGTTGAGAAAATGGGCGGACCAACAGCAGTAAAGACAACGGAAGAGGTTAAGAGTGTAGAAGGAGGAGTTAAATAAATTAGGTGAGAGGATAACATGAAGGAGATGGAACAATATTATGACTAAGAAACAAATAAAATCTAGACCAACAAAGAAGGTAGTAGAACGGAAGTTAACATCCGGTAGAGTATATGTGACTGCAACTTTTAATAATACTTTGGTAACTTTAACTGATTCTCAAGGTAATACTCTTGCATGGGGATCATCCGGCGGATCCGGATTTAAGGGGGCAAGAAAAGCAACCCCTTTTGCTGCAATCTCTGCCATGGAGACAGTTGCACAAAAAGCCAAAGGTTTTGGGATGAGTAGTTGTGAAGTGTATATAAAAGGTCCTGGATCAGGAAGAGATGCAACAATTAAAGCTTTAAGGTCTGCAGGAATAAATATAACAATGATTGCTGATGTGACGCCAATTCCACATAATGGACCAAGACCAAAAAAACGCAGACGCGTTTAGAATTATGAATTAAGAATTATGAATAAAGAATTAAAAAAATAAATGACAAGAAGGAGGTAGAACTGGACTTTTCGTGAGATAAACCTAAATCATTGAAAAAGGAAATTCAGAAAAGTCCAAATAAAAATGGCTAGGTATACTGGACCAAAACGAAGATTAAGTAGACGTGAAGGTTTACCCTTATTTACAAAGGATGTAAAGGCGTTGGAGAGAAAAGGGGCAGTACCTCCTGGACAACATGGTGCAAGAATGCGAAGACGCGTATCCGAATACGGTTTACAGCTTCGCGAGAAACAAAAAGCAAAAAGATTATATGGAATATTGGAGAAACAGTTTAAGGGATATGTTCAAAAGGCTTCTAAAGTTAAGGGCGCAACAGGATTAAGTTTATTACAAGCTTTGGAAACAAGACTAGATAATATTGTTTATAAATTAGGTTTTACCAAAAGCAGAGCTGGGGCAAGACAACTTGTAACACATGGCCATATTAGGATAGATGACAAAAAGGTAGCTTTCCCATCCTTTCAGGTAAGGATAGGTCAAACTATTGCATTATCTGATAAATTAAGAGATAATACTCAAATTAAAAGCAGCCTGGAGGAAATTGAAACCTTGCCAGAGTGGCTTGAAAGAAAAGCTACAATAGGCAGGGTTTTAAGAATTCCTACAAGAGATGAGATGGAACAATCAATTGATGAGCAGTTGATTGTTGAATATTATTCAAGATGACATGAAACGTCATCCCGTACTTGATACGGGATCCATATAATAATTATTTGTATGGATTCCTGCTTTCGCAGGAATGACAGAAGGAACGATATGTTTAAAGTAAAGATAGTAGTTGAAAAAGATAATTTTGCAAAGATCGTACTTGAACCTTTAGAGGAGGGTTTTGGTCATACTTTGGGAAACAGTCTAAGGAGGGTACTGCTCGCATCCCTTAAGGGTGCTGCTATAACTTCTGTAAAAATTGATGGAGTTTCACATCAATTTTCAACAATTGATGGAATCTTGGAAGATGTAATTGAAATAATTTTAAATTTAAAAAAGGTTCGCCTTCAAATTCATTCAGAAAAAGGGATAAAATTGACTGTTAAAGCATCAGGCAAAAAAGTTGTAAAAGCTTCGGATTTTGAGATAGAGGGGGACGGGGAAATAGTAAATGGAGATCAAGTAATTGCAACTCTTACAGATTCCAAATCTAAATTAAATATGGAAGCAACAGCAGAAGTTGGTAAAGGTTATTCAGTTGCAGATGAGAGGAAAATAAATGAGATAGGAGTAATTTCAATTGATTCGCTATTTTCTCCTGTTGTTGCCGTAAATTATTCTGTTGATCCAACCAGAGTTGGAAGAAAGGCGGATTTTGATAAATTGACTTTGGACATTACAACTAATGGAGCTGTTACACCGCTTGACGCTTTAAATGAGGCATCAAAAATTTTATCAGAAACTTTTAAGAAAGTTTATGAACCTGATATGGAAGAGGAGATTAAAGAAGAGGGATCAAAAATTTCTGAGGAAACTTTAAAACTTACAATAGAAGAATTGGATTTGCCTGTACGTATTACAAATGCTTTGAAGGCAATTGAGATAAATACAATTGAGGATTTAATAAATATTCCGAAACCTCAACTTTTAAAAGCTAAAAATTTAGGTACCAAATCATTAAGTCTAATTTCAGAAAAGCTTTCTGAAAGGGGGTTGACTCTTAGTGAGGCATAGAGTTTATGGTAAACACCTTGGTAGAAATAAAGATCAAAGAGACACTCTTTTTAAGGGTTTAGTGCAATCCCTTTTTACTTACGGAACTATCCAGACCTCGGAAGCTAAGGCAAAAGCAATTAAAGGTTTAGTTGATAAGGTTGTAAATCTTGCAAAAGAAAAAAATACTCAATCTAGGTTGCAGACTTTTCTTAATGATAAAAATTTAAGGGAAAGATTAATTAAAGAGATTGTGCCAAAATTAGCTAATAGAAATTCCGGGTACACATCATTGGTAAGATTGGGAACTAGATTTGGAGATCAAACAATGATGGTAAAAATGAGCTTAATTGGAGCAGAGGAGCTGAAACCTTTGGAAAAAGAATTAAGAATTAAGAATAAAGAATTAAGCAAAGAAGAGAAAAATACTAAAGATGTAAGTAGAGGAGTGTCTGTGAAAACATCAAAGCCCAAAGTCATTTCTCCTAAGATTAAATCACGAGGAAGGAGTAAAAAAGCTTAATTCATAATTCTAACAGTTTTATTCTATTATGAGTACTAATGTTTTATCAGCAAAAGATATAAAAAGAGCAAAGCACGTAATTGATGCATCTGGAAAAATTTTGGGAAGGCTAGCAACAGAAGTTGCTACTATTTTAATGGGAAAAAATAAGGCTTCATATGTACCTTATTTAGATACAGGAGATTTTGTGGTTGTAAAAAATGCCAGTAAGATAAAAGTTTCCGGTAAGAAGTATCAGACAAAGATTTATATGAGACATTCAGGTTATCCGGGAGGTTTAAAGGTTGAAAAGTTTGATAAACTTATTGAAAGAAGACCTGAGTATATAATTGAACATGCCGTAAAAGGTATGTTACCTCACAGTAGATTGGGAAGGCAAATGATAAAAAAGTTAAGAGTATATAGAGGGGAGGAGGCAGTAATTTAGTGGCTGAATCTTTTATAAACACAGTAGGCAGAAGAAAAGAAGCAATTGCAAGGGTGAGACTAATATCCGGAAATGGTCAAACTACTGTTAACGGAAAGCCTATTTCAGAATATTTTTTGGGGTCAATTTTCCAAAAACTTTATACAAGACCATTAGAGATTACTAAAACTATTGGTAAATATAGTATTTCAGTAAAAGTGGAAGGTGGGGGGAGAGTTTCTCAACTTGAGGCAGTTATACATGGAATAGCAAGGGCTATTGTAAAAGCTGAACCATCACTACGTGTAAGTTTAAAAAAAGAGGGTTACTTAACTCGTGATGCAAGGGTTAAAGAAAGAAGAAAATATGGTAATGCAGGAAAAGCAAGGGCTAAAAAACAATCTCCAAAGAGGTAACCTCCCTATTGAATTTTATCTGATCAACCTTACTAATTAATTATTGAATTCTTAATATTTTTTGTGTATTATTAATGATATATGAGTAAAAAACAACAAGCAGTTAAAAATATGGATTTAACAGTAAAGTTAACTGATTATCTAGCTTCACATCCTGAAGACTCTAAGAATTTTTATTCTTCAAATGCTTCAGTAGTGCCTTTCTCTGCAACAGATAAAAAACTGAATGAAATAAATGATGAGTTAGTTAAAGATCTTTTAGAAGAAGGTAAAAAGGTAGTAAAAGCAGAAGAAACTAAGAGTAAAAAAGAACCTTGGAAGTTTGTCTCAGTATCTACTTAAATATACCCCATAGTTGACAAGTTAATTTTCTTTATGTTACAATGATTAAAGTATGAAAATTTTAAATGACAACTTTTCGTGTGCTTATTGGTACCTCTCAAGTGGGAGGTTTATTCCTGTGGTAAATAAGTCTTAATCTAAGAAGATTTTAATAAATTCACAGAAGCCTCCCAAAAGGGAGGTTTTTTTATGGTTATGGAAAGATTATATTTTGAAAATGTTTGCTCAAGTGTAGATCATGTTGTAGATCATATAGAAAGACACAAATTGGAAGTTGACCCTTCCGAGTATTTGCATATAGCAAATAGTGCTTTGTCATTAGGAGTTGATATGGGTAATGGAATTCTTCTGACTGAACATAGAGGTAGGGTATGGAGAGTAGTTTTAAAAGGAGTAGTAGAACTCGATAGAAATTACCATATTGTCAGAAGTGTTTTAGATAAAGGGCCAATTAGGGAAGACCCTCCTTTTCCTGGTTACTGGATAAAGGTTAAAGTTCCAAAAGTGAAAACCTTTATAAAACCCAACTTGCCTGAGTGGAGCATGGAGACAATTTCTGATGCAATACAAAAAATATCAGATTTGGAGGATGAAATAAGAGGTATATCATTTAGATACTGTATTCCGCATGATCATATTGTCAGTGTCAGGAAAAAACAAAGAACAATATTTAGATAATGTTACACTTAAATAACATGGATAAAAGAGTAAGTAGTTTTTCAAATAGCATTCGTGCAAAAGACACGAGGGCAGTTTATTATCTACTAACTTTTCTATTTGATTTTGCTGTCGGTTTAACGGCTGCGACATATGTACTATTTCTTTTAAGCAAAGGTTTAGATGTCTTTCAAGTGATGCTAGTTAATTTGGTATTTATGGTAGCAAATTTTATTTTTGAAATTCCGACTGGGGCTTATGCAGATTATTTTGGGAGAAGAAAAGCTATCGTATTAAGCTTTGTCTTTTTAGTAGTTGCCTTGCTTGTTTATTTTGAATCAAAAAATATTGCAATGTTTATTTTGGCTGAAATTTTGGCCGCCATACATTTTACTTTTGCCTCAGGTGCTTTGGATGCATGGATGGTGGATTCTATGGAAAGAAAAAATTATATTGGTAAAATAGATTTCATATTCTCCCATGCGGCAATTATTGGAAAAGTAGCAGCCCTTTTAGGGGGGTTATTGGGAGGATATCTAGGGGCTATAGCATTGAACTTACCTTTCGGAATTGGTGCTGTTGTAGCATTTGCCGGGCTATTGGTTTCTATATTTTATATAAATGAAGACACAAAAATAAAAAAGACCCTTAATCTAGTTGGAAACATAGGTCAAATTGGAAAGGTAGCTAAAGATAGTATTACTTATGGTATAAAGCATAAAGTCATACTTTGGTTGATTTTATCTTCTATAGTTTCAATGTTTGCTTTCCAGCCTCTTAATATGTATTGGTCACCCAGAATGAATGATCTTGCTGGCAATCAAATTTGGCTAATGGGTTGGGTCTGGGCCGGTATGTGTTTATTTATGATAATTGGAAGCTATCTCGTTAAAATGCTTCTAAAAAAGGAGAGAGCATACTCATGGATTCTTATCTTAACTGCTATATTTTTGGCTGTACCAATATTAATTTCTTCCGTTTCAAATATTTTTGCTGTTGTATTAGTAAGTTTTTTCACTTATGAGATTGGAAGAGGTATGCTAACTCCTGCCCATAAAGCATATCTTAATAAGCATATTCCAGGAGAACAAAGAGCCACTGTTTTATCTTTCGATTCTATGATGGGAAAGTTTGGAGCAGCTCTAGGATTAGTAGTTTTAGGTTGGATAGCAAAAAATACAAGTATACAGACTTCATGGTTTATAGCTGGAATACTACTTTTATTCTTAATTCCAATATACTTGAGAGCAAGACGCAATGAGAGAAGACTCTCCATTTATATGATACGAATCATTAGAGCAAACATAAAATGATTTAAATCATTGAAGCAGACATATTCGGTTAAGAGAATTTTTTTAAAGCAATAAGGGCTTTCTTGATGGTTTCAAAAATTACCGGAAGTTCCAGGTAGTCAATCATTATGGCGATCCAGGCAAGCCAGAGGGGTAATATAGTTCCTCCACCAGTTCCTGTGAAAGATTCTATAACAAATTCATCCGTAATCCAAAAAATGTGAAGTAGTTGGATATCTAGAAAAAATAAGTATAGTGATGGTTTTATTTTAAACCCTTTTCTTAAATCATTAATATAAACTAAAGATGTTGTAATAATTGCCGGGATTTCCGTGTAATCTACAATAATTATTATGGTCTGTAAAAAAACAGTGGGATCCCAAAGGCTGAAGCCGAAAATTTTGTGAATAACAACATGGGTAGTTAACCAATAAAGATGAACAATTTGAAGAGTAAATAAAATGGCAGCAACCGTGACATTTATGGTATAGTGTCTTTCATACCAAGCCCAAAATTTCTTAATTAGCTGATTCATGGTAATATTTTAAGCTATGTCTAAAGCAACCATCAATGACCATATTTTCAGAGGATATGACCTTCGGGGAGTTTCCGGGGTGGATTTAAATGAAGATATAATGGAACTTTTGGGTAAGGCATATGCAACATTTCTTTATCAGCGAAGGATTTGGGAAGTTGTTATAGGAAGGGATAATAGGACAACATCTGAAAGTTATTCCAAAGCATTTATTAAGGGACTTTTAGATTCTGGGATAGATGTTGTTGATATAGGATTGGCCTTGGCTCAAATTGTTTACTTTGCTCAATACCCGTTGCGTTTTAAGGGAGCTGTAATGATTACAGCTTCCCATAATCCGGCAGAGTATAACGGAATAAAAATGGCTGTAGGTTTTTCGGATACAATGACTGGTATTGAGATTCAAAAACTTAAGGAAATTGCAAAAGACGGACAGTTTAAAAAGTTTAACCGCAAAGCAAAGTATAAAAAAGTTGATATTTTTCCTGAATATAAAAAAGATATATTAAGACGGACTGGAAAAATTGGAAAGTTTAAAGTTGTTGTTGATACAATTTATGGAACAGCAGGTATGTTTTTGCCTAAAATTTTAAGAGAAGCAGGATGTGAGGTAATAGAGCAGCACACGGAACTTGATGGTACCTTTCCTTTAGGAACAGCTGATCCAACTGAAAGGGAAGTACAAGAAAGACTGGCAGAAAGAGTGGTTAAGGAGAAGGCAGATATTGGTTTTTCATATGATACTGACGGTGACAGGATGGGGATTGTTGATGGGCAGGGGAGGTTAATTTGGAATGATACTTTGGTTGCAATATTTGCTATGGATGTTTTGGATTTTATGCCGGGAGCAAAAATTGTTTTTAACGTGCTCTGTTCAAAACAAACCAGGGATGTAATTGAAGCACATGGTGGTGAGCCGGTAATTTGGATTACAGGCCATTCATTTATTAAAGCAAAGCTTAAAGAAGAAAGAGCCCCTTTTGCAGGAGAACTTTCCGGGCATATGTTTTTTGCAGATAATTTTTATGGTCATGATGATGAGGCATATGCAACCTTAAGACTTTTGGCATATCTTACAAGAGTAGATAAATCTTTAGACCAAGTTGTCGATGAGTTACCAAAATATCATAGCAGTCCGGAAATAAAAGTGGGTTGTCCGGATAATATTAAATTTAAAATGGTATCAGAGGGAATAACTAAAGATATAAAAGCGGTATATCCTAATGCCAGTTATGTTGAAATTGATGGTGTAAGATTTGATACAGAAGATGAGATGGGGGTAATAAGGGCATCTCAAAATGGTCCGTATCTTACTATAAAATATGAGGCAAAAACAGCAGATGAATATGTAAAATTGAAAAAAACTCTTTCTGATATTTTACATAAATACCCGGAAATTGATTTTAAGGACGGGGTTAATACAGATGCCTTGCAATAATAGACGATTTATGGTTTACTAGTATCTGCATCAAGAGATCCTGTATTGTATGGTACGGGGCGGCAACCGGAAAGAACGGTGCCAATCACAATTAGTTTACATAATTGTGGGATGTGGTCCAGTATGGGCAAACTTTGGACCTCTCTTGATGAGAGGTTTTTTTCATGAAAAACGGTATAACAACTTTTACATCAGAATCTGTTTGTGCCGGTCACCCTGATAAAATTTGTGACCAGATCTCTGATGCAATTTTGGATGAAGTATTAAAACAAGATCCAAAAGGCAGGACTGCAATTGAGTGTCTGGCGGCAAATAACAGGTTAATTATTGCAGGAGAAATAGGCGCGAATGCAAAAGTGGATTACAAAAAAATTGCCAGGGAGCAAATAAGGAGACTTGGATATACAAATCCCAAATTTAATTTTTCAGATAAGTCACCTATTGAGGTTTTTGTGCATGAACAATCCCCTGAAATTGCAGTAGGAGTTAAGAAAAAAGGGGCAGGAGACCAGGGCATGATGTTTGGTTTTGCCTGCAGAGAAACTTCCACATTAATGCCCGTTCCAATTATGATTGCACATGCTTTAGTTAAAAGAATGGATCAAGTAAGGGAGGAGAAAATGTTGGATTATCTTAGACCGGATGGGAAATCGCAAGTAACTATAGAATATAGAAACGGCAAACCTTACAAAGTTTTGCAAGTTGTTGTTGCTATACCTCACAAAGAATCCATAAATTTAAATCAAGTAAAGGATGATGTTTATAATATAGTAGTAACTCCGGTTTTGGATACTTTCGGATATAAAATTAAGAAGAAGGAATTAATTGTTAATGGGACAGGAATTTGGCATAATGGCGGGCCTGCATCGGATTGCGGGTTAACCGGAAGAAAAATTGTTGTTGATACTTATGGAGGATATGCAAGGGTTGGAGGAGGATGCTTTTCAGGAAAAGAGCCATCAAAGGTTGATAGGGGCGGGGCCTATGCTGCAAGATTTTTAGCAAAAAATGTTGTAGCTCATGGCTTAGCTGAAAAAGCGGAGGTAAGACTTGCTTATTTTATTGGGGCAAAAAAGCCAACTATGCAGGATGTAGAAACTTTTGGAACTAACAAAAAATCACACAAGATAATTCTTTCTTTTATGGATAAAATTTTGGATACATCAGTTGCAGGAATTTTGGAAGGCTTGGATTTACAAAGGCCAATTTATTTACCAACAGCCGCGTATGGCCACTTCGGGCGCGAAGAATTCCCCTGGGAAAGAATTGTTTAATAAGCTTCAAATTCTGAGAAATGCTTCAGCAATCCCTCTGATATTTCAACTTTTTCCACTTTTGCTAAGGACGGACCTTGGTGGCACCATTTTATAAATTCACTTAAACTTTTCTCATCTCCCTCTGCCTCAATATAAACAGATCCGTCTGGCTGATTTCTTGAAAATCCCCTGATGTCCAATTTTTCCGCTTTTTCTTTTGCTGTTAATCTGAAAAAAATTCCCTGGACAAAACCTGAAATTTTTATGTTTAAGTGTTTGGTTGGTTGTCTGCTTTCCATTTGATGCCGCACCCTACGGAAGGTTTTTGATTTACATCAGGGATATTATTACTTAATACAGCATCTATGGCTTCCCTTAAGTCAGTACCTGTTACAGGAATATTACTTTCTGGTCTGGAGTCATCCAGTTGACCTCTATATACTAATTTCCTATCAGCATCAAAAAGAAAAAAGTCAGGAGTACAAGCTGCAGTATAAGTTTTTGCAACATTTTGAGTTTCATCAAAAAGGTAGGGAAAGGTGAATTTTAATTCTTGGGCTTGCTCTTTTAAGGATTCAGGCGCATCCTCCGGATAAGCTTCCGGGTCATTGGAGGATATTGCAACTATAGCTATATTTTTATCAGCATAATCTTTGCCAAGTTGTGCCAAATGATTTTGGACATGTTTAACGTATGGACAATGTCTGCAAATAAACATAATGAGCAAAACTTTTTTATCTTTAAAGTCATGGATAGCGACAGTTTCTCCGGATACCACGTCAATCAAATTAAAATCAGGAGCTTTAGTTCCAAGTGGTAACATGTTAGATTCAACAGCCATAGAAGACTAATGATATTTGATATGTTATGAAAATTCAAGGATCATTGGGAGATGATCTGAAATTTTAATGTCTGGAACCTCAAAATTTAGAACATTAACATCAGGAGATACAAAAGCATAATCAGCAAATTTTTGGAAATTTCTTTTACCAAAAAAAGGACTAAGTTTACTTCGGGTTCTTTCTATATCATATTTTCTAGTGAGATTTAATAAATCTTTTTCAAATATATCTATACTTTTTGTATACATTGACAAATTAAAATCACCCACTAAAATTTTTACTCCTTTCGTTTTATCAATGATTTTTTTAACTTTTCTTGATTGTTCTAATCTTTTTGGGGTATCCTTCTTTGCTGCAGGATGGGCAGTTCCATGGAAATTAAAAATAGAAAATACTTTATAATCCTTTGTAAATTGAATATATTGAAGAGGTGTTGACAGATTGGAAAAATTTTTCTTTAAAGTTTTAAATGATTTATCTTGGTATATAAAATAATTTTTATACTTATTTACTTTTAAAACCTTTTTTATAAAAATTGCTTGTCCGTATAGAAGATCAAAATCTACTTTGTTTGCTTTTACATCAAAACCTTCTAGTGTTGGGAAATAAAAAGATCTAAAATCAGTTAAGATAGCGTTAAGCTCTTCTAAAAGATTGGCTCTAAGAATAGAATTGAACTGTTTCACACTGGATGTAGTACTAAAAATTTCCTGGAAACAGAAAATGTCTGTACTAATTTTATGTTCTTTAACAAATTGAATAAAATGATCAAAAAATTTCCCTCCCCATGTATTTAAAGATATTAATTTCATCTGGTAAGTATTACTCTTGCCGGAGTCCCATCTAATCCTACAAGGTTTAGAGGTAAACAAAAAAGATTATATTCTTCTGGTATCACATCTGATAAGTCCAGACCCTCTATGATAATGATGTTATTTTTCAGAAGTTCCGTGTGAGGTCTTGTATCATCGCTTCCTGTTTGTTTTATGGATAAAGAATCAATGCCGAAAATGGAAATCTTTTTCCGGGCCAGAAATTCAGCTGCATCACCATCTAAGTAAACATAATCCGGAAAAAATTCTTTGAATCCACGGAGTGAATTTTTAGTCTTTACTAAAATTCTCTCACCTTCCTGGATATTTTCTTTTACCAGATCCCCAGTTTGGATGGATATCTCGCAGTGTGTCATGTCTAAAACTCTGCAAGGACCGATTAGCTGATCAAGATTTATTTTATCAACTCCAATACCATCTTCAAAAACATGGCGGGGGACATCAATATGGGTCCCAGTATGGGAGCTCATATTTAGCTCTGAAATAAAAGTGGTTTTGGTTTTTAATGGCTTAACTTTAAATGGAGGATTATTAGGATAACTAATCATCCCTTCATATATAGGTAGTGATACATCAATAATAGATTTCATATATATTTGTAGTATTCTAACAAGAGCGATGATAAAATACAAAGGTTTACGGAGATTAGTTCATCGGTAGAACGCTCGGATGGGGTCCGAGAGGCAAAGGGTCCAATTCCCTTATCTCCGACTATAGGTTTTCATTTGAGGATTTGTTTTTCTATTGACATTTGGGTTTAGTTTGGGTATCGTGGCGATATGGCAAAGAGTTGGATCATTTGTTCTTTCTGTGGTAAGAGAATTTTTAACTACAGAATTTATTGCTCAGTAAAGTGTAGGTCAGAACATCAATCCATAAATGAAAAGGAAATTCTTGATCAGATTAAAAAGTTCTATGCTGAACACGGACGAATTCCTCTTAAAAGAGAATTCAACCATTATCATGCTGCCAGAAATCGGTTTGGTAACTGGAATAATGCGGTAAGAGCAGCAGGTTATAAACCCAATCCGATTATGTTTGCTGATAAATGTTTGGCGACTGATGGTCACATTTGTGACTCTATAGCTGAAAAGATAATTGATGATTATTTATTTGAAAAAGAAATTGAGCATGAAAGAGCTGTTTTATATCCTGAAGGTATTTATACAGCAGATTTTAAGATAGGAAACAAATTTATTGAATATTTTGGATTAGCAGGCGAGCATCAAAGGTATGACGAGCTGAGAAAGATTAAATTGAGGATACCTCCTCTCTACCCCATACCATTAATTTAGATGTATGGATACATTGATACATCATCTATTTTGGGGTATTGACATTCGGTAAATATTTGGTATAAATGTTTTATGGCACAAGATGGTGAAGCAAAAAAATTGGCTATTTCTGCCGCTTTGGCTCAAATTCAAAAACAATATGGCATGGGTGCAATAATGAGGCTTGGAGAAAGAGTTGAAAAGTTAACCACACAAGTTATCCCCACAGGTTCCATTGCTTTAGATCTTGCATTAGGTGTTGGCGGCTTGCCAAAAGGAAGGATTATTGAAGTTTTTGGCCCTGAGGCATCTGGAAAAACTACTATCTGTCTTCATGTTATAGCTGAGGCACAAAAAAAAGATGGGGTTGCGGCATTTATAGATGCTGAACATGCTTTGGATCCTCAAAGGGCTCAAAAAATCGGGGTAAATTTGGATGATCTTTTGATTTCTCAACCGGATACCGGTGAGCAGGCTTTAGAAATTGCAGAAACGTTGATTCGCTCGGGAGGTATTGATGTTTTGGTAATTGATTCTGTTGCCGCACTGGTACCTCGCGCAGAGTTGGAGGGCGAGATGGGTGATGCAGTTATGGGGATGCAAGCAAGACTTATGTCTCAAGCTTTACGCAAATTAACTGCGGCTATTTCCAATACTAATACCATAGTAATTTTTACCAACCAACTTCGACAAAAAATTGGAGTTATGTTTGGAAATCCGGAAACAACTCCTGGTGGTCTGGCTCTAAAGTTTTATACTTCAATAAGACTTGATATTAGAAGAATTGAAAATATTAAAGACGGGGATATGGTTGTTGGATCAAGACACAGAGTTAAGGTTGTAAAAAATAAAGTTGCTCCTCCATTCAGGATTGCAGAATTTGATATGAATGAAAATGGAGTATCTCACGAAGGTGAACTTTTGGATGTAGGTATTGAACTTGGGATTTTAACTAAATCAGGAGCATTTATAAAATGGGGTGAAAAGTTATTGGGTCAAGGAAGAGGGGCTGCCAGTGCCTATCTTAAAGAAAATAAAAAAGAAGCTGAAAAATTGGAAAAGGAAATCAGGGAAGCCTGGGGAAAAAAGAGTAACGGAGGGGATAAAATTGTAGTTGGACCCCAAGAAGAAGGTGCAGGCGTAGTCGAAGAAGCGGCATAAGAAATTTAATGGTTAAGAGAATTTTGGGAAAATTGGAAGCGGATGAACTTAAGGATCTTGCGAAATTCTTTATGGATATTGCAAAAGGGGTGTTAGGAGCTCCATTAGTTATTTATTTAGTTTCAAGTTTTCCTCTTCTTGTATTGGCAATTGTTGCTGTGGTAAACTTCATTTTAGCTTTAGGATTTATAAGTTTATCCTTTTATTTTAAAAGGTATTCAAAAAGGATAGTTAAGAATTATGGATGATAAGACATTGGGAGCCATTTTAATTGGAATAGTCTACCCTATTATGGTTTTTGTGGGACTTATCGTAGGTGTTTTTCTATATGCTTACTTTCTGCCGGAAAGAAAAAGTTCCTCCAAAAGAACTGAGCACAGAATAAGAAAGTAGTTTTTTCTCTTATAAATAACAAGGAGTATAATCTTGTTAATGAAAATTACTTCAGTTGATCCGCAGAAAAATACCCCGCGTCGTTTTAATATTTTTTTGGATGGGGAATTTGCTTTTGGGGCAGGTGAGGATTTGGTTGTTAACAGACGTTTAGTGGTGGGAAAAGAGATTAATCTGGAGGACCTGGATAAAATTTTATTTGAGGCAGAGGTTGGAAAGATGATGGAACGAATGTATAGATGGTTTGGAATAAGGCAAAGGTCGGAAAAAGAAGCAAGGGAGTATTTAAGAAATTTGTCTTTTAAGAGAAAAATTAAAGAGAAAGATGAAATATCCCAGATTGTTGTTGATTCCATAGTGGATAAACTAAAAAAGAAAGGTATTTTAGATGATGTGCAGTTTGCACGAGCATGGACAGAGAGTAGATTGCGAAAATATGGGCCTCAGAGAATAAAAGCGGAGTTATTTCAAAAAGGAATTGGAAGGGAAATTATTGAAGAAGTCATCAGTCTACAGTCTACAGTCGACAGAGAAAAAGAAGTTGCAGTGAAATTGCTGGCGAAAAAAGTGGAGGTTTGGAGAAATTTACCTTCCCTGGTATTTAAAAAGAAAGCATATGATTTTCTTTTGAGGAGAGGTTTTGGATATTCCCAAGTTAAAGATATTGTTGCAAACTTTATTGAAAAGCGGTAAAATAAGTATAGGAAAATCAGAAATATAGGATAAGTTATGAATGTATTAGTTTCTACAACTTTAAATCCTCAAAGCTCCATTTAATTTGGAGTTATTTTCTAATTTTCCAAAAAATATGCAAAGAAGCTTCGGCCCCAAGAATTTTGGTTCTCAAAGTATTCCACAATCTGGTGGAAATTTTTCTAATCGTGAATCGGATTTGGCAAAGAGAGAAGGAATTCTAGAAGAGCGGGAAAGACAAATATCAGAAAAGCAAAAATTAATTGATGAAAAATTAGAACAATTAGAAAAAATAAGAAAAGATTTAATAGAGAAGTTAGAAAAATCGTCCAGGATGTCTGCCGATGAAGCCAAGAAAATTCTTTTGGAACAAGTTGAGAATGATCTGGCAGTCGAGATTTCCAAAAAAATTGTTGAGGCAGAAGAAGAAATAAAAGTGACGGCAAATGAGAAAGCAAAAGAAATATTAGCAGATGCCATGCGTCATGGTTTTACTGATTATATCTCAGAGTTTACAACATCAAGAGTGAATTTGCCGGATGAAGAAGTTAAAGGAAGGATTATTGGAAAGGAGGGAAGAAATATTAGGACTTTTGAGCAAGCAACTGGAGTTGATGTGATTATGGATGATGAGATTCCCAACAGTTTGATTATTTCATCATTTGATAGTGTAAGGCGTGAGATTGCCAGAGTTTCTCTGGAAAGATTAATTGCTGATGGGAGAATCCAGCCTCAAAGAATTGAGGAAATTGTCAAAAAGACTGAAGAAGACTTTGAAAAAATAATGCTTGAGGAGGGTGAAAAACTTTGTAAAGATGCAGGTGTTTATAATTTATCTGCGGAACTTGTAACTATTTTAGGACGATTCAAGTATAGATTTTCATTTGGTCAAAATTTAATCCAACATACTCTAGAGGAAACAAGAATAGGTGTGGCTTTGGCAAAAGAAATTGGGGCAGATGCCAATATCGTTAGACTCGGTTGTCTTTTGCATGATGTAGGTAAAGTTGTAACTGAAGGTGATGAGGGGACTCATGTGGAGAAAGGTGTTCAACTTGCTAAAAAATTCCACATGCCCGAAAAAGTTGTTAATTGTATTGCTGAACATCATGAAGATCAACCTTTCTCTTCAATTGAATCAATTCTGGTATACATTGCTGATGCCATATCAGGTGGAAGACCGGGTGCAAGACATGAAAATGTTGAAGATTATATAAAGAGGATGGATGATATAGAAAAAATTGCAGTTTCATTTGAGGGAGTTGAGAGAGCTTTTGCAGTTCAGGCAGGAAGGGAAGTAAGGGTGATTGTTGTTCCTGAGAAAATTTCAGATGATGAATTGCCTAAGTTAGTTCATGATATAGCTGAGAGAATCTCCAAAGAAGTTATGGTTCCGGGAGCTGTTAAAATTACTGCCGTAAGAGAAACTCGTGCCACAGAAACAACAATGACTGCACCGCAATAGTTAAATTTTAACTTTTCTTAAAAGATAAAAATTTAATATAAGCAAGATAAAAGTACCTATCAAAACGTGAGATAGAATAATTTGTCCAATAATATTTAGTTTATCAAATATTTGCGGATGTTTGATATTGTAACCGATCAAAGAATAAGAAAGCGCAACAATGAATAAAAATATGAAACCTTGCTTAGTTTTTAAGATCAAATAAGAAGTTGTAAGTAGTGGGAAAATAGTTATTACAAAATGATATTGCCACGCAAATGGAGCAAATATAATTAAATAAATTACACCAATATTCCAAATGATTATACCTTGATCTGTATTGTCTTTGGTCTTAAATATTAAGTAGAAGAAATATAATAAAGAACATATCAAAATAATAAATATAATACTTTGTGTAAGTCCTGGATCATTAAAAATTCTGGTAAATAAAGCAGCTAGCGATTGATTATAATATGCGGATATACCAAAATCTAAATATGAGGTTGAAGCAGAGAGATAATTCTTGAATATTTCGAACCCAAATCTTAAAAGAGTTACAAAAGATACAGTAATTAAACTTAAAATAGTCCAAAGAAGGATTTTGAACTTTTTTTGTAAAAATAAAATAACTGCTAAAAATAGAGGAGTGACAGATAATAATATTGCAGTTGCCAGAAAAAATCCTGAGGCAATTTCATTCTTTCGTTTAAGAAAGTAAAAAGTTAGCACAATAAACAAAAATAATAAATTATTAATGTGTCCTGAACCAAGTGTATACCTAAAAGGGAAAAAAATCAAAACTGCTATAAAATAAATTAGCCAATGTGTCCAGCCTGGTCTGTAGCCAATAGCATTAAAAAGGAAATATGATCCAATAAAAAATGCCATAAAGGAAATAGCAAAAAAAGTAATCTGACTGATCTTAATAGGAACCAACGGCAATAGGGAATAAATCAATAAGGCAGGTGGAGGATTTCTTAAAAATGGTTCACCCTCTCTTATATAAGGATTTTGTCCTATTAATACTCTTTGGCCCGTATTATAAAAATAAGCAAAATCTCCGCTAGGAGGTTTACCAAGAAGTTTGATGTTGCTAATCAAAAATTGGAGAAAGACTAAAATAAAAATTTGCACAATTGCCCAGGAGAATAGTTTCATTATTTCAGTTTAGATTAATTCAAGCTGCCTGACAAGTTTATTTTGGGGCTTTACAAAAGGTAAAACTTCTGGTAATTTAGTGGCATGACAAAAAACGAGCTTATTGAAAAGGTAGCTAAGAAGGCTAATTTAACTAAAAGAGCAGCAGCTGATGCTGTAAATTCTACATTTAATTTAGTAAGGGATGGGTTGGTAAGAGGAGAAAAGGTTGTTATAACTGGTTTTGGGACTTTTCTTATAAGATCAAGGGCAGCACGCCGTGGACGTAATCCTCAAACAGGGGAAACAATTCAAATCCCCAACAAAAAAACTCCGGGATTTACAGCCGGGAAAACATTAAAAAGACTTATTAAATAAATTAGATATTGACAAGCTCTCCTTATTGGTGGTTCACTAATATTATGGCAGGTTATGGTAAAAGGCCGTTGTGGCAGTGGGTTTTAATTTATATTATAGTTGGTGGGATAATCTATATATTTGTTTACTATTTCTTCATGCGCCAAGGTGTATCCTCTCCATACGGTTATTGATCACTTCTTTAGTAAAATGCTACCATTAACGTGTGGCTGTTTCAGTTAAAAACTTAAAGAAATATTACAGTATTCATCAGAAAGAACCGGGTTTTTGGGGATCTATTAAATCCTTATTTTCTCGTAAATATTATGACGTAAAGGCAGTTGATAATATTTCTTTTGAAATTAATGAAGGAGAATTAATTGGATTTATTGGTCCTAATGGCGCTGGTAAGACAACTACTTTGAAAGTACTATCCGGACTTTTGTATCCTACCTCTGGAGAAGTAAAAGTTTTGGGCTTTGATCCATTTAAAAGGCAAGCTGAATTTCAAAAGCAATTTTCTTTAATTATGGGTCAGAAAAATCAACTTTGGTGGGATTTACCTCCTTGGGAAAGTTTTATTTTAAATAAAGAAATTTATGAGATAGGGGAAGATAGATTTAAAAAAGTGGTGAAGGAATTATCAGAGATGCTTGATATTGAGGATATCCTTAAAATCCAGGTTAGAAAATTGTCTTTAGGACAAAGGATGAAATGTGAGCTGGTAGCAGCCTTACTTCACTCCCCCAAAGTTTTATTTTTGGATGAGCCAACAATTGGGTTGGATGTGGTTGCACAAAAAACTATGAGGGATTTTATAAAAGAATATAATCAAAGGTTTAAGGCGACGATTATTCTAACATCCCATTATATGGGCGATGTTAAGGCTCTTTGTAAAAGGATCATTATCATCAATGAGGGGAAGATTTTATATGATGGGTCTTTGGAAAAAATTGTTCAAAGGTATGCACCATTTAAGGTAATAAATATTGATTTTGAAAAAGAAATCGAAAGAGGAAAGTTAAGGAGCTTTGGTAATTTAGAGGAGTTTGATGGATTTCATGCTAAGATTCAGGTTAAAAAAAGTAAGATATCTGAGATAACAAGTAGTCTCCTATCTAATTTTGATGTTGCAGATTTAACTATTGAAGATCCGGCTATAGAAGAAATTATTCGCAAAATTTTTAGCAGCGGTAAAACTACTTGACACTTTCTATTGCATGTGTCACTATGAATCCATACATGGCTAAACCTAAAAGAGATATTAATTTACATATACCAGATGAAATTTTAAGACAACTGCTAACCCATTCAGAACTTCGGATGCTCAAAAACAGATTCCAAATTGTTAATTTATTGGAAGATGGTTTATCAATAAGAAATATTGCCAAACAAGTGAAAGTTGGAACAGATACGGTTGTAAGGGTTGCCAGAATGCTTGAGAAGGGGAATTTACGTGGAGCATTACAAAAGTCGGGAATTTCTAGAAAGATTAAAACAAACACTCCCTGGATTTTTGGTAAATCCTCGTGATTTATGAATAAATATTTAGCAGTATTTAAAATATCCTGGGAACAGGGTTTGATCTACAGACTAAATTTTTTTCTTTGGAGAGTCAGGTCAGTTTTACAGTTACTTTTGGTCTACTTTATATGGTGGAGTGTTTTTCAATCACAGACTGAAGTTTTTGGATATACAAAAGCCTCAATTCTTACATATATTTTGGTTTCAAGCCTAATAAGGGCAATTATACTTTCTTCAAGAGCGATTGATCTAGCAGGACAAATTAATGAGGGCTCGATAGTTAATTTTTTAGTCAAACCTTTGGGATTTATCCAATACTATTTTTCAAGAGATTTGGCCGATAAATTACTAAATATTTTATTTGTATTGGTTGAAATAACTTTACTAGTAATTCTTTTAAAACCTAACATTATATTTCAGCGTGAACCTAATGTATTAATATTTTTCACTTTGTCAATTCTCCTGGGACTTCTTTTATATTTTGCCATAGCTTTTATCATAAGTATGTTAGCTTTCTGGGTTGAAAATGCCTGGGGTCCGTTATTTTTAATGAGCATACTTTTGGAGGGATTTGGAGGCGGACTTTTTCCCATAGATATTTTACCTGAGCGTATTGCAGATATTTTGCTTTTGACCCCATTTCCCTATTTTATTTACTTTCCTGCCAAAATTTATCTGGGAAATCTTCCTTTGGAGCAGGTATTTTATGGGTTTTCTATTTTATGTATTTGGGTTTTGGTTTCCTGGTATTTTATGATTAAAATTTTGCAGGCTGGCTTAAGAAAATATACTGCTTATGGTTATTAAATTGGCAAAAAAATATTTTAAAATATGGCTGCGTTTTGCAATAAATGGATTTCAAACACAAATTTCTGTTCGATTTGCTCTAATTATTTTTTTACTTGGAAAAATTTTAAGATTTGGGGTATACACGTTTTTTATTATCATATTAGTTGGAAAAACTAAAGTTTTAGCAGGATATAGTTTGGATCAGACAATTTTTTTCTTTTTATCTTTTAATCTGGTGGATATTTTAGCCCAACTTTTGTTTCGTGAAGTATACCGTTTTAGACAAGCGGTTGTTAGTGGAAATTTTGATTTCTATCTTATAAGACCTGTTAATGTTTTATTTCGTTCTCTTTTCGGGGGGCCGGATGTTATGGATTTTATTACGCTTTTCCCATTAATTTTTGCAATTATATTTTTTATGGACAAGTTGAATTTAATTAATCCAGTTAATATTTTTATCTATATTATCTTAATTTCTTGTGCCTTTTTAATTGCATTATCTTTTCATATTCTAGTTTTGTCACTGGCTGTGGTAACAACGGAAATAGATCATGCAATAATGATGTATAGAGATATTGTTGGAATGGGAAGATTCCCCATAGATATTTATAGAGAACCTTTAAGGGGATTTTTGACATTTGTTATACCTGTAGGAATAATGATGAGCTTTCCAACTAAGGCCTTATTGGGTTTGTTAAATCCTTACTTAATAATTTATGCAGTGATTTTTTCAATTGCTATATTTTATCTTTCATTAAGAGTATGGAATTGGTCTTTAAGAAGTTATTCATCAGCCTCATCTTAAAAAGGATTTTTACCTAGGTTTGTTGAAAAGAAAATTTTAACCATTTCTCTAGGAATTGGAATGGCTGTTAAAAATGGATAAATTAAAATAAAGGAAAGTATACACAAAGTAAGCAGAATAATTAAGAATTTTTGACGTTCTCTATCTTTAAGAATAGAACTTAATAAATATCCTAAGCTCAAACACATAAAAGGGACAGATGGGGAATAATGATATAAAAACATGATCCTGGGAGAAATTGCCCAGGGTAACCAGAAAATAAAAAATCCTAAGAGAATGATCATCAAATTTTTTGATCTTTTCTTAACTGCTTCCCAAGAAGTTAAGGCAATTGATACGAATCCTAACCAAAAAATAACAGGATTACCGGATGCAAAAATATTGGCAATGTTATTTTTTTGGTAATCTACAAAATACCAAACAGGATATAAATTTAGAGGCCATGACCACCAAGGTGAAGAATATCCATGAGTTGCTTTCAAATTTGTATGATACCACCACATTTGCTGTTGAAGATGGATAAATTGTTCTAAACCGTGTCCTTGTAGGAAAAATGGGATGTAGATTATTAAGTAAACGATAATAGGAACTGCAATAAAATATAAAATCTGCAAATACTTATGATACAAAAGTATAAGCGGTACTATTATTAAATAGGTGTAGACTGCGGCCCACTTGCCTGATATGGCAAGTCCTAGAAAAATAGAAGAAAGTAGAAACTTTTTATTTAGCAAAAGTAGTAAACTACATAGCATGAAGGTGACAAAATAAATATCATTCATGCCAGTTCTTGATTGGACAAAATTTAATCCATCTATGGAAAATACAAATGCCGCAATTAATGCTGCTAGTTGGTTATTTAGCAATTTAATACCCAAAAGATAAACTATATAAACTGATAAAACTCCAAGTAATGCTCCAGGTAAACGCCATGCCCATCCATCTTGGGAATGCAGAGTAAACATAGAAATTGCCATGATTTCTTTTGCTAAAGGAGGGTGGGTCCATTCATAAGCAACTCCAGGAGGAGGTGTTGTCCACCATTCCCAAGCCTCTTTATGCCAGGCTAAATATTCTTTGGCAGTAAATGCGTGGTAAACCTCATCAAAAATATATTTATTTGGAAAATCCAAACGGAATAGTCGTAAAAATGTTGTCAGCAGTAAAATTAGAATTAATATTTTTTTCGGGCTAAGATTTTTTATTTTCATTTTGTGATTTTATTATACTAATGCTTATTAAAACAAAAAGAGCTGTGGAAACAATAGACAAAAGTTTTCCGTTTGTATCTAAGAAATTATACAAGATTGGAATATAGAGTGTTTTTGGTAATTTTAGATAAAATTCATTGTAATAAACATAAACATAGTAAAGATTTAAGAAATGAATAATTGATAAAACGGTTGTTAGTATTATTAGCAGTTTGGATTTAATTGAAAAAGAATAAATTATTAAGAAAACAATAGCAGGATATAAGTATCTTTCGTGGATACGGGTTGGTAAAAAATAAAAACTTAAAGTAGCAAGAGCTGCTAAAGAAAAGAGTGATAACTTCTTTTTAAAATAGAAATATGTAATGATGGACCAATATATCACGAATAAAATGTATCCCCAATTTTGGTAAGATAAATTATTCCAATATTTATCGTCGAGAACCCAAAACCCTATCCCCCCCCAAAAATTATAGGCAAAAAGAGAAATGTAGGAATAATCGGATAACATCTTAGAAAATAGTTGAATAATTCCTGTGAAAGGTTGATCTATAAAAAAGGGTGATGGCAAAATGAATATAACTAAAATGATTGGGAAAACTAATTTTAAAACATTTTTATAACTGAAATTTTTAATAAGGAAAAGAATCAAGATAGGTATTATTGCAATTGCCTGAGGTTTTATTAAGAATGCCAACCCAAATGATATAGAAGATAAAATTAATTCTTTTTCGACTAAAAAATAAATCGTTAAAAGGAGTATCAAACTAAAAAATCCATCTATTTGTCCCCAAATTGCACTGTTAAAAATAAAGACAGGGTTTAACAAAACTGATGCTGTAGCAACCTTTGCCCAAATGTAGGATTTTTTACTAATTATCTTATATATAAATAACCCTAATATTATTTCTGCAAGAATCGAGGGCAATTTTAATATAAAATAAAATTGAGCATCATTTATATTAAACAAATTCTTAACCCAACCCAAAAAATATAAAATATATAAATATCCAGGAGTATAATTTGTCCAAATTTGATCAGAGTAAAAGTTTTGTAACCCTACCTGATTCAATCTTTGCGCCCAAGCAAACCATGCATCGACATCAATTTTGAATCCTGGTAGAATTGAAAAAACAAGGCGGAAAATCAAACCGACTAGAAGCAGAAATTTTATGTTAGTTAATAAAGAAATTAAAACTGCTATTTTTTTATTTGTCATAACTTGCTTTATATATTTTTTATCTTCTCCTGGTGAAACCCCATACGATTATTTTACACGACTTTCTGAAGGTTTTATCCATTTTAAATTATATACAAGCGAGAGTCCATCCTGGTTAAATGAACTAATTCCTGTTGATGGGAAGTATTTCGTTGCGCTTCCTCCAATGCCTGCAATTATTATGACACCTTTTGTTTATATCTTTGGTGAGTTCTTTTCCGAAACTGTATTCTCTATAACTTTAGGTAGTATTAATGTGGTATTAGTTTATTTGTTAATTAAAAAGTTAAATTTTTCTCAACATCTAGCAGTTTTTATGGCGGTATTTTTTGCATTCGGCACAAATCATTACTTTCTTTCAAGCGTTGGTTCATCCTGGTATTTGGCGCATATTGTTGCTTTATTCTTTTTGCTTTCAGCATTAATTGAAACTTGTACAAAAAAAAGATTAATTTTAGTTGGATTACTTTTGGGGGCTTCATTTTGGGCAAGGACTTCAGTTTTATTTACCATCCCTTTCTTCCACCTCTATTTATATGAAAAATTTTGGCCGATTAGTAAGGAAAAAATTGTTGACTTTATTAAGTTAAGTTTTGGTGTAGCATTTTTTATTTTAATAGATGCTTTTTATAATTTTTTAAGATTTGGAAATTTCAGTCCATTAGCGCCTTATAATTTAATTCAAAATGTTGATACAAACACAGTAGTTAATGGAGTTTACATGAGTATAAGCTATATTCCTCGCCATATTGATGCACTTTTTTTTAGAGTACCTAAACTAAGTGAGCAAGCTCCTTACTTTATTCCTTCCTTGTATGCTACTGCTATTTGGTTTACAAGTCCTCTACTAATTTATATTTTTAAAGCAAAAAAATCTCTTTTGATGATTAGTTGTACTTTGGCGATAATATCTGCTCTATTAGTAGTGATCCAATGGGCTGGCGTTGGTTTTTCTCAATTTGGTTATCGTTTTGCCCAGGATTTCATGCCATTTTTATTAATCTTAGTGGCCATTGGTTTAGGTAAAAAGCCTTCAAAAATTGCTTATATATTATTAATTTTAAGCATTATTATAAATTTTTGGGGAACAATCACTATAAATAAGTTTCATCTTTATACAATGTAAATAATTTTAAACTATTTACAAAATGAAGAACAATAAAAAACTTACAGAAATTTGGCAACAAGTACCTGTAGATTATTATGAAAGAGGAATTACGAATAATATTTTACAGAGACTATGGCATAACAAAAAAATTACAGCCTTTAAGAATATAGTAAATAATAGGAATTTTGGAAAAATACTCGATGTAGGATGTGCATCGGGAACATTAACAAATAAAATTTCCAAAGTATTTCCTAAAAGTGAAATAATAGGAGTTGATGTTTATAAAGATGCTGTCAGGTTTGGTAAAAAAATGTATCCCCATATTAATTTTATAAAAGCAGATGCTCACAGACTCCCTTTTGAAAATAATTTTTTTGATCTGATAATTTGTTATGAAACAATTGAACATGTTAAAAATCCCGATAAGGTTTTACGAGAATTAAAAAGGGTTTCTAAAAATGATGGAATGATTGTTGTGGCAATGGATTCGGGAAGCTTACTTTTCCGTTTTGTTTGGTGGATTTGGGAAAAAACTAAAGGTAAAGTTTGGCAGGATGCTCATGTTCATCCTTTTCATCATGATGAGCTGGAACAAATAATCAAAAAGGTGGGATTCAAAATAATAAGAAAACATTTTTCTCATTTAGGAATGGAGGTTTCATTTCTTTTGAAGAAATAGTTAATGATACTTGTTATTTTAGGTCCAACTGCAACAGGGAAAACAGATCTGGCACTGAAGTTGGCCAAAAGATTTGATGGTGAGCTCGTAGCTTGTGATTCACGGCAGGTATATAAAGGCTTAGATATCGGCACTGGGAAGTTGCCTGGAATAATCTCGAAACATGGAGGAAATGTCAAAGGGAATGGATACTGGGTAGTCGATGGTGTAAAAATCTGGATGTATGATTTGGTTGATCCGAAAAAACAATATAGTGTGGCCGACTATGTTAAGGATGCTCGCAGGGCGATACAGAAGATTATAAAAAGAGGAAAACTTCCAATTATTGTTGGTGGAACAGGGTTATATCTTAAGGCGATCCTTTATGGTTTATCAAATTTAGTGATTCCAGTGGATAAAAAATTAAGAAAGAGACTTGAGAAATTATCTTTAGATAAATTGCAGCGAAAACTTCGGGAACTTTCCTTAGGAAAGTGGCAAAAGATGAATTCTTCAGATAGGAAAAACCCCAGGAGGTTAGTGAGGGCAATAGAACTGGCATTATCAAATCATAAAGGAGATCCTTCGACTCGTCCCTCGATAAACTCGGGACTCGCTCAGGATGACAAACTGCGTTTAAAAATTGTACGCAGTTTGTCAAATACGCTGAAGATTGGCTTAACTGCTCCACGGCAGCTTTTGTATAAAAGAGTGGATGATAGGGTGGTAGATAGAATCGGGATGATTGAGGAGGCTAAAAAACTATATAAAGGTGGATTGAGCTTAAAAAGAATGAGACAGTTGGGTTTAGAGTATGGAGTTTTGGCAGATTATTTGAGTGGGGAGATAAGGGAGATTTGGGGGGATAAAGGATTAATTAGAAAAATGCAACACAAAATTCATGGATACGTTAGAAGACAATTGGCTTGGTTTAAGAAAGAAAAAGATGTAGTTTGGTTTGATATTACAAAGGAAGATTTTGTAACTAGAGTAGAAAATAAAGTTGCTAAATGGTATCATCCATATTAATGATACAAAAAATAGACATTTCCCATAAAACAGTTATTTTTATTACCATATTTATCTTATCACTTTGGTTAATATTTTTAATTAGAGATTTGCTTTTGATTTTATTTGTGGCGTTAATTTTAATGTCTGCTTTATCTCCAATGGTTAAATTTTTCACAAATTTA
This sequence comes from uncultured Gammaproteobacteria bacterium, assembly GCA_964387865.1. Lineage (GTDB taxonomy): Bacteria > Patescibacteriota > Microgenomatia > Daviesbacterales > UBA10151 > CAYLXC01. The sequence continues at coordinate 77,910 of CAYLXC010000001.1, read as the reverse complement.
AAGCTTCCGAAAGCTTTGGGTATTGGTATAACCTACATTATTATAATAGCGATTTTATCAAGTCTACTTGCTATAATTATACCTCCGCTTGTTGAAGAAACACGTAAGTTATTCTCAACACTTCCACCAATTCTAGACAGATTATTAAATAATGCGGCAATAGATAAATCTGTTTTACAATCACAATTAAGCAGTATACCTGGAAATGTTTTCTCAATTACACTATCAATTTTTGATAATTTCTTAATGATCATATTTCTTCTTGTTTTGACATTTTATTTACTTTTAGAACGCGACAATTTGGAAGAGAGATTTGCATCCCTTTTTATAGGAAGAAAAGATAAGGTAAAGAAAATAATAGTAAGAATTGAGGAAAAATTGGGAGGATGGCTTAGAGGACAACTTTTTTTAAGTTTAATAATAGGCCTTTTATCTTATATAGGACTTATTATTTTAGGTATTCCATATGCTCTACCTCTTGCTGTTGTTGCAGGGGTTTTAGAAGTAGTGCCGGTAATAGGACCAATTGTTTCAGCAATTCCTTCGATTTTGATAGCATTAACAATATCCCCAATTTTGAGTTTGGCTGTTACAGCAATGTATTTTGTTATTCAACAACTTGAGAACCATTTGATTGTGCCACAGGTTATGAAAAGGGCTGTTGGTTTAAACCCTTTAGTTGTAATTTTGGCAATTGCAGTAGGTTCGCGCCTTTTGGGATTTGGAGGGGCTCTTTTAGCTGTGCCTATGGCAGTTGTTTTACAAATTATTGCAACAGAGATAATTGAAGAAAAGAAGGTTTAGATGTATAATATATGGGCCTAGGAAGAAGGATGATTACCACGTTCAGTTTACTACGATTCGGTTTACACGAACGTAGTTTACATGAACGTGGAGGAAAGTCCAGACAGCGTAGAGCAGGGTGGTCGATGTAAATCGGCATGAGTAATCACTAGTTAGAGCAACAGTGACGAATCCCGCACCATCTGGTGTGGGAGTGAAACGGGCAATCCTCCCCGCTGCAATCCTAGAACCGAAAGAGCTGCTCGCTCGATTTTCGAAATCAGGAGCATTAGATAAATTATCATCTTGAAACAGAATCTGGCTTACTATCTTCCTAGGCACAAAAAATATTTCTGCCCCAAAAATTCCTGCCTTTTCTGATGCTTGCAAAAATACTATCCGGGGCAAATATTGGGTTGGATGCAGTTCCTATCACTGTTGAAGTGGATATTTCCTCTCAATCCCTTCCTTCTTTTACAATTGTTGGTTTGGCAGATAGGGCTGTTGAAGAGAGCAAAGATAGAGTTAGATCCGCAATAAGAAATTGCGGGGCAGAATTTCCTTCCAGAAAAATTACTGTAAATTTGGCACCTGCTGATCTGCCTAAGGAAGGTCCATCTTATGATTTGCCAATTGCTTTGGGGTTACTTATTGCCAGCGGACAAATCCCTACTGACAAAATTGAAGATTTGAAAAATTATCTTTTTGTCGGGGAATTATCATTGGACGGTGCTTTAAGAAGAACTCATGGTATTTTACCTTTGGCAATTTTGGCAAAAGAGAAAAAATTAAAAGGGGTCATTGTTCCAAAAGATAATGCATCCGAGGCAAGTGTTGTTAAGAATTTGAATGTTTTTTCAGTTGAATCTTTACAGGATTTAATCAAATATTTATTGGGGCAAAAAGATTTAAAATCTGTTAAGAAAACAAATATAAAGCTGGATGGTGAGGGGGTATATGATTATGATTTTTCTCAAATAAAAGGTCAGGAACAGGCAAAAAGATCTTTAGAAATTGCTGCAGCAGGAGGACACAATATTTTATTGAAAGGTCCACCAGGTGCTGGGAAAACAATGCTTGCAAGAGCTTTTCCATCAATTTTGCCTCCACTTAGTTTTGAAGAAGCCTTGGAAATAACAAAGATTTATTCTGTTGCAGGGCTTTTGGATGGGAAATCTTCATTAATTACAACTCGTCCTTTTAGGTCACCACATCACAGTGCTTCAGCTGTTGGGCTTTTGGGTGGAGGAAATAATATAAAGCCCGGGGAAATTTCTTTATCACACAGAGGGGTATTGTTTTTGGACGAGTTGCCGGAGTTCCCAAGGCATGTTTTGGAATCTTTAAGACAGCCTTTAGAAGATCATAAAATAACGGTCTCAAGAGCTTCAGGTTCTTTAACTTTTCCAGCTCAATTTATGCTTTTTGCTGCACAAAACCCCTGTCCTTGCGGATTTTTGGGTGATCGTAAAAGGATTTGTTCTTGTATGCCGGGTCAAATTGCAAAGTATAAAAGGAGAGTTTCCGGCCCACTCTTGGATAGGATTGATATTTATTTGGAAGTACCAGCAGTTGAGGTGGATAAATTATCTTCGGATTTGAAATTTGAAGATTCAAAAACTATAAGGGACAGGGTTATCGCTGCTCGCAAAATCCAGCTGAGAAGATTCAAGGGAAGAATAATAAGTAATTCTGAAATGAGCAATAGTGACATAAAAGAGTATTGTAATTTGGATCAAGAGGGATTAAATCTTTTGAAAATGGCAATCTCCTCCCTTAATCTTTCTGCAAGGGGATATCATAAGGTTTTGAAACTTGCAAGAACTATTGCGGATTTAGCAGGTGAGGTAAATATTCAGACAGAACATGTGGCAGAGGCATTACAATATCGAGCAAGAGAAGAGTTATAAGTCACGAAAAATCCCGCACCAGACGGTGCAGGACCTTTCGAAATTGGTGAAATCTCACCATCTAAATTAACCGCCAATTCTAAACATAGAAGTACCGCAAACCGGGCAAGTTCCTTTTGAAGCTTTCTTACCATTTTTCATGGTAACTTGTTGAACATTTTCAGCATCTCTTTTAGTGCGGCATTTTACGCAATACATCTGCATAAGATAAATTCACCTCCCTTCAGGAAGTTAGACTTCCTCAAAAGAAATTTAGATTCAGAATATGGTTTTTCGAAAGGATAAATAGTATTATTTGAACTCCTATTGCAACAGAGGCAAAAATGCCAATTTTTAGAAGATCCTGGTAAAGATAGGAAACATCTGTGTGGGATGTGGGATGTGGCCCTTCGACTGGTTCGACTGCGCTCACCACAAGTGCGCTCAGGGCAGAGATGTGGGATTTCTCACCTCTCACTACTGACCTGTTATCCTGTGCTTTTCCATACACTTGCTGACGAAGAAGCTTTAGCCTTTTCTCCAGATCCGATTGTTTCTTAGTTTGATGGATGGCCATATTATGCGCAAGCTATACACCAAGTCAAACTTGGCTACGCACAATTGAGCCTAGCATGAACACTCACGCATGTCAAGCACCAAATGAAGCTAAAACTATGGGTTATTGTGTCAATACAAATAAATGTCTGAGTAGTTGATCCCGTTTAATCGGGATTGACAAATTTTGTTCACATCCTCTATTATAAAAGAGTAATATATGTATTCGGATTGGTCCGTCTTTGCCGCAGGGGCAGTTGCGACAGTTTTTATTTGGCTTTTGGTTTTAAGTTATTTGGTTGGGAGGCAAAATAATTTCTTAAAATCTCTTTTTCCAAAATCAGGAGAAAGAGATATAAGGCAAAAGTTTGAGGAAGTTTTAAATCAGATTGAAGAATTTAAGTTAGGCTCGGATGAATTTAAAAAGAAATTGAATAATTTTGAGAAAAAGGGAATGAGTTATATTCAAAGAATAGAACTCTTGCGTTATAACCCATATGATGATACAGGCGGGGATCAGAGTTTTACTTTGGCTTTGCTTGATGAAGAAGGATCAGGAATTGTTTTGACCAGTTTACACGCAAGATCTGGCACAAGAATTTTTGCAAAACCGGTAAGTGAGGGGAGAGCAAGCAAATATCAGTTTTCTGAAGAAGAGGAGACAATAGTAAGGAGGGCTTTACAAAATGGATAAAGTTACTGAGACGTTTCAAGGATTAACTAATTTACAAAAGATTTTAGTTTTAATAATTTTGGCAGTAGTTTTTTATGCTGCATCATCATCTGTTTCCTATACACTGTTTAGTAAATTTGTGAAGACTCTGCCAAGTGAGGAGGAATCAAAATCCTCTGTTCCTACTCCAGAAGGTGCTTTAGCAGAAGATCCAAACGAGCCAAGGACAGAAAGTTGTCCTCTTAATGGACGGATGCATACAAAAAAGGCCAAAGAATTTTGGGAGAAAAGACGTCCTTTGGCTATTATGATTGAGAATCACAAAGAAGCAAGACCGCAATCTGGTTTATCTTCTGCAGATATTATTTATGAGGCTGTTGCAGAGGGTGGGATCACCCGCTTTATGGCAATTTTCTATTGTCATTTATCAGATGTTCAAGTTGGGCCAGTTCGCTCTGCAAGAACTTATTATTTGGATTGGTTAGGGGAATATGATGCACTTTATGCTCATGTTGGTGGAGCAAATACACCTGGACCTGCGGATGCTTTAGGCCAAATTATAAGATATGGAGTAAAAGATTTGAATCAATTTTCTATTGGTTTTCCTGTATTTTGGAGAGATTATCAAAGGTTAGGACATTCTGTTGCAACAGAACATACAATGTATTCAACAACACAAAAGCTTTGGGAAGTTGGAGCAAAAAGGGGATGGATAGCAACTGATTCAGATGGAGTAAGATGGGATGAGAACTTTGTTCCTTGGAAGTTTAAGGATCCTTCGACCCAATCGGTAAGCTCGGGGCAAGTAACTCAAATTAAAGTCAATTTCTGGGAGTCTCAGCCGGATTACCAGGTTCAGTGGACGTATGATCCAATGTCTAGTTCTTATAAAAGAAAAAATGGGGAGGATCATATAGATCTAAATAATAAGGAGCAACTAATGGCTAAAAATATCATTGTACAATTTATGAGAGAATCAAATGCAAATGATGGTTATCCAAATAATTTACATCTTCTTTATGGTACAAAAGGAGTAGGGAAAGCTTTAATTTTCCAAGATGGAAATGTAATAGAAGGTAAGTGGAATAAATCATCAAGAACTGTAAGAACAAAGTTTGTTGATTCTAGAAATCAAGAAATAGAATTTAACAAAGGACAAGTCTGGATCCAAACTGTCCCGGAGGGATCCAAGGTTGAATTCTAAATTCAGGTCCTTATTGCCTGCCTGAAAGGAGGTGGCAATGTTAGAAGAACTTTTTGTATCAAGAGTCCGGGTAAAAATATTACAGCTTTTTTTATCATCTTCTCAAGATAGTCTTTTTCATGTTCGTGAAATTGTAAGAAGAGTCTCTGAGGAAATTAATGCAGTTAGAAGAGAGCTTGGAAGAATGGAAAAATTTGGTATGGTTACATCTGAGTGGCGGGCAAACAGAAGACTTTACAGATTTAGAAAAGATTACCTTTTTTATAAAGAGCTTTTATCTTTGGTTGCAAAAACAACAGGTTTAGGTGGAAATCTCATTAGAAATAAAGTAAAGCTTGGCAAAATAAAATTTGCCTTTATATCCACGAAATTTTTAAAAGGGGGAGTATCGGAATCAGAAGATGTTGATGTATTGGTTGTTGGAAGTATAGTTTTACCAGAACTTCAAGCGATAATTTCCGATGAGCAGGCAAAAAGGGAACAGGAAATAAATTATTCATTTATGGATGAGGCGGAATTTCAATTTAGAGTTAAGAGGCGTGACCCTTTTATTTTAAGAGTTTTGACTCAATCTAAAGTAATGCTTTCAGGGGATGAAGATGAGATGTTGGAAGGGGTGTTGGTATAGGTGATGAAACCTCGGATTCTACCTTGGTTTATTGTTGCTATTGCCTTACTCGCATTAGTTATAGATCTTCCATTACCTATAAACTTCCCACTTAAATTAGGGTTAGATTTACAGGGTGGGACACAATTGGTTTTGCAAACACAAATGGATAAAATTGAAAAAGCAGATCGGGATAGTGCCTTGGAATCTGCAAAAGAGGTAATTGAAAGAAGGGTTAATTTATTTGGGATTTCAGAGGCATTAGTTCAGACTTCCAAGATTGGTGATGAGAGGAGAATACTTGTGGAGTTACCTGGTTTGAAGGATGCCTCTGCCGCAGCAGATTTAGTTGGTAAAACTGCCCAGTTGGATTTTAGAGAGATGATTGGAACTCCATCTGCAGAGGCGACTCAATCTGCTGAGGCAATGTTAGGCCAGTTTAAATCAACCGGACTAACAGGAGCTGATCTAAAAAGAGCTCAGGTTACCTTTGGGGGAGGGGTAGCGCAAGCTGGACCACAAGTTGCAATTGAGTTTTCAGCTGATGGGGCAAAAAAATTTGCCGATATAACAAAAAGAAATGTAAATAAACCTTTGGCTATGTTTTTGGATGAGGTGCCAATTAGCTGGCCTCCTCCGATTGTTCAGCAGGAAATTTTAGGAGGAAACGCGGTAATTACAGGACAATTTTCAACAGATGAGGCTAAAAATTTGGCGGTACAACTTAATGCAGGAGCATTACCAGTTCCAATTAAAATTTTGGAACAGCGCCATATTGGTCCAACTTTAGGAGAGGAGTCTGTTAATAAAAGTCTGATTGCAGGAATTATAGGATTGGGAATTGTCGCTATATACATGGGAGTATATTATGGACTTTTAGGTTTAGTTGCAGATTTAGCTTTAATAATTTATACGATTTTGGTTTTGGCAATTTTTAAAACCGGATTATTCTTACTCCCACCAGTTACATTAACTTTGGCAGGGATTGCAGGATTTATTTTATCAATAGGTATGGCGGTTGATGCAAATATTTTGATTTTTGAAAGAATGAAAGAAGAGAAAAGATGGGGAAAATCTGAAACAACGGCACTGGAGCTTGGGTTTAAAAGAGCCTGGACATCAATTTGGGCCTCAAATGTTTCTTCCCTAATAACTGCATCAATACTATATTATTTTGGTACATCAATTGTTAGGGGTTTTGCAATAACGCTTTCAATCGGAGTTTTAGTCTCCATGTTTTCAGCAATAGTTGTAACCAGGACATTTTTAAAACTTATTATCCGCTAAATTTATGAAATTTAAATCTAAAAGGCCGCATTATGAGAATTTAAGGAAAAAATGGGTTGCCAAACACAGGACAATCCAACAAAATTTATGGGACAAACATAAGGATTCTCTAAACTGGCTTAGCAAAAATGTTTCAGCAAAACATTTGGCTTTAGGATCATTGAGTGGACTTTTACTATTATCAGTTCCACATAATCCTATTTTGCCACAAACTCCTTTAGCCCAAAGCAAAGATGATATTTTAGAAGGTTTCGATCAAAATATATTACTTGCTCATGAGTTATCTAAAGAGGTTCCCGAGGAAGTGAGGTCTTTATCGGAAGAGGAGGAGGCAAAAATTTTAGATATACTTTCCAAAAATTTTGAATTTAGCGTGGTTTCTCAAATTGATGGAATTAGACTTAACAGGAATTACGGATTGATTGGAGGAGAGCAACATCTTTACCGCTATCCCGGTGATAATTTACATGCTCATGCAGACACTTCCGTAGATTGGGCAAAGTACGGATCATCCGGTATTGCACATGGTTTAGGGGCTTGGGGATATTTTTCTCACTCGAAACAAGAATTTAGTGAAATTGATAAACAAAGGGAAAAATATTATTTGGCAATTCAAACATTTTTGGCTCCTGGTTTTGCGGAAAATGTAGGAAAATATAGAGACTTTTTTAAATATAGAAAAATGCTTATTGCAAATCCTAAAACAGGGCAGGCTGTTGTTGCGGTTATTGGGGATGCTGGTCCTGCTCAGTGGACAGGTAAACACTTAGGGGGTTCACCTGAGGTTATGGATATGGTTGGATTGGCAACCGGGCCAAGGAAAGGACCAGTGCTTTATTTTTTTATAAATGATCCGGATAATAAAGTGCCTTTAGGTCCAGTTAAGGTAAACAATCTAGGATGAAAAAACAATTTTACCATCATCTAATTGAGATAGAATCTATAACTTTAGAACTTGATAAGTTAGATTTGTCTGAGGAGCAACGATTACATCTTGCAACGCTTATAGATTCATCACTTCACCATACTATTTTAGATGCAATCCTTTCAGAATTATCAGAGGAGGATAAAAGAGTATTTTTAAAACATGTCCATGAAGGGGATGATGATAAAATCTGGGAATTTTTGAATGGAAAAGTAGATAATATTGAAGAAAAGATTAAAAAAGTAGCAGATGATTTGACAGTAGAGCTTCACCAGGATATTAAGGAGATTCGCCAAAGGCGGTAAAGAAAAAATGATTAATTTAATGCGTTACAAAGTTTTTTATTTTGTTTTTTCAATTTTAATAATTTTACCCGGGCTTTATTTTCTTTTAACTTCAGGACTAAAACTTGGAATAGATTTTACTGGAGGGGCATTGCTTGAGTACAGAATAGAAGGAAATGTTGATAGGGAAGAGCTGAAAAAAATAGTGTCAGAGAATGGAGTAGAAGTGGGTCAGATAACTCAATCAGGAGATAAAACCTACATTATTAGAACTAAACCACTGGAGCAAGGGAAAATCTCTGCCGTTAAGAAAAGCTTGACTGAAAAGTTCGGAATTGTGGAAGAGAGAAGGCAGGAATTTGTAGGCCCAGTTATCGGGAAAGAGCTTGAGCAAAAAGCAGCTTATGCTTTGCTTCTGACTTCTTTAATGATTGTTTTATATATTTCATTTTCTTTTAGAAAAGTTCCTAAACCTGCTTCTTCATGGCGGTTTGGAATTGCAGCAGTGATTGCTTTAATTCATGATATTTTGGTTGTGGTTGGGGTATTTGCTATCTTGGGGAAATTTTTGTCAGTTGAAGTGGACACACTCTTTGTGACAGCGCTTTTAACAGTTATTGGATTTTCAGTACATGACACGATTGTTGTTTTTGACAGAATCAGGGAAAATCTTTTGAAAAATATTGGAAGAAAATTTATTGATGTTGCAAATTTATCTGTTATACAAACTTTGGGAAGATCGTTAAATACATCTTTAACTGTGGTTTTTGTTTTAATAGCACTGCTATTATTTGGTGGGGAAACAATCAGGTGGTTTGTTGTAGCACTTTTAATTGGGATAATTTCCGGAACATACTCTTCAATATTTAATGCAACAGCTCTTTTGGTCTGGTGGGAAGAAAAATTAAGGCATTAGTGGTAAAATACCCATATGGAAAGAGAAAAAGGAGGATTTTTAGAGAAAGTATCATATACACTAAGAAATGTAGAAATAGGGGCTGCTGCTATAGCACTATTTCTAGGTCATATGGGTTTTGCAGCGATTATGGCAATTGGAGCAGGGATTGATCATGCTATTGGTAAACATCTAGAGAATCAACGTTTAAAGCAGCAAACTGTTTAGATTTTTTGTTTTAATGATTTAAATCAATGGATCAAAAAATATACTCTAGCAAGCTAGCCCATAATTATTTTTAGCCTTCTTTTATGACTGCAAGTTTACCTGGTAATTCTTGGTAGGCCCGTTCTACTAATTCTTGATTTACTCTTGTTGTGAAGTCATTAAGAAATGATGGTTTAACCCTTCTATATATTCCATCTTTCTCCGAATAATAAAATCCTAAGCCGTATTTATTAGCTGTCAAACGAGCAAAATCGAGTGTATGCATGTATCTAGTCAAGTCTGCTCCAAAGATACTAACTTCCATATGTTTTACTAGATTCAATATAATTGATTTATATTTTTGGCCTTGTGGGTTATTCAAAGTTAATCCGTTTTCTCTCATAACAACACCTGTAATAGTCCCCCTAAGTCCACCTATGCTCGCTGCCCATTCTTTTTGGTTTTCATCGGAATCCTCGCGGAATTTATCACTTTCACCTTCGGCGATAAGAATTTCAGGGTTTCTTATTAGAATGTAATTAAATTCAGTTGTGGATACTGATTGTATTATTGTGAGATTTACATTTAATAAGTCTCTATCTGAGAAGGATGTAGAATCTGGATGGGTATGTACTAAGACAGCTGTCGCAAACTTATCGTAGTTTTTCGTGACCCTAGGTGTAACTGAAATTTCAGATCCTTTGTTAGGTCTTTTCGAGTAGATAAATCTACCATTCGCATCAATGTGAAGTTCTCCCGCATACTCTCTATTTCTTGGATCATTCTTTGCTTGTTCTGATATCCAATTAATATATCTCTCAATTCCAAACGAGGTCAATTGATCTGGTAGTTCTTCAGGTAGTATTGATTTATCCTCTCTAACTGCTTGTACAAGTATATTTTCTAAATCTCCACGGCCTTGAATTTCGCCTTCTGGGAAAGCTATTTCTTGAGTTTCTTCAGTACCCATATTATTTAAGTTCTTGGAGCCTTTTTAATAAATATTCTTTGTTATTTTTAGAAGCATCTTCTAAGACTTCTTCAAAGAGTTTTTGGAGGATTTCACCTACTTTTGGGCCGGGTTTAATCTTTAGAATTTCCATTACATCATTACCATTTACTTTTAAATCTGAAAGTGAAAATGGCTTTTTTAATACTTCTTTAATTCTTTCTTTGAATTTTTCCATTCTCCAAGAGGTTTCCGTTTGTGTCCCTCCTCCCAACCTGTCGCCAACTCTTAAGGCCATCATGTCTTCAATATTTTCCAGACCTACATTTTTAATAAATCTTCTTATTGCTGAATCCGTCTGATTCTCTGCAACTGTAAACATATGGAATCTTACTAATCTAAATAATTTATCTGTTTGTTTTCTTGATAAATTTAATCTTTTTGCTATTTTTAAAACCAAATTTCCACCAACTACATCATGTTGATAAAATGTGACATTCCCATCTTGAGCCTTTTCCACTGTATCCGGTTTGCCAATGTCATGAAGAAGTGCAGCAAATCTAGTCAGTGCATCGGAAGATGGGGTATGTTTTAAAGTTAGTAGTGAGTGCTCACCAATGTCATAAGTTCTGTCATGTTTTGGACCTTCCTGAACTATCCCAAAACAGCGCTCAAGCTCTGGAAGAATCATTTGCAGTATCCCCGCTTCCCTAAGTTTCAAGGTACCCATGTATGGATTCGTGGATGCAAGGAGTTTAAATAGTTCATCTCTTATCCTTTCCCAGGCAATTTCTTTTAAAAGATTGGCATTTTTTTTGATGGCTTCAAATGTTTCCTTATCTATGTCAAATTCCAATTCAGTTGCAATCCTGATTGCTCTGATAAGACGAAGAGCATCTTCCTGGAAGCGTTTGGTTGGGTCTCCGACAGCCCTGATGAGGTGGTTTTTAATATCATTTTGGCCGCTGAAGGGATCCACAGTTTCCAGGATTTCACCTCCGAGGTGTTCTCTTGGTGTTACACCATTATCTTCACCTCGGAGGTGTTTGCTTGGGATTCCCAAAGCCATAGCATTTATGGTAAAGTCCCTTCTTGCCAAATCTTCCTCAATTTTGTTGGTCCAGGAAACTTCGGATGGGTGGCGAAAATCAGTATACTTACCTTCCTTTCTCATTGTTGTGATCTCCATGATTTCATCATTCACCTCGAAGGAGTCAGAGCCCACCTTCGAGGTGTTCTCTGTTGGTACTCCTACTGTTCCGAATTTATTATCGTAAAAACCTTCCGGGATTACTTTCAAGATTTCCTCAGGTTTAGCATCTGTTGTAAAATCCCAGTCCTTAATCTCTTTTCCCATCAAAAGATCACGTACTGCCCCTCCAACAATATAAATTTGGTATCCGGATTTTCTAAATTTATCTAAAATATTTTTTACCTCATTAGGTAGTGTATAATGCATGATGTAATTTTACCCCGAGTAGTATGAAATGGAAAGTATTACCAAAGAAAAGCGATGATTTAGCTGAGCAGCTTCTAATAAACCGCGGTATAAAAACTGATATAGAAAAGGATCAATTTCTTCATCCAAAGCTTTCTGATTATGATAAGGATCTAGAAATACCCGGTATTGAAAAGGGACAAAAAAGAATCCTGGAAGCTATAGAAAATAATGAACAGATTATAGTTTTTGGGGATTATGATGTTGACGGGATTTGCGGATGTGCAATTTTGTATAAAGCTTTAACATCAATAGGCGCAAAAGTATTGCCCTATATTCCTCATAGGGAAAAAGAAGGATATGGGTTGTCAAGATTGGGTTTGGAGTTTGCCAGAGATTCCGGAGCTACTGTTGTGATTACTGTAGATAATGGAATAACTGCTATAGAGCAGGCGAAATATGCAAAAGAATTGGGGTTGGATTTAATAATAACCGATCATCATATTCCACTTGATGAAAAGCCGGATTCATTTGCAATAGTGCATTCCACAAAAATGTGCGGGGCAGCTGTTGGATGGTGTTTAATCCGTGGACTTATTAAAAAAGATTTGGCAAATGAATTATTACAATTTGCAGCAATAGCAACTGTTTGTGATTTATTACCCCTTGTTAGTCTGGGTAGAGCGTTTACGGTGGAGGGGTTAAGAATTTTAAATAAAACTACAAATATTGGACTTTTATCTTTAATGAATGAGTCAGGACTTAGTTTTGGCAATATCTCATCATATGAAATAGGTCATATTCTGGGGCCAAGAATAAATGCCATGGGAAGGCTTGAGCATGCAATAGATTCTTTAAGACTTCTTTGCACAAAAGATCCAGTAAAAGCAAGAAAACTTTCCAAATTGCTTTCTGACACAAATACTACCAGGCAACAAATGACAATTAATGCATTAGAGGAGGCAAAAAAGTTAATTGTTCAGGAGAACTTGATTCATGTTCTATACAGCAAAAGCTGGTCACCAGGGATAATCGGACTTGTTGCCGGAAGGATTACAGAAGAATTTTATCGTCCCGCAATTGCAATTTCTGTTGGAGAGAGTATTTCAAAAGGGTCAGCAAGGTCAATTAATGGAATAAATATAGTAGAGCTTATAAGAAAACACGCGGATATCTTGGTTGATGTTGGGGGTCATCCGGGTGCAGCAGGTTTTTCAATTTTAACTAAACATATAAATATTTTTAAAAAAAGAATGGAGGAAGTTAAGTTGGAATTGGAAGAGAATGAAAAGGTGTTAAATATAGATGCGGAAATTGACTATGAAAAATTAAAATTGGATTTGGTTAAAGAATTAAAAAAGTTTGAGCCTCACGGTTTTGGAAATCCAAGACCTGTATTTGCAACATACGGGATGCAAATTTCGGATTTAAGGACAGTAGGGCAGGGAAAACATCTAAAATTTAAGACCTCTGGACTGGATACAATCGCCTTTGGCATGGGGGAGCTGGAAAATATGCTGCAGAACGGGCGGCAAATAGATATTGCATATAATCTAGAGCTGGATGATTTTAATGGCTTTGAAAAATTACAGCTTAAGGTGAAAGATATTAGGATTTAGAAACCTGAACGCCTTCTTAAAATGTAATATTGGTAAGCCTGGATAAAAGTATCTTCTCCGGCACGTTGTTGATCCGTTCCGCGAACACGTGAACTCCATTGTTGGCCATCTGCGGCAAACTCAGCGTATACTTCCACTTCAGCAGCTGAATCACTATCCCCCATGGGAAGTGTAACTCTATAACTTCCTGGAACAAGTGTTATGTCTGCAACTTCCTTATACTTTTGTAATAAAGCTTTTCTTAAAGCATTATCAAAAGCATTTATAAGACCTTTGCCTAAATTAGCTTCATGTAGAGTGTCGCCATTTACCCGCACTCTAATGCTAGCTTCAGGATCTCTACCCCGTTCGTCTACAACACGGCTTTCTAAAACATCAAAAGGTATTTGTTCATTTGTTAAAGTTTCATAGAGCAGGAGATACTCCTGTGCATCTCCAAAAATACCTTTTTGCTTCATTTTTTCAACGAGTAAGGTAAATAATGGATCAGTTCTGTCAACTTGAAATCCATGCTTTTCTGCCATAATCTCTATATTTGTCGACCCGCCTTGTTCTGACATAATATAAATTCTCTTATTTCCTACTAAAGCTGGTTCTATATGTTCATATGCCGCCTCATCACTCGCTTGCCTTTTATCAGCTCGCCTCTGGCCGGATTGATGTACTCCTCCCTTGTGGGCAAACGCATTTCTGCCAACATATGGAGTATTATCCGGTACAGGTATCTCGTTTATACTTTCAACAAAGCGAGATGCTTTAGTTAAAGTTCTCAAATCTATACCGCTAGGTATTTCATATTTAAATTCTGCTGTTGGCAATACTTGGCACAGATCCACATTTCCTGCCCTTTCTCCGGAGCCGTTAATAGTCCCTTGAACCTGTATTACTCCTGCTTCTACTGCAACGATTGTGTTAATAACCGCTAGAGCACTGTCGTTATGTACATGGATCCCCAACTCTGTATCTGGAAATCTACTTCTCGCTGCTTTAACCCCACTTTCTACAAATCTATGATTACTGCCTCCATTGGTATCACAAAGAACTAGTGTTCTGGCACCAGCAGCTTCTGCTGCTTCTAAACATTCAAGAGCATAATCTGGATTTTCTCTATAACCACTAAACCAGTGTTCTGCATCAAATATTACCTCTCGTCCTTCAGCTTTTAGAAAGCGAACACTTTCGAAAATAGTATCCAAGTTCTTATAGCTGGGTGCTCTTAACGCATTTTGGACATGAGTCTCCCATGTTTTTCCGAAAATAGTGATGAAATTTGTTCCAGACTCAAGAAGTGCATTTAGCCCATCGTCGTTTTCAGGTCTGCCACCGATTCTTGCGGTCATTCCGAACGCAACAAACTGGCTATTCTCAAACATACCTCTTGCTTGTCTAAAAAATTCTGTATCAATTTCATTTGCCCCAGGCCAACCACCTTCTATAAAGGGGAACCTAAGTTGGTCCAATCTTTGAGCAATTTTTAGTTTCTTCTTTACAGAGAGTCTAGCCCTTGCATCCTGAGCACCATCTCTTAACGTTGTATCGTAAGGTACTATTTTTAAAGTTTCTGCCATATTTTTCTCATTAAAAAACCTCCCTTTCAGGAGGTTTGTTGCGGAATCTTTTTTTAAGACTTACGCCAAACAACCTCCCTTTTTAGAAGTAATAATAATTCCAATAATAATTTCAGCTTTAGTATGCATATGGAATACATGCTACCGTAATTGATTTTTCTGTGCAATAGGTCGTTTTTAGAATTAAAAAGGTACACCGCGTATATCTGTGACTACTTCTACTGGTTCAGGATCACGTACAGTTCCATTTCCATCTTCTGAATTTGGCACGCTTTTGTCAGGGCCGGGATTGTAGTATATATCCAATGTCCCGAATGCCACATCTCCTGGCTCCATGGTTGAATTCAAGATTCCACGCTGTTCAACAGGTATTTCTCCACGTTCTGTCATAAATTTAAACACCCCCTTTCTTTCGTTATATTAAAAAAATCTTTTACCTGAACGTTTTTCGATTGCATATCTTGATGCGAATTGATGCGATTCCAGATCATGTAACTGCTCAAGTAACCGTCTTCGTTCTTCTCCTGAAGTTTCCTTCAGACTTTGCTGTAATGAATGGATCATTCTTCTTCTACCTCTTCTGTCATTTTCTACTACTCCTACTTGTTCATCAGTTAAACTTTCGACATTCGCAAAGGTTTCTGAGGCTATTTTATAGGCCCTTCTATGTATTGTATCTGGTCTAAATCTTTCACTCATATTTTTTCCCAATAAAAAACCTCCCGTTAGGGAGGTCTGATTACTTTCTTTTTTAGGTTATTTTTTACCTAAAAAGACCTCCCAAAAAAGTGCCCGTAACGAGCACTAAAATAAGGAGGCCAAGAATAACTTCTACTTTTCTTAAATCAATTACTTCAACTTTTGACATAGACTATTTAAATTATAAGGGCAGTTTATGTATTTTGTCAAGTTTAGCGAACGAAATATGGTTTTCGTTCAGTAGGATCTGGATATTCTAGTGATATTTTTACTCTAGTTTGTAAACTTGATGATCCTGTCTGTGCGACTGGCTCTGAACCAATCATTCTTCCTCTAATATCTACTTGAATTCGATCAAGATCAGCTAAAGCCCGAGTAATACCTTTTTGTTCGGGATATTCGGGTTTTACAATTATTCTTTCTACCATTTTTTCACCTTCCTTTCTTTTCTCCATAAAAAAAACCTCCACTTATAAACGGAGGTTAAGTTATGTTGGTTTTTTTACACAAAAACCAACCTCCGTTTAAGCGAAGGTAAAGAAGAAATTAAAATATCTTCTTAGGTTTTGCATAAAAGATAATATATCAGCTAATTCAATCCTTGTCAAGATTGGATTTAAACTGCTATTATGCATTCATCTAGTTTTTAAGTAATGAATAGGACATTAATATTAGATTGTAATAACAAAATAGGTGAAAATGTGAAAATTAATGGCTGGGTGCAAACCAGGCGTGATCATGGGAAAATTTTGTTCTTGGATATAGGGGATCGAAGTGGACTAATTCAAGTTGTAGTATCGCAGCAGACCACATTCACCTCGAAGGAGTCAAAGCCCACCTTCGAGGTGAGGGATCTACATCCCCAAGATGTTGTTTCCGTAACAGGAAAGGTTAATAAAAGGCCTCCACATATGGTAAACAAAAAAATCCCAACCGGTGAAATTGAAATTTCTGCAGAAAGTATTCAAGTTTTATCAAAAGCATCAGAATTACCGTTTGATATGGGAGGAAAGAATTTAGATTTACAACTTCCAACCCTTTTGGATTTTAGATCTTTAACTTTAAGGCATCCAAAGGTTAAAGCAATTTTTAAGGTTCAAGAGGCAATTCTGGATGGTTTTAGAAAATCTGCAAGAGAATTAAGATGTACTGAAATTGTTGTTCCCACAATTGCTGCATCTGCAACAGAAGGAGGAGCAGAAGTTTTTAAAATAGATTATTTTGAACACAAAGCTTTTCTTACTCAAAGTCCCCAGCTTTATAAACAAATGCTAGTTCCTGTTTTTGAACGTGTATTTACAGTGACTAAGGCTTACAGAGCAGAACCTTCAGTTACAACCAGACATTTGGCAGAAATCACCCAAATGGATTGTGAGATTGGATTTGTTGAATTTGAAGACCTTTTGGACCTTTTGGAAAAAGTTGCTATTGAAACTATTAAACATGCAGAAGAAAAATGTAAAGATATACTGGATGAGTTTGGTGTGGATGCCGTTGCCTACGGTAAGATCCCAAGGCTTACACTGAGGGAAGCGCAGGAATTAATCTTCAAAGAATTCGGGAGAGATAATCGCAATGAAAAAGATTTAACTCCACAAGATGAGATTGATTTATGTAATTGGGCAAAAGAAAAACATAGGAGCGATTTTGTCACAGTGACTCATTTTCCAATTGCTGCAAAACCTTTTTATACTATGCCAGATCCAAAAGATCCTAATTATTCTTTAAGCTATGACCTTCTTTTCAGAGGAGTGGAGATAATGAGTGGTAGCCAGAGAATAAATAACTATGACCAGCTAGTTGAGTCAATTAAATCTCATGGCATGGATCCAAAAAATTTTGAGATGTATTTGATGGCTTTTAAATTTGGCATGCCCTCTGAAGGTGGTTTTTCATTTGGACTTGAGAGAATAACTATGCATATTCTTAATCTTGCCAATATAAGGGAAGCTTCTCTATTTCCAAGGGATATGGAAAGAGTGGATGTTAGATTAAGTAAAAAGTAAAAAGTAAAAAGTGAAGTATTATTTTTTCTCCGCTGCTTTAATTATTTTCGCAATCTGTGTTGTTGCTTTACTACCCTTAGGATTATCATTTGCAGAAGATGTTTTCGTTACATCCCAAATCCCTCAAAACAATTCTGAGGTGGCCGGAGTTCAAAAATATAATATTCCGCCAATAAGTAAAAATATTGAAGTTCCATTCTCTACTTCACGGTCAATTTTGGTTAAGGATTTGGAAACAGATACAATTTTATATCAAAAAGATGCATTTATTCCCTTGCCGATTGCCTCAACCACAAAGATTATGACAGCTTTGGTTGCATCCGGGTATTTTCAGCCTAACTCAGTATTGACTGTAAATGATGGAGCAAAAATTCCCGGTGCAAAGGTAGGTCTTTTTAGCGGGGAAGATTTGACTTTCAGATCACTTCTTTATGGAATGCTCCTAAATTCCGGAAATGATGCTGCGTACGCAATTTCCGAAAATTATCCCGGGGGAGTCTTAGGTTTTGTTTCTGCCATGAATAAGAAAGCGATTGAGTTAAATTTAAATAATACACATTTTGAAAACCCGGCTGGTTTTGATTCACCCAATCACTATTCATCTGCTTCGGATTTATCAAAAATTACTCAAGAGGCCTTAAAGGATTCTCAACTTTCAAGAATATTTTCAACAAAAGATACGGATATTGTTTCTTTGGATAAAAAGTATAAGCATCAGCTTAGAAATTTAAATAAGCTTTTGTCACAAGTTAGCGGAGTTTTAGGTGTGAAAACCGGCTACACTGAGGGGGCAAAGGAAAATTTGGTTACTCTGGTTGAAAGAGGGGGACATAAAGTCTTGCTAATAGTTTTAGGATCTGATGACAGGTTTGGTGAAACAACGAGCCTTATAAATTGGACATATGCGAATTTTCAATGGCCTAATTGAATAGATCCTTCTCCGGCTTCGCCGGATCAGGATGACAATTTGTGTTTTGGGAATTTTACACAAATCGTCAACTTTATTTGGCCTCAACAAAATTAGAATCTACTGCTGAAACATATGCTACAAATTGGGGACCTTCGAAAATATATATGGGGTGTAAGTAGGGAGTATAAGTATCTGAAAGATAATATCCTAAATAGATGGATGTGACGGAAACCTCTCCTTTTGCAGGTTTTAAAATAATTGCTCCTTTTCCTCCTTTTAAGTCATTAAAAGCATCCTCCGGGCTTTTGGTAGGGTAAGTTGCAAAAACTTCTTTCTCAATTGGCCAATTAGTAAAGTTTATTGATAAATAATTATCCAAATTAGATGAAGAGTCAAAAATTTGGGCATTAACTAAAGATTTATTGAAATCCGAAGTAAAAATTGATCTTTTATCCAAATCTTTAGGCCAAAGGGATATTTGGGCTGATGTAGCTTCAGTTCTTAGCGTAGTAGGAATATAGTTTGCCCCCTCTTTTTTTAAAAGTGTTACTTTACTTCGTCCTTCTCTAAGCTCGTTTTTCAAAACTCCCAAGTTTGCCAAAATATTTTCAAAGTCTTTTACAAGTTTATTATCATCATCCAACTGCTCATTAGGAGGTGAGCTAATTAGATTTATATAAGTAAAATTTCCGCTATCCAAGTCCACATTAAGATTTTTCCCTGCTTCTCTAAAAGCATAGTTTGTTTCAGATATAATTTGTGGAGGGGTAGAAATGCCAAACTTTTGAGCAAGGGTTTGGCTTCTTTCAGAAGAAAGTAAACTTGCTAAAGGTTTTATTACAAAGTAAACTTTGATAATTTTTTCAAAACCTTCATCTCCTAATTTTGGTAAAGAGCCTGTTGTTGTGTCCAGATTATATGAGAAGTTTGAAGATGAAACATCAATTTTTGGAAAATTAGGAGGCGGTAATTTACCAAATTTTGTGTCTGGCTTTTCTTCAACAGGAGGAAGGGTTGAAAGATAATATGCATACCAGATTTTGTAGCCAATAAAACTTAATATAATTACAATTAAGGCGATAATTGTAAGTTTTATGGATTGTTTGGTAAGAACGGCAGTTTGGGTCAAGGTCATATAACAATTATAACTGTTATAATTAGTGCATGGAAGTTAGGGTTAGACTTGCGCCATCCCCAACAGGCGCACCACATATTGGAACAGCCTGGCAAGCGCTATTTGATTTTGTGTTTGCAAAAAAAATGGGAGGGAAATTCATATTAAGGCTTGAGGATACGGATAGGGAAAGATTTGTTGCGGAAAGTGTTGAGCAAATTTATCAAACTTTAAAATGGTTAGGTTTAGAGTATGATGAAGGGCCTGATATCGGTGGTCCATATGCACCCTATATTCAATCCGAAAGACTGGATATTTATAAAAAATATGCTTTTGAGCTTTTAGAAAAAGGGTTTGCTTATAAAGACGGAAAAGCAATAAGGTTTAAGGTTAAGAAGGAAGGGGAAACTGTTTGGCAAGATTTGGTAGGAGATAAAAAAATTAGTTTTCCTAATAATACCCAAGAAGATTTTGTGATTCTAAAATCAGACGGGTATCCGACTTACAATTTTGCGAATGTAGTGGATGATCATTTAATGGAAATTACTCATGTAATCCGGGGTAATGAGTTTATTTCTTCAACCCCGAAACATTTGATGATTTATGATACTTTTGAGTGGATTCATCCGCAATTTGCCCATATGCCTGTTTTGGTTGGATCTGACAGAGCTAAGTTATCCAAAAGACATGGGGCAAAATCCACACTAGAGTTTAGGGATGATGGGTATTTAAAAGAGGCTGTACTTAATTTTTTGGCACTTTTAGGCTGGACTCATCCTGAAGGGAAAGAAATTTTTGAAATAGAGGAGATGATAAAACTTTTTGATTTTAAAGACGTGAATGCTTCATCAGCGTATTTTGATGTAACAAAACTTGAGTGGTTAAATGGGGAATACATAAGGAAATCTCAAAACTCAAATCTTAAATCTCAAATTTTAGAATATTTAAAAAATATTTCAGGGGGAGCCTTGGATCATCCAACAGAGGAAGAGATTGGAAAAGTTATACCTTTAATAAAGGAGAGGATAAAGAAATTATCAGATTTTGTGCCATTAACAGATTTTTTATGGGAAAAGCCGGAATATGAAATAGAGGTATTTAATAGATTAAACCTGCCTGCCGGCAAGGCAGGGATTAAAGATTTAAGATTAAAGATTGGAAGAGTTGCGGAAGAGCTGGAAAGAATGGAAAAACCATGGAAAGCAGAGGTGTTTGAAAAAACTTTCAGGGAATTGGCTAGTCAAGAAGGTTTGTCAGCATCTGATATGTTTCAACTAATTAGGGTTGCAATCTCAGGCCAGATTGTAACCCCACCGCTTTTTGAATGCATGAAAATTTTAGGCGAGGAGGAAAGTATAAAAAGGATTAAGGAAGCACATAAATTTCTTACGTCCCCCAGTTAGATAGAAGTATAGAAAAATCTACTACATTAACTATCCCATCTCCATTTAGATCAGATGCAGAATCTGATGTGTTCCATTTAGATAAAAGGATCGAGAAATCAACTACATTTACGGATCCATCTCCATTAATATCCCCAGTCTTAGGAGGTGGAGTAGGGGTAGGAGTAGGAGATGGGGAAGGACTTGGGGTTGGGGTAGGTGAGGGAGTGGGATTACACTGAATAGTTTTAGGATTACCATTTAGAATGGAATTAGTTCCGGAAGGGATATCTATACCATATGCATAAATTGTATGCGGCTGGCTATCCATTAGTGAGGGTGGTGTTACATAAGAAAATCCATGATTGGGATTTCCTCCACAAGAACTTCCAACAGCTGGCTCCCTTGTAATATTTGCAGATGTTGATGCGATGAATATCCCACTTCCATAGGGCCCATCCTTGTAAAGGTGAACATTCAACGTAGCATTATAATCATCAGCATCACAGGTCCAGCCTTCTATTAAGGAGCAGTTTGCAAGATCAAAAGTACCGATAGGGTTTGTTGTTAAGCTAAATGTTTCAGCTATTATGCTTAACCTTTTATTTTTATCTCTCACATTAGGCTCTATTATTCCACCTTCATGCCATTCATTCCATGCATAAATTGTTAATATCTTACTAAGTTCATTTGTTTGGGAATCCATGTATTGTTTAACCCGAGTAACCCCATCCCTAAAAAGTGTTTCTGAAAAATCACTAAAATATCGTATTTGGTTCCTATCTGTTATTGATATATCTTGCCTTGGACGTTCATCAAAGTTACTCACAAAACATGGCATGAGCGGTTTATCAGTGAAAGTTGCAAAATGGTTTGTAAAATTATCAAGATAATATTGATATGATTGTGCTCCAGAAGGTTGAATATAGGTGGCTACGCAAGAATATCCATCAGTATTAGTAATTGATCTGGCATCTGGATTTTCAACGGAAATCAGCACAATTGGTTCAACACCTAATCTGTTTTGTGAAGTTAGTTTTAAAAGGGAAATATAGTCTTGAGTATCTTGTATTGTTCCTCCATACATACCTCGTGAGTCAAGTATAAATATAATCGGTCTTCCATTTTGAGTTTTAAGATAATTTGGTTGAGAGAAATATTTATCCACAATAATTTGAGTAGTTTGCACTCCATCCTGAAGAGGTATTGATAGGCATGTAGGGCCATTACACCAAGGATGAGCTGCAATTGAAATCATAAACTGCAGCTGATTTTTATTGGTTGCTTGCAAGAAAGAATTTATTCCACTGCTAAGAAATTCTTTTTTATATGTGGAATCCCAATACCAGTAAAAATTAAAAAAACTTAACCCGTTTTGTTTAGCCTGAATTATTTGTTGTTCTAGAATAGTAGGACCAGAAATACTGTAATCATAGTATCCAATTTCCGGTTTGAGATGAGAAAAATCTCCGGTCCAGCCTCTGGTATCTTTTGGGATTCCCGGCTCTAAACCATAAAAGTCTTTTACTCCTCCCCACAGATCTCGTCTTCCATAAACTCTTTCAACATTATCCAGATGATCCGGTACAGTATCTGTAGATGACCACATACCAAAATAATAGGCACCGATTTTATATGGAGAAACTGCATGTGATGGAGGTTTAGGGAATAAATTGCTAAAAAGTTTATCTTTAAAGTCGAAAGCGTTGGATATTAGTAGAAAAAAGAGAAAGCCTACAACAGCAACAAGAATGAGTATATGAGAAGCACCTGCCTGATTTAATTTATTCACTCTAGTTTAATTAACAGCTAAGTTGGGATTAAAGTCAACTTTCTATGTCCCCCAATTAGATAAAAGGATTGAGAAATCAACTACATTAACTATTCCGTCTCCATTTAAATCAGCACCTATATCTGCTGTATTCCATTTAGATAATAGAATCGAGAAATCCACTACATTTACAGCCCCATCCCCATTTATATCGCCTATCTTGGGTGGGGGAGTAGGGGAAGGAGTTGGGAACTTGGAAGCTTCAAAGAAAAATTTTCCAGTTTTAGGTGGTATTGCTGTTGATCCGCTAACACCTTTTGAACTATCATAAGGATCCCACTCACGCCATTCACCCGGCGGGAACGGAAAGTTTACAGAAAAATCTGATGAGTTAACAACTGCATAGCCATTGCTATATTGGCGGTAATATAAATCAGGCGAGTTTACACTTCTGTAGAAATCTAAAGGTGTACCAAAATCCAAATTCCAGTCTTTATAAAAATAAAGCCATTCCGAAGAATCCAATCTATATGGTTCTCCCGGATGGTAGCTAAAAAAAGTATAAGAATTCTTTTGAAGCAGAAGATAAGTTGCAAGGAAAAATCTTTCCAAATTCAAATTGATATTTAATGAGGGGATGCTTGATAGCTGAGGCTGAAAAATAATGAATAATTTTTTGCCTTTGTTCAGAATATAATTAATGGCGTCCAAGTAGTTTTTAAACTTTTCCGGGCTAAATATCATTTCCTGGGGATATTCAATTAAAGCTCCTGTGAAGTAATCCGTAAAATTACTGTTGTAAGGACCGTATTTTGAATTTGGATCCAGTGAGAAACCATTATATATAACTTCTCTTCCAGGAGAGGAATTCATAGTTTCCCTTCCAAATGCTCCCATCCTTTCTGTCCAAAAATCATAAGTTTCGCAAGGTCCTTCCAAACAGCTTTGGAATTCGGCCCGATCAGTAATAAATGACGCAGGATTAATAGTGGTGTCGCAAGTATCATCCAAACAGGACCCCCTGCCAAGTGAGGCTGCCTGATCAGGATTAAATGAATCAAAAACAACTCCATCTACATTTTTTGTATTAAATGTATCTCTCCAATACAAAGCAATCTTATCTCTGGTTGTGGGATTATTTACATTAAAAAGTCTTGAACCTAAGATATACCTTTTAATAGAACTATCTTTGTTGTGCATAATGTCATTATCAGTAAGTATTGGAAAAGAGGGGCACCAGGGGTGATTCCCAAATGCTTCGCAGCCATGAATAATAACTTTTAATTTGTTGGGTAAAATCGCTTTAAGATCGCTTGTTAAATTCCAAAGCCCTGAAAAATTATAATTATTGTTTGGACAGGGAAAATCGTAATTTCCACTATCAATGCAGGGGTAATCATGTTGGAAATCAAATAAAAAAAAGTCCATTTCTTTTGCCAGATAATCCTTGACGAATTGAGGAACGTTTTGTTGGAATTTATTTACCCCAAAATAGGCAAATAACTGAATATTATTACTTGCTTTAGGGTACATGGATAATTCATTTAGAGGAGTAGATTCATACAATTGTGATGCGAATGATTTAGATTTGGGAAAAAGCTGGGAGAATAGTTTGTCCTTAAAAGAGAATGTATTAGTAACCAGAGTTAATGCAATAATGCCTATTGCTGTTACAAGAAGAAGAATATGGGCAGCAGCTCTTTGATTTAATTTGGCCATTATAATCAGTAAGACCTAGTTTCAGAAGTATGTCAAGTCTGGATGTGAGGGAACTATTGCATATCTTATAGGATCATGGTAGAATTGCGCTCATGGATGATCCAAGATGGATTAGGCTTGTTACTATCGGGTTAATTTTAGCAGCTGTTGCTGTTGGATATTTTTTAATTAGCGGAAGATTATTTACAAATAGTACTACTCAAACGCAGCCTCAAGAAATATCTGTTGAAGGTTCTCTTTCACCTTCTCCTTCTGTTTTGGGGCAGGATACAGCAACTGTTTCTCCTTCCCCGACTTCTCAGTCAGCATTTAACACGATTGCCCAAAGGATGCAAGGCAGCGCCCAGACTTTACCAAACACAGGTTTTCCTATCCTTTCATTGGGTCTTTTTTCAGCTGCAGTTGTGGTAATAGGCTGGGGCCTCAAAAAATTTCCTCATTAGTTTCTCGATTCATAATTTGGTAAAATTCTCATATATTGCGGGATGGTGTAACGGTAGCACAGCGGACTCTGGATCCGTTAATCTAGGTTCAAATCCTAGTCCCGCAGCACAATTGGACACCCTGTGACCGTAGTCTCTAGAATAGGTTGATAGGTCTTGCTAATCTCCACATTTTTGATTAAAGATTCGTACCACACTCCTGTTATTCAGGAAACTTACTCTTTGGACATTCTTTGTTTAAGCTTTGGAGATTATAGTTTTGTCTTTTATGTACAGCTGGGTGTTAAATAACTGTATAAGTTGTCTCTTTTGATCCATACCTCCATCTTTTAGGGCATACCTTGCATAATCCCTGAGATCCATTGGTTTAGTGTCAGGATCTATATCTTGATGAAGTAATACTTGGTCTCTAATTTTTCTGTAATCTTCCATACTCTGCCTGATACCTTCAGTAAAATTTAATACCTGAGGATGTGCCATATACATAAAATTAATATAGCGGAAAAGTGATTTAATTAATGTAACTTCATCTAAATAGGGCTCTTTGCAATTATAATCTTTTACTCTATCGCAGTGGTAATACGAAGTTGTCTGTAGGATTTAATTATCTGTCTAAAGACACCTCTCATGCTTAAAGTATGATGTGTGTCAAACTCAGCTTCAACAATAGTGGCATTTGCTGCTGAGAGTTGATCAACAGCTTCATCATGTCCAAGAACATCTTTTAATGTCTTAATAATGGCATCCTTTCCATGAATTGTTCTTCTAAGTTGAATAATGGTATCACCTTGTTCACCAACTTGATTATGGAGCTGGGCGTTTTCGAGTCCTGAGGCAGCCAGTCTTTGTTGCAGTTCAATAGGATTATTCGGAACTATTTCAGTCATTTTGTCTTTCTATACTTCAGGCTAGTAAGTTTACAGCTCTAACCTGACTTGATGAGCAGCATCAGTTAAAATTTGTCTTAAGTCCCTTTGAACATCATCATCTCTAACTTTGTCTGCTGCAGTCCTATTAATTATCATATTGGGTTCAAGATAATATTTCTTATAGACTGCTTGGATTCTGCTTTTGGTCTTCTGCCAAACCGTAGTAAGTGGAAGATCACGATCAGCCATGGCACTAAAGGTAGCTGCTGTAGCCAACTGTATTTCTTCCATTAGACGATAGGTATTAGCACTTCCAACTTCGAATGCTTTTAGTTCTAATCTGTAAGCTTGAGGGTCATTGTTTTTAGCTGTTTGCTCCGCTGGCTTAGAAACTACCACTGAAGTTTGCGAACGGTGAGTAAACCGTTCAGGTGAAGTATAGGCAAACTCAAAACCAGATGCTAAAAGTACAGCATCTTCTTGTGAATCAATAGCTCCCTCCCTAGGTCTATTAAATAGCCAAGAAGGAATACCCAGATTAATGTGTAAGGATACCAGTTTATCATCCAGCAGGTTACGCCTATCTAAGGCTGTGGCAGGACCCTCAAGATAAGGAATAAATCCACCTTTTATTAACTCACATAAGGTTCTGTTAGCAACTACCGCACTGTAAGCAGGTGCTGTAGAAAACTCCCAGAAGAATGGGGAGGTAGATGGGGTGTCACCAGGAACGATGGAAGTATGATTCTTATTCCGTGGTAAACCCATAAAATCAAAGAATAATGCATACATTCCAGCTCTGGAAGTCTGGAATGGCTTTCTGGGGATTTCTACCTCCCAGCCGATTGTCGGGAGTGGGTTATCCGGCCCAGACACAGACTTTTCTGCTTGTCTTAAAACATCTAGTTTTCTCAAAACAGCAGGCCATCTTTCAGCTGGGCTGTTATATAACCACAAATTACCAGCAGCTCTTACATTAGGCAAGTCTTTATAACCTTCCTTTCCTGTAGTTTCTTTAGCCAGCAACGCTTTTTCAAAGTCAAATACTGGTGGCGGGCTAACTATAACTTCTGTCATGCGTAAATACTATCTCAAGACTAGCAGCATTTCAACTATAACTTAAGTTTGGTTTTATATTTGGGGTTTAAGTGGTGAGTTGGTTTGTAGGGAAATAGATTTTATTAGTTGTGGATTTTTTACTATATAAATAACTATGGGATAACTTCTTGGGAAATGAGACATTCCTTTTTATAGTGTCTCATTTGTCTCATTTAGCCTCGAAATGATACAATGACTATAGTGACACAAAGGTTCTAGACCGGAGTGCTCAGCTCACTAAAATTTATGCTTAGTTTAGAATGTTACAGAAAGCTTTCTTAGGACCGTCCGTAGAAACTGGAATACATGGCTGGTAAGTTTTTGAATACCTGATAGAATATATGAATGGGACAAAAACCTCAAAGCATCCAAAAGGTATATCTAACTTTGACTCTTTTGAGTACACTGGCTGCTTCTTTTATTTGGGGTGTAAATACACTTTTTCTTTTGGATGCAGGTTTAAGTAACCTTGAAGCATTTGCTGCAAATGCTTTTTTTACTGCAGGACAGGTTATTTTTGAAGTTCCAACGGGGATAGTTGCGGATACTTTTGGGAGAAGGATTTCTTATATGTTGGGAACTTTGACTTTAGGTGCATCAACAATTCTTTATTTCCTGGCCTGGCAAGTTCATGCGCCATTCTGGGGCTGGGCTCTCATCTCTGTACTTCTAGGACTTGGATTTACCTTTTTTTCAGGTGCTACCGAGGCATGGTTAGTTGATGCACTGAAATTTACCAATTTTAAGGGAAATTTGGAATCGGTATTTGCCAACGGGCAAAAAGTAATGGGTATTGCTATGCTTGCAGGTTCTGTTGGGGGTGGACTTGTTGCTCAGGCATCCAATTTGGGCGTGCCTTATATTTTGCGTGCACTCCTTTTGGGAATTACATTTATTATCGCTTTTCTTTTTATGAAGGATTTGGGTTTTACTCCAAAAAGAAGTAAAAGGGTATTAAGAGATATGAAAAATATTTTTACAACTTCGTTAAACATTGGTATGAGAAGGCCGGCCATCCGTTGGGTAATGCTTGAGGCTCCGTTTAGCGTTGGCTTAAGCTTTTATGCCTTTTATGCCATGCAGCCACATCTTTTAAATCTTTATGGTGACCCAAATGCATATGGCGTAGCAGGGCTCGCAGCAGCAATTGTTGCAGGTGCTCAGATTGCAGGAGGGTTTGCTGTTCCATATCTTAAGCGAATCTTCAAAAGTAGAATTTCAGCACTGGCAACAATTATTTCGATTAATAGTTTAGTAATATTAAGTATTGGAATTACAAACAGTTTCCCGATAGCTGTCGGACTACTTGTTATATGGGGGTTGTTATTTGCATCCAGGATGCCAATTCGTCAGGCATACCTAAATGATTTGATTCCATCAAAACAGAGAGCAACAGTATTATCATTTGATTCCTTGATGGGTTCATCAGGAGGGGTTGTCATTCAGCCTACACTTGGTAAAATTGCTGATGTTTACAGCTATTCAGCATCATATATGGGTGGGGCAGTTTTTCAGATTATGGCACTGCCATTTATCTTATTGGCACGCCGCGAAAAACCTAAATCTGATAAGATAATAAAGTAGTTAACCCACAAAAAAATACATTCGACTACGCTCAGTATTTTTTTGTGCTGAGTAGAAATCGAAACACAAAAAAACTCGCACGAGGCGAGTTTTCTTGAAAACTTACTTTTCAGCAAGCAGAAATTTTTATATCATGTTACTTAACTCTTAGTCAACTAGTATAAAATATATCAAAGATAATCGTGGTAAAATAATTAAAAGGAGGTGTGTTAGATTGGCAAAAATAACAATATACAAAACTACAACCTGTCCTTATTGCAAATTAGAGTCAGAATATTTAGATGCTAAGAGCATAAAATATGATGCTATCTTTGTAGATCATGATACGGAAGCTGCAAAAAGGATGATTGAGGAATCAGGACAAATGGGAGTACCTTTTACTGAAATTACAAAAGATGATGGAACCATGGTAAAAATTTTAGGTTTTGATCAAGCAAAGCTTAATGAGGCATTAGGATTAACATGAAAATTTTTCTAGCTTCAGATCATGCGGGGTTTGAGTTAAAAGAAAAAGTTAAAGAGTTTTTGAAAAGTGAAGGATATGAGGTAGAAGATATGGGAGCAAACACATTTGACAAAGATGATGATTACCCTGATTTTATAAGCAAAGCTGCAGAAGCTGTTTCAAAAAATCCTGGAGATAAAGCAATTGTTTTAGGTGGTTCAGGTCAGGGCGAGGCAATTGTAGCAAATAAATTTCCACTAGTTCGGGCGGCTGTTTATTATGGTGGATCCATGGATATTATTAAATTAA
Organism: uncultured Gammaproteobacteria bacterium; assembly: GCA_964387865.1. GTDB lineage: Bacteria > Patescibacteriota > Microgenomatia > Daviesbacterales > UBA10151 > CAYLXC01. The sequence continues at coordinate 48,678 of CAYLXC010000001.1, read as the reverse complement.
GCAGGAAACATAATGATGCGAATATATTTTCATTAGGAGCAAGATTTTTAACAGAGAAAGAAGCTTTCGAGGCAGTGAAAATGTTTCTGGAAATTCCTTTTACTGGAGAAGAAAGGCATGTTAGAAGGATTGAAAAGATTACAGATTTAGAAAATAAATTTTAAACTGTCATCCCCGCGTAGGCGGGGATCCAAATAAACATTTAAGTTTAGGTTTATAATTAGATTCCTGCATTCGCAGGAATGACGAAAAGTTATGGTACAAATAATCCCGGCAATACTTTCTACTTCTGAAGATGATTATGCAAGAGACGTTTCTCGCTATAAGCAATCTTCTTCTTTCCAAAAGGGTTGGATACATATTGACTTCATGGACAATATATTTGTTCCAAATAAGAGTATTGAACCGTCAATGGTAGCTAAATACCCAATTAATTTACATAAGGAAGCTCACCCAATGGTGGCACATCCACTAGATCGGGTTGATGATTTAGTAAAAGTGGGATTTGAAAGAATAATTTTTCATATTGAGGCTGAAGATGATACAGCAAAATGCATAGAATATATAAGAAGTAAGGGTTTGGAAGTGGGACTTGCATTAAATAATGAGACACCTATTGAAAAACTACAACCCTTTATAGATAAAATAGATGTAGTGCTTGTTATGACTATTGAACCAGGTTTCCAAGGGCAGCCATTTATTCCAGAGGCATTAGATAAAGTAAGGAAAATTAAATCTAATAATTGGTCTGTCAAAGTGGGTGTGGATGGACATGTTAAAGATACGGATGCCAAGCAAATAGTTTCGTCAGGTGTAGATTTTATGATTGTAGGCTCCTATCTTTTAAAAGGTGATATTGATGAGAATTTGGAAAATCTTTGGGAGGCCCTTCGATAAACTCAGGGTAAATAATTTGGATAATTTAAAAAAAGCTAAAAATATAGAGCAGGTGACAATATTTGGTTCTTCCCATGCAAGTTTGGATAGCGAGCTTGCAAAAGATGCATATGAGGTGAGCAAGAAATTAGCAGAAGCAGGGTATATTTTAGTGGATGGAGGTGGGCCGGGAATTATGAGGGCTGCAACAATGGGGGCAAAATCTGTCGGTGGAAAAGTTATTGGAGTAATTTTAGAAGCAGATGAACAAATACATTATGAGGGTAGAGATCCCCAAAATTTAGTTGACATAGAAATAAAAGCTAAAAATTACGTAGAGAGGACTGTTGCTTTGATGAGGGAAGGCCAAGTTTATGTTGTATTTAATGGTGGGACAGGAACGATTTCTGAGTTTGGAATGGCATGGGGTTTGGCAAAATTATATTTCGGTCACCATAAACCTTTAATTTTATACGGGAAGTTTTGGGAAAATATTATGAATACATTTGAAGAAAATATGTTGATAACATCTCAGGAGCGAGAAGTGTATAAAATTGTAGATTCACCGGAAGGTGTTTTGGATGCAATAGTACAATTTGAAGAGGAATTAGAAAAGGGTGAACATAAGCATATTAAAACAACCAGAGGTGATTTTACTAACTAGTGTATTATTAAATTATGCCATTAACTGATCAAGACATTCAAAAACTTGAAGAGAAAGCAAACATAATCCGCCAAGATATCATCAAGATGCTTGTTGCGGCTGGGTCCGGCCATTCTGCAGGGCCTTTGGGGATGGCTGATGTTTTTACAGCATTATATTTCCATGTCTTAAACCATGATCCGGCGAAGCCGGACTGGGATGAGAGGGATAGGTTAGTTTTATCTAATGGGCATATTTGTCCTGTCTGGTATGCAACTTTGGCTCATGCGGGTTATTTTCCTATTACTGAGCTTAAGACTTTAAGAAAGTTGGGAACAAGATTACAAGGGCATCCCCATCGCGGACTTCCTGGGGTAGAAACTACATCAGGTCCGTTAGGTTCTGGTTTATCCCAAGCTTGTGGTATGTCTATGGCAGGACTTATGGATAAGAAAAAATGGTGGGTTTATTGTTTAACATCAGATGGTGAACATGATGCGGGAAATACCTGGGAAGCAGTCATGTTTGCCAGCAAGTATAAACTTAATAACTTAACGGTAATAATTGACAGAAATAATATTCAAATTGACGGGTTTACGGAAAATATCATGCCTCTTGAGCCTTTAAAGGAAAAATATGAGGCATTCAATTGGCATGTATTAGAGGTTGACGGGCATAATTTTGAACAAATTATTGCTGCTTGTAATGAGGCAAAGGCTATTTATAATAAACCTGTTGTAATAATTGCTCATACAATTCCAGGAAAAGGTGTGGATTATATGGAGAAAGATTTTAAGTGGCATGGCATTCCTCCTGGAATTTCAGATATGCCAGGTGAGCCACCAAAAGCAGAACAGGCAAAAATTGCTCTTAATGAATTAAGAACTTTGGGAGGTAAGATTAGAAGCGAACATGAATAATATACTTGATCTATTTCTTTTATTACTCAGTATATTTTTACTTGCAGAAGGTGTTTTGTGTTTAGTGTTTTTTCTTCAAGGAAGGGGAATAAGTCGCTCATTTATAAGCCCAAGGAGGTTTCATGCAGAATTATTAACAGGAAAAGCCTTTGTTTCTAAGAATGAGACAAATCTTTGGAATAGAATCATGCTACTTTTGTACTCAGCGCTTTGGCTATTATTGGGATTTATTATTTTTACCACTTTTACTGGAGAGAATAACTTATGGTAAATAGTTTAGTTCATCTCAATCCAAAATTATTTGATGAAGATGTTTTGTTGCACCAAAAAACCGCCCTTACGGACGGTTTTACAAGTGGTCTGACCAGATTCGTTAATAACAATGAGCCGACCCTAAGAACAATAACTAATATACCATATTTGACATCTATTGTCAATACATTAAAAGGCGTGGACCCGACGGGAATCGAACCCGTGAGACCAACGTTCTTAGGGTCAGCTCCCGAACCTGGCGGGCCCACGCGAAGCTTAATATATAAGAATATAACCCGAATGTCAAAGGGGATTATATGTTAAATCGAAACGCACACCTAAATCCTAAACTCTTTGATGAAGATGTTGAGCAGGTTCCATCCAGAAATGGGTATGGGGAGGGGCTTGTATTGGCTGGGGAAGAGAATAAAAATGTTGTCGCACTTTGTGCAGATTTAACTGAATCCACAAGAACACAGGCTTTTGCTGAAAAATTTCCGGAACGGTTTGTGGAAATCGGGGTAGCTGAACAAAATCTGGCAACAGTTGCATCAGGTATGGCTGCTGCTGGTAAAATTCCATTTATAACCTCCTATGCCATGTTTTCTCCAGGCAGAAATTGGGAACAAATCAGAACCACCATTTGCTACAACGACCGGCCTGTTAAAATCATTGGTAGCCATGCCGGAATTTCTGTTGGTCCGGATGGGGCCACCCACCAGGCTTTGGAAGATATGGCAATAACCCGTGCTTTACCTAACATGGTAGTTGTTTGCCCAACAGATGCAATTGAGGCAAAAAAAGCAACACAGGCAATTGCAAGACATCCGCAACCTTGTTATATGAGATTATCCAGGGAAAAAGTGCCTGTTATAACTACAGAGCAAACTCCTTTTGAAATTGGGAAGGCTGAGGTTTTTATGGATGGTCCTTCGACAGGCTCAGGACGATCACAGGTAGCTGTGATCGCTTGTGGCCAGATGGTTTATAGATCGCTCTTGGTTGCTAAAGAGCTTGAAAAGCACAAAATAAGTGTTCGAGTAATAAATTGCCACACAATTAAACCTTTGGATAAAGATACCATATTAAAAGCAGCAGAAGAATGTGGTACAATTGTAACTGTTGAGGAACATCAAATCCATGGTGGTTTAGGATCAGCAGTAGCTGAAGTTGTGTCTCAGAATTTTCCGGTGCCAATGAAAATTATAGGAGTTGAAGACAAGTTTGGGGAATCAGGTGAACCTAATGAACTTTTGGAAAAATTTGGGTTAACAAAAGAGGCAATTATAAAAGCTATCACCCATGTTTTAAGAATGAAAGATAAAGGATAAATATGAGCTGTGGACTTTGCACGACCATGTTGTCAGGACTGGTTACAGGCCTAGGCTTTTTAGGTTATTTTACGCTTTTTTTATTTAGCCAGCTACTTATAATTTTGGTAAGTTGGGTAAGGGAGAAAGTGAACAGATAATATATGGAAAATGAGTTTAAAATTTTGGTTTTATTCTACTCATTTACTGGTAAAACTGCTAAACTTGCCGAATTTATTGCAGAGGGAGCAAAGGAAATAAACGGGGCAGATGTTGAGATAAAACAGGTACCGGAGCTTCTGCCAAAGGAATTTTTTGAAAGTAAACCGGAGCTTAAAAAAGCTAAAGAAACTTTTGCAAATATTCCTGTTGCTACCTTGGAAGATTTAACATCTTCTGATGCTGTTGCTTTTGGGACACCGGTTCACTTCGGATCTTTTGCCTCCCAGCTTAAGCAATTTATTGATCAGCTATCTCCAGTTTTTATAAAAGGGACAATGGTCGGCAAACCCGCTGCATTTTTTACGTCAGCAGGAAGCTTGCACGGAGGAGAAGAGGCAGCACTACTTTCTCTGATGATTCCCATGTTAAACTTGGGCATGGTGCCAATTGGAGTTCCATATCCTATACAGGGAGAAGGGTCTGATTTTGATGCAGGCTCACCGTATGGAGCAGTCTACGTTTCAGGACACAAAGGTGATAAGGAGCTAACGGATGCTGACATGAAAATTGCCAAAGTTTTAGGCAAAAGGCTTGCTGCAATGGCAAAGATTATTAAGTATGGTTGTGTTTCTTTTCCCGAGTGCACATTTTTGTCTGCAAAATATGAGTAAAAATTCTTACATTAATAATTCCATGCTATCATAAGCAGGAATTGCTCTGGAACAAATTTTTCTCACTTCTTTTTCAAGAATTTCATGAGCAGGCACTGATTTGCCAATTTGAGTTAAAATGATTTTTCCAACATTCCATCTGCAAAGCTCAGGTAAATCTTTATCAATTCTAAGGTGAGTAAAAATTTTTCTTTTCCATGTTGCTCCATCAATAATTAAAACATCAGCTCCCTGGCAAAACTTTTTAAACCCTTTTGTTAACTCTGAAATATCAGATGCAAATACAAATGTTTTAAGTCCCTTAATTTGCCAGGAAAAAGCTGGGAATCTGGGATCTTTGGAATGAGGTACCTGATATGCACTTATTTTCCATGAACCTATGTTGAATATTTTATCTTCTAAAATAGGAAAAAATTGGATACTTTTTATACTCTTAAATTTTTTCCTTATAGTTTCAATAGTTTTTTGATGAGCATATAATGGGATAGAATCTAAATTGTGTTTTTGAGACCAAATTTCCAGCTGTTTTAAACCTCCGCAAGCATCCATGTGGCCGTGGGTTATAAGAATCGCACCTAGATCATGGAAATTATTGGCTTGCTCATTAAAATTTCTTGTTACATCTATAAGAATATTTTTGTTACTTTTGATGAGAACTGAACTTTCCAATCTTTTTGACTTCCCAATTCCTGGAGTTCCACCGCTTGCCCCGGTCCCTAAGAATAATATTTTTCGCATGAAATTTATCCTTTAATTACAACAACAGGTTTAAGTTTTGCAACTTTTTCGGCAATTCCTATATTTGAAACAACATCCACCACATCATGGATGTCTTTATAAGCTAGTGGAGCTTCTTCCGCTAAACCTGAAATTGATCCTGCCTGAATAAAAATTCCTTCACTTTCCAACTCTATTTTTAGTTTCTTACCCGAGATTTGCCTTTTTGCCTCATGTCTGGACATAGTTCTTCCTGCTCCATGACAACTTGAGCCAAAAGATTCCTTCATCCCTTTGCTGGTTCCACAAAGAACATATGAAGCAGTACCCATGCTCCCTGGAATAATAACAGGCTGATTTTCGAAAGCCCTGGTTGCGCCTTTTCTGTGAACTATCACTTTCTTCATTTGTCCATTGATTTCATGCTCTTCAATTTTGGCAATATTGTGTGCAACATCATAAAGAATAGATAATTTTTCATTAAACATTTCCTGGAAAACTTTTCTTACCTCATATGTAATCAGCTGTCTGTTAGCCCAGGCAAAATTGGCAGATGCGGCCATGGCATTAAAATAGCTTGTTCCCTCCTCAGATGAGAGAGGGGCGCAGGCAAGCTCCCGATCCGGTAGTACTATGTTATGCTTTGGCATAGAACTAAGCATGATGCGGATGTAGTCTGTGGCTACCTGATGCCCCAAACCTCTGGATCCAGTGTGTATTAAAATAACTACCTGATTTTGGGTCAGTCCAAATATTCGTGCTGTCTGAGGGTCAAAAATTTCATCAACTTTGTCTACTTCTACAAAGTGGTTACCTGCGCCCATTGTCCCCAGCTGATCCATACCTCGTTCTTTGGCATGTTGGGAAACTTTATCAGGGTTGGCATTTTCCAAACATCCTTTTGATTCTAAATGCTTTAGATCTTCATCCTCTCCGTATCCTTGAGTAATTACCCAGGATGCTCCATGTTTTAAAACTTGATCTAATTTTTTAAAATCCAATTTTAGTCTGCCTCCGCGGCCAACGCCTGAGGGGATTTCTTCAAATAACCTTTTGGCAAGTAGTCCTTGGTGGGAGTTTAAATCTTTATCCGTGAGATTGGATTTTAAAAGCCTGACTCCGCAGTTTATATCATATCCAATTCCTCCCGGGGATATAATTCCATCTGGAAATTCCATAGCTGCAACCCCACCAATTGGAAAACCATACCCTTCATGTGCATCCGGCATAACCAGAGCATACTTTTGTATTCCCGGAAGAGTTGCAACATTAATAAGTTGCTCTAAAGATTTGTCTTTTAAAATTTCATCCAGCATTTTTTCTGACACAAAAATTCTGGCAGGAACTTTCATATCAGCCCTGAAATTTTTGGGGATTTCCCAAATAAATGGTGTAATTTGTTTTAAATTATTTTTGGTAATCATATATCGAAAATAATGTTTGTTTGGAAGTTTCCATTTTTATTCTTAATAACTTCTGCTTCGTGGTAAGAAACTGCTTTTATGTCCTCATCAAATCTTCTAACCTTGCCTCCATAAATGATGGCCTTAAGGGAATTTGTGGCGAATTCTTTAAACACGACTTTACAAAATATGGTGCTGTGAATGTGGGATAGGGTTAAGATATCTGATAACAAATCAATAAGAAGTGATGTAATATCAGGTGATGAAATATCAAGCTCTAATTTAAGTAGGTTCTTCATAAGTCTTTTGCAAAATCCCTTTTTCAATATTTCATCCATACCCTCCAACGCTGTTTCAAAAAGATCCTGCAAATTATCAGCCTCAAGCTTAATTCTTACATCAGCAACATGGGGGACAATTTCAAACCTTTTCATTAGATTACTTTAAATGTTTCCCTTTTTATCATGAACTAAGTATTTCTTAAACCAATCTCTAGCAAGTTCAGCTGTCTTTTCCAAAGTGCCTGTTTCTTCAAAAAGATGGGTGGCTCCCGGAACAATTTCCACTCTTTTCGTAGTGTTGAGTGATTGAAAAGCAATATTGTTGAGCTCAATAACCTTTGGATCATTTTCACCAACTATAAGAAGCGTTGGGGATTTCACGTTTTCTATTTCATCCATTGCAAGATCCGGCCTTCCTCCTCTGGAAACAATAGCCCTGATATCCGAACCAATTCTGGCTGCAGCTTTTAGCGCAGCTGCAGCTCCGGTTGAGGCGCCGAAATAACCGACCTTTAAGTTTCCAGTTTCAGGCTGTTTTCTAGCCCAGTTTGTTGCAAAGGTCAGTCTTTTTGTCAAAAGTTCAATATCAAATCTGTTTTCATAAATCAAATCCTCTTCTTCTGTCAATAAATCAAAAAGCAAACTGGCAACTCTTGCTTGCCTTAAAATGGATGCTACAAAATTATTCCTTGCGCTGTGCCTACCGCTGCCGCTTCCGTGAGCAAATAAAATTATCCCGCGTGGATTGTGCGGAATTCTCAATACTCCTTCAACTGCGACCCCGTTTATCGGAATGTTTACATTTTCCTTTTTATCGCTATTGTCTTTTGGAACATCCAAATTTTTCATCTTTCTTAATTATACTGCTGGCAGGTAGGTTGTCAGTCTATTTGACATTCTTCTCACAACCTTTCTTTTCTAGAATTACCACTATATTATAGTGGTTGGAAGAATTTGCAGTGACAATTATCAACAAAAAGTTGTGATTTGGATTACTTACTGTGTTTCTCAAGTTCCTTGAGGTTTTTAATAACAATTAAATGATTTTTGTAAGAAATAATATCCTTTTTAGACAGCTTCTCAAGCTGTCTGCTGGTAGTTTCCCGGGTCAGATTTACCCAGGCTGCAATATCTTTATGGGTTAAAGGAAGTTTGATAATAATACCATCTTTCCCATCTTCCCCGAATGTCTTTGTAAGATATAAAAGCAAAGATGTAACCCGTCGATAGGAGTTTTCAAACATTAACTCTTCAATCCTTTTAGATAAGCCATTTAAACCTGAAGAAAAACGCTTTGCCAGATCAAAAAGTATCTCCGGTTCATTTTTAATAAAATCCACGGTCTTGTCAGTTGGGGCTCTCCAAACTTCCACAGAATCAACAGCCTCAAAAAAGTAATTATTCTCCGTGTTACCTATTGCAAGCATCATCGGGAAAAAGGAGACAGGTCTGAAAATATGAATTGTTACCTCGTCACCATCTGCAGAAATAATATATTGTTTAACAAACCCCTTTTTAAGTAAATAAATTCCAAAGATCGGGTCTTCGGGCCGCACAATAATATCACCCTTTTTATAATGCAAGGGCCTAAATTGGGAAAAATATTCCTCCAGCTTTTTTTGTATTCTTATGTCCAAAGCAGGATAACTTTATCATATTTTGTGATCTAAAACACAAAAATTTAGTAATTTGAGACACTGAAATTTAGATACGTAAGTAATATTCTTGGTTTATCATGGAAATAACATTTCTAGCATTAATTTTAGTATTGGTTATCACTATGCTTGTGCTTGCAGATTTAAAGAAAGGAGCATAAAGTTATGGAACTTTCTGTTACACATCATAATATAAATTTATCCGAATCAGTTTTTGAAGAAATAAATAAAAAGGCCGATAAGTTAAAGAGATATCTGCCAAATATACCTAATGATTTATCAATACTAAAGTTAAATATAAAAAAAATAAGGAATTTTTTTGAAGGATCTTTGGGTTTAAACCTTCCCAGGGAAAATTTAAATATTAGCTTCAGAGACAAATCTTTGGGAGTGGCGATACATTCTGGATTTGAAAGATTATTTAGAAAATTAAATAAATATAAGGGATTGCGCTTTGTGGATAATAGTGAATATCCCAAAAAAGAGATTATAAGAGGTGATTTCCTTGGTTAATGATATAGATAAAAGGGTTCAAAAGCTGGAAGCGTTTAGACGCTCATCTTATCCAATACTTAGCGTATATTTAGGTTATGCCCAAAAACAATCACCAACCGCTTCTATGATGGTTGCCCAGCTTCATTCCCTGACAAGTCAAAATTTAAGTTACGAAGAAAGGAAATTATTTGGGAGAGATTTGGATAAAATTGAAGATTATTTGACGGAAATTTATGACAAAAGAGGTAAAAGATCCCTGGCTTTTTTTTCTGCGGGTAAGAATCTATGGGAAGTATTTGATTTTGAATTTTACCTCGCTCCGCTTGCCTTAGTTACCTATTCGCCATATTTGAAACCAATTATTGATGCTACTGGTACATACAAGAAATACTTGGTTATACTTGTTGACAGGGAAAAGGCAAGGCTTTTTACAGTACATTTGGGTAAAATAGAAGAGCAGTTGGAGATTGCAGGATTGGATGTGCCGCAAAGAGTCAGGCATGGTGATGATATTTGGGACGCTCAAGATAAAATCCTTCGTCACATTGAAGATCATCTTCATAGGCATTTAAAAATGATTGCCCAAGAAGTTTCCCAATTTGCTAGCAGTCAAGATATTAATTTCGTCATAATAGGCAGTCATAAATACTTATTACCAAAGATCAAAAAACATCTATTGTATCCTTTAAATAAAATGGTTTTGGGAGAGTTTGTAACAGAAGTTAATATTCCTATTAATGAAATTTTGCTGCATAGTAAAGATGTGGTTTCAAAAATTTATGAAGGGAGGTGAAAGAAATGATGGATTGGGGAGGATATGGAGGAATGATGGGAGGATTTGGAATTTTGGCAAGCCTTTTTTGGATAATCATTTTAATTGATCTTATCCTTTTAGGATTTTGGCTTTGGAAACAAATACAAAAGAAGTAATGGGTCTTAAATTAAAAATAAATATTTTAAATATTATTATATTTGCTGTAGCTTTTGCTTTTGTGGAAGCATCAGTTGTAGTTTACCTTCGGCACTTACTAGGAGCTTCCTATTCAGAAATTGGCAAGGGTCAAATTCTGTTACCGCTCCCGGGAATTGCTTTTTTACAACCCGATACAGCTTTAAAAGTCATTCAAGACAGCGCGCTTTTGAATATAGAAATGATTAGAGAAGGAGCGACTCTGGTGATGCTTGCTGTGGCAGCCACCTTAGCAGGCAAAGGTTTAAAAAGGGGTTTGGCATTTTTCTTTTTAGCTTTTGGAATCTGGGATATTTTTTATTATGTGTTCTTAAAATTGACAATTGGGTGGCCTAAAAGTTTTTCCGATTTGGATATTTTCTTTTTACTTCCTGTTCCCTGGGTTGGACCCATTATTGTGCCGCTGTTGATTTCTTCGGTACTAGTCATCGGGTCATTTATGTACCTTTGGAGGAATAAAGCCTATTAATTTAATCCTCTTTGGTATAAAATCCCGAGGTGTAGCTACAATTCCAACCCAGGGGTGCAGATTCATTGGTGTAGTTACAATTCAACCTCCGAGGTATATGTAGAGATTCACCCTGTATATAATATAGACATGAGCAAAAACCTTGAAATATTTCCTGGTGTACCATATGAATTAGCTGAAAATTTCATAGAAGATTTATCTTCTCTTTCTCAAGTAGAGATGATAATCGCAACAACAAATAGAAACAACGAGCCCACAATTGTGACAGTAATTTCGGCTCTTCCTTTTGAATTTTCTCCCAGAAGCGAGGTATATGGTGTACAGGCTCATTTAATACAACAAACTCCGGGTATCCTTCCATTTAATTTTAGATTATATAATCTTCGAGAACTTCTGGGTGGCGAGCAAACCTTGGAATATCATCTATCTCAAGAGTTTGCAGGGAAGTTCAAAATATTATACAGAAGGAGATAATTTAAGTCTTCTAACAATTTTGCAGATCACTCCCAGGTGGCCTTTACTATTCCTTATCTGGAAATTACCCACAAAAAAGACTTGTCCTGAGCTTGTCGAAGGTGCAAAATTTGCTAATTATTTTTGCTTACGGCCAGTTGATTTTTAAAACTATACCCTTTACGCTATACCCTAGACCCTAATTAAAATGTTTGATCTTATTTCAATTGGTGATGCTGTAATTGATACTTTTGTTCCCTTAACTGATGCTCATGTTCACTTTGATGAGCATACAAGGGAGCTTTGTTTAAGGTATGGGGATAAAATTCCGGTTGGGGATTCTGTTTCACAAGTTGCCGGAAATGCTGCAAACTCTGCTGTTGGTGGGTCAAGATTAAAACTTAAAACTGCAGCGTATATAAATGTGGGGGGAGACCATGACGGGCAAAGGATTAAAGATCATTTGAAAGATGAAGGTGTGGATACGCGCTATGTTACGGTAAATAAGAATTTACCCTCAAACCATCATGTTGTCCTAAATTATAAGGGTGAGAGGACAATCCTGATTTTTCATCAGCCTTTTAAATATAATTTGCCGGATTTGGATCAATCTAAGTGGGTTTACTTTACATCCTTATCCCCTACCTTTGTTGAGACAAATATTTTAAATCAGCTGGAAAATTATTTGGAAAGGACTGGAGCAAAACTTTTATATAATCCCGGAACTTATCAGATGAAAGCAGGGGTTAAAAAAAATCCGAGACTTTTATCCTTAACTGAAATTTTTGTTGTAAATAAAGAGGAGGCAAAAAGGATTTTAGTTGGGAAAGATGATGCGGATATTCCTGTTAAAAAATTATTAAGAGATTTGGCTGATTTAGGTCCTAAAATGGTTGTTATAACTGATGGAGAAGATGGATCATATGGTTATGATGGGGAAAAAAATTATCATTTGGGAATTTTTCCTGCAAAGTTAGTTGAAATGACTGGGGCAGGGGATGCATATGCAACTGGAACTTTAGCAGGGCTTTTTCATGGAGAAAGTCTACCCGATTCAATGAGATGGGGAGCGGCAAACGGGGCATCTGTTGTTGAACAAATTGGTCCACAACCAGGTCTTTTAACATATAATAAAATGTTGGAAAAACTAAAAGAAAATTCTAAAATTGCGGCAAAGGAAATTTAGAGGATGAATAGGACTTGATATTGATTTAGATTAGTATAAATTGCTAAAGCTTAAATTAATTATTGTAATTTTATAAAATTTATCTTACAATCAGCATTGAATCTGTCTAAATTAAGTTATGACAGAAGGTTTGTCACAAATTAGTATCCATAAAGAAGGAGATTTGAGGGAGGAAAACCCTTTAAAGTTAACCAGAAGAGAATTTCTCCGACACAGTGGCCTCTTAATAGGTGGTGTCTCTCTTGCTATGGCTTGTGGGCTAGGAATTACCGAGCCTACTAGCAGTTTACCTCCGACTTATCCAGCGCGAAAATATGAATTGATTGAACAAACAAGTAGTAGTTCAAATCCGATTATTCCAAGAACTAATATACCCATACCGATTTTTGATAATTTGGAAACTAGCATCCGCTTGGGTAAACCATATATCCAGAGTGAAAAACGTAGTGACAACAATGGTATTTCGTGGTACTGGAGATTAACTGCCTTTGACAGAAGTACAAATCAAGAACTTTGGCATAAGGATAATTTTAATATCTTCAAAGGAACAACTCTCAATACAATAGTTATTGCCGATCAAACAGGCAGATCTACGGACAACTTTTTTGAGTGTATTTTTGATGGATGTTTTTTTAGTGATTATTTTTCGGCATTTGATCTAAAATCTGGTAAAGAATTATGGAACCAGAAATTAAATACTTTTAAAAGGTTTATCGGAAATGAAAATGAGGGACTATTCGCTGTGGAAGACGGTTATAAAGCCTTCGGCATAAACGAAAAATATAAGATCAAATTGATCAAAATTGACCCACGTTCTGGTAAGAGACTTTGGGAATTAGGAGATTTGTCTGATCTAGAATTTTATGATAATTCGATACGGCTGTTTAGCAATTATTTGATTTTTATTACTTCTCCTCATGACATAATTGCAATCAATCATCGAGATGGGAAGGTAACTGGTAGAACATCTTTAGTAAGACCAGTTCCATACAGACCTTATTACCCAGCTTTTGTAGAAGATGAGCATCGAATTTTTATCGCTATTGAACCGCATCTTATTGAGTTAAATAAATCAAATGGGAAAATAGGATTAGAAAATTATTTCGCTGATTTAGAACGATATAGATATTTGAGGGAGAACTTGAGTTACTCTAGCGCAATAAGTAGAATTGGTGAAGAATCGATTATGAACCTTGAGATAAATAACGGAGTTCTTATGGTTCAAACAGGAATTATTCCCCGAGGCTATAAAATCTATCGTTACCGATTGATTTAAAACTGTAAGCTTGAATCCTAAGATATTGATAAGGGTCCGACCCTTAAGTTTCGAGTGTAAGATTTTCCAGTATTTCAGTTGAATCTTCAGGATAGTCTTCAACGAAACTCTGATATGATAGATAGTCTTTAGCGCCTATTCTTTTGGCAGATTTAAAGAAAGCCAGAATTTCTTGTGGTTTAACCCAGGGTGCATCTCTGTCACCTAAATAATAACTGAAGCTTGAGTAGGCGTACAATTTAGGGTCCGACCCTGGATAAGGGTTTAAGTGAATATAGCGAGATAGGTGAAGTAAATATGGATCGGCATCTACCATGGCTGCTCTATATTTCCCCTGGAATAATGTACCTACACGTTCATACTTTTTATTAAAATACATCACGTATTTGGTACAAACTGCTCGAATGAGTTTAGTAATCCCATTTTTAGTAATTTGCTTGGCTAGAAGGTGAAAATGATTAGGCATTAAGCAAAAAGTAAGCAAGTCAACTTCTTTCGCAAGCGACTTAGGGTCCGACCCTTGGCGCGGGTCCAGATACTGCTTGAGGCAGCTTAAAAAGACCGCATAATCTTGCTCATCTAAAAAGATATCACGCTTTTCAACTCCCCGATTATAGAGATGATAATAGCCATTTTCGATAAATTGTTTTACTGAATTTTTGGCTGGCATAGTTTGTGTAGGGTCGGACCCTGGGCAGCCGGCAGGGAATAATAGTATGGTATCATAAAGGGAAAGATGTCAAAATGCAAATAAGATTAATGAGATTGCTAAAATAATGGCAAAAGAAATATGAATCAAAAGGGGTATATTAGATGGATTATTTTTATAGTTTTTTTGGTTGGCGTTTTGGCATTTATATATACAAAATCTCAAGAAAGCCTTCCAGGAGATCTGATTTATCCACTAAAAGGGGTAAAAGAAGGTATAGGTTTAGCAATGAATGAGTTGAATTATGAAGGAAGAGCTTCAAGGTATATGGAGCATTCATTTGAAAGGTTTGATGAGGCAATGAAACTTATTGAATTAAAAAGAGATGAAAATGATATAAAACAAGCTTTAGAAAATCTATCTGAGAGTCAAGAAAGGGCTTTGGATAACTTTGAAAGGGCAAGAGTTTACGGTACATCTATTGTTCCACATCTGGAAAAATTCGAGGGAGAACTAACTAAACAACAAGAAGTCTTGTTTGAACTTCTATTTCAGGTTTCACCCTCACTGTATGACAGTATAAAAAGCGCTTTACAGAAAACAGAAGAAAGTATTGAGACAGTAAGATATATGAAAGTAAGATGATGGAATTTTGGAAGGGGCTAAAAGTTTTTATAGGGATAAATTAGGACTTAAGGAAGTGGCCACAAATGTTGAAGGTGGAGATGATGTTTTAGTGGCTGTAAATGAGCTGAAAGCAAAAGGAGTTCAGTTTGAAAGCTATGATATGCCAGGACTCAAAACAGATGAGAACAATATAGCTACGTTTGGTGAGTATAAAGCATTTTGGTTTAAAGACCCGGAAGGCCACATTTTGGCAATAGGGAATATGTAGGTTTTAAATTATCGCTCGTCACAGTCAAAAAGCACCGTCTAACTTGTCATTCTGAACGAAGCCAAGTCTGACTTGGCGAAGTGAAGAATCTCTCATGAATGTGAGAGTCGGGTCATGTAGGAGATCCTTCGCTAATCGCTCAGGATGACAAACTGCGTTTAAGAATTGTACGCAGTTTGTCAAATTTTCTTGGTGACATAACTAATTGCATGCATATATAATGAAAATAGAAGATGAAAGTTGTTGTGACTAGGAAAATTCCGGGAAATGGGATAAAGATGCTATTAAATTTGTAAATGTGTGGTATACTCAAAATATTAAACTGCCTGATTGAAGTTTAATATGCCTGAGAGACACTTGCTTGTTCCAACAAGCATAGTTACATTAAAAACAGGACCCCAATATACTTCTGACAGAGAGGATCTTTTTCTGCTTTTTTCAAAAGGTATTGAGAATGGAAAAGGGAGAGGAATATATCGTGATGGTATCGGATCCCCATGGATGTGGGATGATACAGCTAGTAGAAGAATTACAGATCCAGACGAACAAAGGCGTGGATCTTGGCTCCTAGACAGAGATTATGCTTTAAATCTTGAGATAAATTCTCTGAATACAAAAAAGAAGAACGAAAAATTTAGAAGAAGAATAGCTGATGAGTTAAGAAGGGACCCTGATGATGTTTTAGATGAATGGATTCAAGAGCTTCTAAATACTCCTGATTATATTTCTGAATTTAATAAGATTTATAATCCAAAATTCCAATTAATTGGAGCACAGGGATGTGGGAATTTAACTATGAACAGCTGGTTTATAGGATTTGTTAACTCAGAATTTACAGGAGGCGTACCTACTTTCCTTTACAGAAGAGAAGAACCTTTTCAAGAAAGAAGTTACACATGTTTGGTTAAATGGAAAAATGAAAGGGGGTATTCAATTGAACCATTAAAATTTAATCTATATAGTGATAACATTAAAAGATCAGGACAAAGTAATGATTTGAAAGATGATATTGAATTTGCTATTTTTGGTCAGCGCCTTGTAGCTGGAGGGCAAATAGAAGATTTTAGGCATATAGTTAATCAATTTGAAGATATAAGGCACCTTTTCAAACTTCCTAATATAAATCCAGACATTGATTTTCCAGGCATAAGTAATCCAAAACGTCCCAGGTTTCTCTTTGGGGATGAGAGAGAGGATGATGTATGGTTAGGTGAAAGAGAGATGAGGGCTGAGGGTAATGAGAACTTATTAAGATATGCCCTGACAGAACCGATTTTACTTAATAGGCAATTCCATACTATGGGAGCGAGTTGGGATCTTGTTAGAGCCGCGTTAGCCACAACAAGTGGAGGAGGATATAGGGAATTAAAAAGCGAAGAGGTTTCTCACTCTCCCAGAGCAAGAGGTGAATGGAGAGAATATTCAGATAATTATATGGAAATATATCTTCAAAGAAATGTATATGCATATACAATGTTAGGACTTAATGATAACGGGAATATTATTGCTTCAGCAGCTGGTGGATTAGCAGGCAATGTTGGTCAAACTCTTGAAGGAATGGCCCAAAATATGATAAGCGCTGGAGCTCGTGATGTTTTACTAATTGATGAAGGAAATGATGTTTTTCAGTCACTACAAGAAGATTACACAGTTAAACCACGCAGAGGTCGCTTAAGAGCAGCATTTATTTTTGCCAAACAAAGTAACGCCGATTCCTCTTCCGCGGATGGGTCTCAAGAATTTCAAAGACCTGCTGAAATATAATTAAATTGTAGATTTGGGATAATATCTTGCTAAATAAAGCCTCCTTAATTGTATAATAGTTATAGATGAAAGTTGTAGTTACCAGGAAAATTCCGGGGAACGGGATAAAAATGCTGCAGGAGGGTGGGTTTGAGGTGGTTGTTTCACCCCATGATAGGGCTTTGGAGAGGCAGGAGCTTTTAAATTTTATACAAGGTGCTGACGGGGTACTGACAATGCTTACTGATAAGGTTGATCAGGAATTCATCAACGCTTGTGGGCCTCAACTTAAAATAGTTGCAAATTTTGCAGTTGGAACTGATAATTTTGATCTCCCTGCCCTGTCGTCGCACAATATTGCCGCCACTAACACTCCTGATGTCTTAACCGAGGCTGTTGCAGAACATGCATTCGCACTGATAATGGTAATCACCCGAAGGATTGTTGAAGCTAATAAATTGGCTCAAACCGAATCCTCAAAATTTGGGCCGGAGGTAATGTTGGGGATGGAGTTAAAAGGAAAAACTTTGGGGGTTTTGGGATTAGGACGCATTGGCTCGCGGGTTGCAGAAATTGGAAAAGCTTTTGGAATGAATGTAATTTATTATGATATTAAGAAAAATCCGGATTTTGAGGGTAAAGTGGGGGCACAATTTAAAGCCACTGCTGAAGAACTTTTGAAAGAGGCTGACGTAGTTTCTGTTCATGTTCCCCTTTTGGATTCCACAAAACATTTAATAAATGCAGAAAGGCTGAAGATGATGAAGCCTACAGCATATTTAGTAAACACATCCAGAGGTCCTGTGGTCGCAGAGGCTGAGCTTGTCGAAGCTTTGAAGAATAAAGTGATAGCGGGTGCTGCTTTAGATGTTGGAGAAACAGAACCAAAATGGGCCCCTGGGTTGGCTGAATTACCTAATGTAGTATTAACTCCCCATATAGCATCAGCAACAATTGAGGCCAGATCAGCTATGGGTGAGCTGGCTGCAAAAAATATAATAGAAGTTCTTTCAGGCAGATCTCCGGTAACCCCTGTTAAAAAATAGTTCTTAATTCTTAATGATACTTTTGTAACCAAGTTTGGTCGCTCGTCACAATTTTTTGGTACTTGTGACTTCGCTCCTTGCACTTTCAGAAAAAGATTCTGGACAAGACAAGTCAGACTTGTCAAGCCTAAGTGGCATGGTTTATAGTGGAATATAATGGACACTCAGGATACTCAAACGCCAATTCCTATCCAGCCTGATTTAAAAACTGGATTTCCCCCGTTTGATCCAAAGATAATTGCAGCTTATGAACCTAAGCCACAGCTTCAGCCAGTAGGTACTTTATACGATGTGATTATTATTGGCGGAGGGCCTGCGGCAGCTGCCGCAGCTGTTTATGTTGCCAGAAAGCAGATGAAATCCCTTCTTATTACAGAATCTTTTGGGGGGCAAAGTATTGTTTCTGATGATATTCAAAACTGGATTGGAGATGCTCATGTTTCTGGAATAGATTTAGCCAAAAAACTGGAAGCACATGTTCGATCATATCCTGATGTTTTGGAAGTTAAATCTCCTGAGAAGGTAACTGCGGTTAAAAGTATTGCTTGCACTGAGGTCGCCTCTGGCGACCGAATGTGTGATTTTGAAGTGAGCACAGATCCTTCGACAGGCTCAGGACAAGTATATCGTGGAAAAACCATAATTGTTGCTTCCGGTGCAAGAAGAAGAAAAATGGGAATTCCCGGGGAAGATAAATTTGCAGGAAAAGGTGTGGCATATTGCTCAACTTGTGATGCTCCCTTATTTAGGGATAAAAAGGTTGCTGTTGTTGGTGGAGGAAATGCAGGATTGGAAGCAGTTCAGGACCTTTTTCCATATGCATCTGAAATGACTCTCTTAGAGCGTGGAGAATCTATTCGAGGAGATCAGAAAACATATCAGGAATTACAGAAAAACCCCAAATTTAAAGGTGCATTGCTTAACACACAGACTGTGGAAGTTATTGGCGATCAACTTGTCACAGGGATTAAAGTAAAAGAGTTAAAAACTAATGAGGAAAAAGTTTTGGATGTTGGGGGAATTTTTGTTGAGATTGGTTCTGTTCCAAATTCCGAAATTGTTAAAAGTTTGGTTCAACTTAATGATCATGGAGAAATTATGATAAATGCCAAACATGCTTCAACATCCCATCCCGGGATTTTTGCAGCAGGTGATGTAACAGATGATCCTTATAAACAAAATAATATTTCAGCAGGAGATGGTGTGAGGGCTGCTTTAGCCGCATATAATTATCTTTTGAAGCGGGAAAAACAATCTCCAGCAGCAGAAAAACACGATGCCTAAATTTTGGAAGAAGTGGAAATATCCATATCTGACCGCTATTTTAGTAAGCGTTTTTATCGCTATTATATTGGTGCAAAACCAGGCGTTCAAAGATTGGCTTCTTAATTTGGGATCTCTAGAATATATAGGTGCATTAGTATCAGGGGGTCTTTTTGTTTCCTCCTTTACAGTGGCAATATCTGTGGCAGTTATAGCGATTTTAACTGAAAATATTAATCCTGTGGCGCTTGGGTTGATTGGTGGTGTCGGAGCTGTTATGGGAGACTATTTGGTTTTTAAGCTGGTAAGGAGTCATTTGCAGGATGAATTGGCCATGCTTTTTGGTAAACAGGAAACATCGCATATTAAAGCATTGCTTCATTCAAAATATATAGCCTGGACACTTCCAATAATTGGTGTACTTATTATTGCCTCCCCCCTACCGGATGAACTGGGAGTTTCTTTACTTGGGATGTCAAGAATGTCTGATGCGCGTTTTATATTAATTTCATATCTTTCAAATTCTATCGGGATACTCATGATTGCATCGGTTGCTAAAGTGTTATGATTTAATTATGCTAAATAGATTCCTGGAATTTTTTATAGTTGGAATAATTTTAGGAGTAGCAGAGGATTTAATTGCAATCTTTTTGGTAACCAATGAGCCAATAGATTTTAGGGTATTTTGGATTGCTTTTTTTGTAGCTTTACCATTTGCAATCTTTAGTGAGCTTATTGTTGATCATGATAAGTTTAAGGGTTTAATGAGAAAGTGGTTTAGAAAAACTTAGCAAAATTCGCAGACTCCCGGGGTATTTTTAATTTTGCAGCATTTATCACAACAATAAACCTGGCCCTGGTGAGTATATTGTTGATCAGGCCTTATGATTTTGCCACATTTAATACATCTTTTTTCCACTGTTTCAGCTTGAGCTGGTTGTTGAGTTTGTGGAGCCGTATCATCTGCCATATCATGCTAGACTACCAAAGTTAAGAGTCGTCAGTCAAGAGCGAAACCAGTTAAATATTGGTTTTACTATCAGAATTCTCATGGCAAAAAGCAAGAAAAGACCAATTCCAATAAGCAGTAACCAGTCTTGAATATGTAAGGGCGCAACTTTGAAAAGTTCTTGTAAGCTTGTTCCTGCAAAAGAGAGTGGCAAGTATAAAATAATAAGTTGTAAGATAAGTGATCCAGTTATTGCAATGATTAAATAAGGGTTTGAGAAAAATGGTAGTTTATATTCAGATCTTATGGCAATAATCCTCAACATCTCATATAAAACTATGCTTGTAAAAACCATAGTTTGTTCATATATTGGATCTTTTTCATAAATCAAAAATATTGCCAAAATTGCTGCAGTTAATAAAACACTCACAACAATTAGCGGTCCTAAAAATCTTCCACCCACAATTTCTTCCCTAAATTTTTGTGGCGGAAGATCCATAATATTTTTCCTTGGAGGATCAACACCTAAGGCTATTGCAGGTAATCCATCTGTAATAAGATTTATCCAAAGAAGGTGGATTGGAAGAAGCGGAAGATGCCCGCCACCTAAAATTACAGCAAATGATATGACCAAAACCTCCATAATATTTGAGGAAAGCAAATAATTTACAAATTTTCTTATATTATCAAAAATAGCCCTGCCTTCTTTGACAGCAGAAACAATCGTTGTGAAATGATCATCCAAAAGGATCATATCGGATGCTTGCTTAGAAACATCGGTTCCAGTAATTCCCATAGCAATCCCAATGTCTGCAGCCTTTAGAGCAGGGGCATCATTTACCCCGTCTCCTGTCATGGCTACCTGGTGGCCGTGTGCTTTTAAGGCTTTAATAATTCTTATTTTATGTTCAGGATTAACTCTTGCATAAATTGAAATTTCCTCAACATCTTTTTGAAACTTCTCATCGGATATTTTGTCAAGGTCTTCTCCTGTGATACTTCTGCCTTCTATCCCAATTTGTTTGGCAATTGCCTCTGCTGTAAGCAAGTGGTCGCCTGTAATCATAATGACCCTGATCCCTGCTTGTTTTTGGCAAGTTTCGATAGCCTCCCTTACTCCTTCTCTTGGAGGATCAATCATCCCCTGTAAACCCAAGAAGATAAGACTTTCTTCTTTTTCTTCAGAGCCATATGCTATAGCCAAAACTCGAAGTGCTTCATTTGCAAAATTATTTTGGACTTCCAAAATCTTCTTTTTGTGCTCTTCTGATAAACTTTCCACCGTGCCGTTTATTTCTATTTTTGTACACTTTTCAAGAATTGTTTCTGTTGCTCCCTTGGAAATTAGAATATTCTTATTATCACTCCTGACCAAAACAGACATCATTTTTCTATTCGATGAAAATGGAATTTCAGAAATCCTTGGATGTGAATTTAATAGTGTTTCCTGATTAAAGCCATTGTCTGTGGCTGCTTTAACTAGTGCTGCTTCTGTTGAATCACCTATTATTTTATCCCCGCTTATTCTTGCATTGCTTGCTAAAAGGCCATAAGTTAAAATTTTCTCTAACGCAGTATTGTCATTGCGAGGAGTCGTAGACGACGAAGCAATCTTGTCCATGTTTTGAGATTGCTTCGCTTCGCTCGCAATGACGGTGTGGTTAACATAAATATGCGTCACTTTCATTTCTCCCTCGGTTAAAGTTCCGGTCTTATCTGCACAAATTATGTCTGTTGAACCTAAGGTTTCTGCTGCAGCCAAGTTTCTGATCAAAGATTTTTGTTTTAGTAATCTTTTTGTTCCAAAAGCTAGGGAAATAGTAACAACAGCAGGTAGACCTTCAGGGATAGCTGCAACACCAAGAGCAATTGCAGAGATTAAAGAATTGAGTACATTTTGTCCAAACAAAAATTGTTCAATTCCAATTAAAGCTGCTATAACAAGGACGATCCTACTGATAGTTTTACCCAAATTATTAAGTTTTTCCTGCATAGGAGTAAGTTGTTCTTTTTCAACTGAAACAAGATGGGCGATTTTTCCAATTTCTGTAGTCATACCGGTTGCAGTAACAATTCCTATACCCCTGCCTGTCGAAACTATGGTTCCTGAAAAAAGCATATTCACTCTATCAGCGAGGATTGTCTTATCCCCTAAAGTCTTAATGTCTTTTGAAACAGGGGTTGATTCACCTGTTAGAGATGCTTCATTTGTCTCAAGATTAAACGCCTCACTTAACCTGATGTCAGCTGGAACTTTTTGTCCTTCTTCCAAAACAATCAAGTCTCCGGGAACAAGTTGGGAACTTGGAATTTTCTGCAATAAACCGTCCCTTAAGACTTGAATATCCGTAGTCACTAATTTTTTAAGCTGCTGGATTATTTTTTCTACTTTGTATTCTTGGATAAAGCCTACAATGCCGTTTAATATAACAATTGCCATAATTAAAGCAGCATCTATTGTCTCTCCTAGGGCGAATGATATGATGGATGCCGCAAATAAAATAATTATTAGAAAACTTGTAAATTGAGAAGTAAAAATTGCAAAAGGATTTTTGCCACCCTCCTCCTTAATAGTATTAGGACCATATTTTTTTAGCCTGTTTAAGGCCTCACTGGAACTTAAACCCTTTTTAAGATCAGTTTTAAGCTCTCTTGAAACTTCTTCAGCAGTTTTCTGAAATGCTTTTTCCATGTATATCCATATTAACACTGGCAACATTTACATGAAACTGAAAAGGGTGATATATTTAATTAATGGGTTTATTTACTGTTTTGGCTCATGAAGGAGAAGAAGTTATAGAAGTAATTGAGCCATCACTTACAGAAATTGTCCGAACCAATCAGATTAATTTTACATTACTTGCAGCAACAGCTCTTTTTCTCTTAACCATTTTAGCTGTAATTTTAAGTAAAGTTGGTAGAAAATCACCAACTATTCCACCACCCGCTCCAGAAGTTGAAGTAGTGGAGGATAATAATAATGCTTTATGGAAAACCGTTTTGTTTGTGTGTATGGTTCTGGTAATTTTGGCAAACAGTGCATATTTAGTGGGTTCAACTTTATATGTTAATGCAAAATCCGTAACTGGAGGTCCTGTTCATTGGCATGCAGATTTTGAAGTCTGGTATTGCGGTCAAGAAATAGAGCTTATTGATCCAATTCCGCCTTCAAATAAGGTGGGTTCTCCTCTTTTACATGAACATAATGATAAGAAGATTCATATTGAAGAGGCTGTATTTGACAATCAAGATGTTACTCTAGGTGCGTTTTTCAAAGTTGTAGGTGGAGATTTGCATTCAGGGTATTTAAAGTTTCCCACAAATGAGGAAGTAGTTGAAATGAGAGATGGTGATTTATGTCCGGATGGAGGTATCGGAACATTACAAGCATTCTTATATAAAGCAGGAAGTTTTAACCAGCGAGAACTGGCGGATCCGGAAAATTATCTGATGACTCCAGAACAAAAAGTACCGCCCGGAGATTGTGTTATTTTTGAATTTGGACCACTCAAAGACAAAACAGATCAACTTTGTCAAAGTTATGAAGTAGCCAAGGAGAAACAAAATGGACGCTAATATTTTGGGTGTTTCCACAGGAGAAATCAGCCTACCCACAATAGGAGTAGTAGTTGGTTCTGCTGCTGTTGATTCAATTAATCCTTGTGCAATCGGGGTTTTACTTTTGATGGTTTCAGTTGTTTTGGGTGGTAGACAATCTGCTGGTAAATTACTTCTATTGGGGAGTATTTATATATTTGCAATTTTTTTAACATATCTTCTGGCAGGATTGGGTCTTTTGTACTCTTTAACTAGAATCCCGCTTTTTGTAACTGAATATCTTTCAATTACAGTTGGGTCTTTAGTTGCATTGGCTGGAATAATTGAAATTAAGGATTATTTTTGGTATGGAAGAGGTTTTTCTTTGTCAATCCCTGTATATTTTTCCAAAAAAATTCATGATATGGCACAAAATTTGTCCGTTCCTGGGGTAATAATTTTGGGTGCATTTGTAGCTGGAGTAGAACTTCCATGTACTGGAGCCCCGTACATTGCAATAATTACTCTTTTATCTTTAAATTTTAACTTTCAAGCTTTCCTGCTTTTGATCCTGTATAATATAATTTTTGTGTTACCTTTGATTATTATTTTGGTTTTGGTTGCAGGAGGAATGCAGCTTCATTTAGTAAAGGCATGGAAACAGGAAGCAAGGGGAACAATGAGGCTCGCAATAGGGCTTTTACTGGTAGGTTTAGGTTGGCTTTTGATTTTGCTTGCAAATAGGACGATTACAATATAATGATCAAATTACAAGCACCAAGTACCAAACAAATCCTAATAACCAAATTCTAAAGTTTAAAAATTAGAATTTATATATTGTTTGGAACTTGGAATTTGGTACTTGGAAATTTGCAAGTTATGGCTCATATAGTTAAGCGTAAAGGACATACTGAAAGTTTTGATGAGCGTAAAGTTTATGCTTCGGTTTTTGCTGCCTGTATGAATACAAGGATGCTTGATCAACAGGCAGAGCTTATTGCAAATAAGGTTACAGAAGAAATTAAAAGGTGGATAGAGGCTCAAAATGAGGTAACTTCTGAGCAGATTTTTATTAAAGTTGTTGAGGAATTACAGGTATTAAACAAAGAAGCTGCTTTTATGTATAAAACCCACAGGGATATATCATGAATTAAGTGGAAACTCTGATTTTTCTATTAATGCAACATCTATTATTCCCGTTGCAACAACCTCTTCATTCTTTAGAGCCCGAGCCCTTCCTCTTCCAAATCGGGTACGTAATCGTATGATCTCCACCTCCAGTTTAATTCTCTCTCCTGGAATAATATATTTGTGATAACGCCATTTATCATGTCCTGTAAGAACGGCTATTTTTCCGCTATTTTCAGGAAGTCCCAAAATTCCAATTGCACCCAACTCTGCCAATGCCTCTAAAAGAATTGCTCCAGGGACAACTTGAAAACTGGGAAAATGCGCCTTTACCCATTCATATCCTGGCTCGGTTAAATCTGACAATAATCCAACAACTCTTTTACCATACTCAACCTCAACAATTTCATTTACAAACCTAAAAGGTTTTCTGTGGGGTATTATTTCTTCAATTTGAGATTCATCGAGATGGAAGGGCATAATCCTACTGAATTCCATACTTTTCATACGACTTTACTAAGAAAATGTTGATTAGTCAAACTTACTTAATGTACCAATACCCTGGTTCCTGGATTTTCCGGGGAGGCACGGACTATATTTTTGCCTGCAGGGACAACTGGTCCTGCCCAATCAAATATTTGAGCAGCATTGGATAAAGGCTCATTTACGCATCCATGACTCATAGGATTTCCAAAATTATTATGCCAGTAAGCCCCGTGAATTGCATAACCTTTGTAAAAAAACATATTATGTGGAACATTTGGAAGATAATAATAAGTCCCTAATTCTTTTGAACCGCCTTTCATAACCTGACTTCTGGTTTTATACCATATATTGTAAGTACCTTTTGGGGTTGGTGCCCATTTGCCGGAGGATATGGGATATTCCATAACTACTCTATTTCCTTCCCATGCCCTCAACTTTTGGTTACTTAAAGAAATTTCAATCCATTTTTCTTCACCGGAAGCATTTGTTGTTCCTAAAACATTTTCTGATGGTTCTTCATCAAAAGCCTCTGCAAACTGGTAAGCTAATGAGGTTTTTGGATAGTCAACTATTTCACTGTTAAATATGGCAGTATTTGCATTTTCATCAAATTCACCTGAGGAATTAAGGATTTCTTCTTCGCTGCAGCAAGACGTTGTCTTATCACCTGATATATCAAGTTTATATGCAAGATCACGTTGGAGGGTTTGAAAATTGGCTGCTACATAAATAATTACAGCAGTAATTAAAAGTAGGGGTATCAGACGGTGCAACATTAAATTTTATGCTCCGTCTTAGCACTAAAACTATTGTGAGGCAAAGAAGATATAAACGTCAAGAGGGAAAAAATTTTGGTATGATGGGAAACTATATGAAAAAACTACTGTTTTTGTCCATTATTTTGATTTGTATGACTTTCTTATTGATTTTAAGCACGTTTGAGGGAGGTGTTAAGAATGAGTTAATCTCTCCACTTTTTAAAAAAGAAAAAGTTTTGGGGATTAATCAGTGGTTTCCTAAAGCTGTTTCCGGAAAAGATGTAAATGCGCCTGAAATAAGTAGCAAAGCTGCATTTTTCATAGATGGGATTGGTGGGGGAGCAATTTTTTCAAAAAATATCCATGAGAGATTGCCGGTGGCATCTTTGGTTAAAGTGATGACTGTTCTGATCGCTTTGGAAAACACGGGGATGGATGAGAAATATATGGTTTCCCAAAGAGCAACTGAGATGGAGCCTGATGAAATGATATTACTTGCCGGTGAAACTTTAACATTAAAAGAACTTTTATACGGGATTTTTTTGATTTCTGCAAATGATGCGGCAGAAGTTTTAGCTGAGGGGACCCTTCGACAAGCTCAGGGCAAGCAAGCTGGAAGAGATGAGTTCATTAAATTAATGAATGATAAGGCCAAACAATTAGGGATGGAAAACAGCTATTTTGCAAATCCTACAGGATTGGATGAGGATTTGGGTAATTCATATTCAACAGCATATGATTTAGCAATTTTAACAAGATATTTAATTAAAAATTATCCTCAAGTTGTGGACATTTCTAAAACTGAACACATAATTTTACCTAAAACAGAAAATCATCAAGACTATGAAATGTATTCGGGAATAAATTTATTAACTACATATCCAGGCGTGGTTGGGTTTAAAACAGGTTATACACCTGAGGCAGGGTTAACATTAATAACTTTGGCCCAAAAGAATGGGAAAGAGGTTATAGGGATACTTTTGGGTTCAGAAAATAGGAGGGATGAGGCAAGAGAACTTTTGGATTACAGCTTTGGAAAGCTTATAGAGTAGGATTTTCTTCATTTTGCAATTCTGTTAGCTTTATCCCAAAAAATAGAATTTTTAGACTTAACTGGATACCTTGATTTAGTATTTGATCCTTTGAAGGCAAGAATTATTAGAGGTTCTATTTTTGATTATTGGAAAGATATAAATTAATAATACCTTTTACTAACTTGACAAAACCCGAAGCAAGTGTTAGACTATAGGGTAATAATATGGATGTAGAAAGAGAATCCCTATCTGAATTACAAGATCAAAGAATTGGTTTGGAAACCAAACTAACTCGTGCGCAAACATTTCTTAACAATAGCGGAAGATTAGATTTTAGGATCAAAGATCGTCTTATTTTAGACCCTCAAGATCCAAATTATGCTGAAAAGACCATTAAGCTGGGAGTTTCAAGAAGAAGATTACGTGAGAGTGTCATCCCATCATTTCAAACGGAACTTTCTGCAGTTGATGGAAAGATTAATTCTTTTGTAATTAATGAAACACTTGTAAGCAGAAGATATCAGTTACAACAAATGCAAGAACTTGTTTTAAGTGGTGATTTAACAGAAGAACATATTAGGCCAATTGTTGAGGAAATAACTAATCTGGAATCTCAGGTAAGAATACAAGTAACTCCAATTGAACCGGCTGTTGAACCGGTTGAACCTGAAGGTCAAATTCCTCCTAAACAGATCGGGGAGGAAACAGACGGGCAAAAAGCAGATGCAAAAAGACGAAATAGAGAAAATAGGGAGAAAGCGTTAAATATGATTTTGGATAATACTCCTGGGTTAACTCCTGAAGCGGTAATACAAATTTTTGGGCGGACTAGTAGCGGAAGGAATTTTTCTTGGCCACAAGCCAAAAGTTCAATTGTAAGTAGCCTAAAGACTATATATGGAAGAATTAAGTTAGGAACCCTTAGTAAAAAGGACAGGGAATTGAAGGATAAGTTCCTACATACCATGGGAAAAACTGATGATCAAGACTTCTCTGATGTAATAAGCGTATTTGAGCATAAGTTGATTGGTTGGTTCAAAGGTGAAAGAGCTTTGATAGATGAAGTTGATGATCAGCCAAATCCTGAACCCGCAGGAGATGCAAAATCTGGATCTGATGAGAGTAAAGAGAAATCTAAGCGGATTTTGACAATAAATTTGGAGTCAAGGACAATTCAGGTCGGGGAAGCTGATTGGGTAACAATTTCTGCGGATTGTGACTGGAATGTTCTTAGGTTCTTTGCCCAAAACCCAAGGAGGAAAGTCTGGCTGGGTGAGCAAGCTCTAGTTAATATAGCTCGCGCTGAAGGGTATGTTGAAAAAAGAGGACAAACGCAAGTATTAAGGCAATCAATACAGTACTTATCTAGACTATTAAAAGTTGATTCTGACAATCTGATCGCTGGTGGGAAGGACAATGGACGTGCTAGAGCAGCATATACCTTAAATGTGGATGAAGTCCATTTCCTTGGAAGAGAAGTACAGAATACTACCTCATGGTATGATGTGGTTATTCCTGGAGGTTTACTTGTTAGGGCGGGAGGAGATTTAGAAGTAAAGGCATTAAGAGCCATTACTACTTTATCCGGTAATAATTTCAATGAAGCGAGTTTATCCAAGGTTTTATTTGGAAACGATGATAATTTGTCTCTTCGCAGAACAAGGGGAGTAATTAGAAGATTAAATATGGTTACGTTAGTGCCTTATAAACTAGAAGTAACCCTAATTGATGATGGATACAAGCTTGGGAAAGTACAAAATTAATTTTATCATTCTCCGGAAAAGTTAGGATCAAATACAACTTTGGAAATGCAAAGAACTCATATTGTTCTCTACGCATCCCTAGCAGTATAATATGAGCACGTGCTAGGAGCTCTAAGTAGCTTGGAGAGATTCAATTTTTAGGTTGCAAGATAATTAGATACAAGATAATTAGATATTTGACTAATTATATCCTGTAGTGTATAATTAACGTTTAATATGCAAGAAGTAATTTCAACTGGAATTTCGGCAGTAGTTGGACCGGATAAAAGAACTGTTTTTAAACAAACAGTCCTCCCTTATGCCCAAAAAGCAAGGGAACAACTGAAAATCCTGGGAGATTTTAAGAAACTTGACTCTGATCTGCAAGCTGCCAAAGATTTAATGTTTGACTCAAGCGATGAAGAACAGGAATTATTAACTCAGTGGGTAGATGAGATAAATAAGGAAAGGCAATCAATTGGCGGGGAAGGAGCAAGGGAACTTGCTCAGGATACTTTCCGACAAAGTGTAAATTCTTTAAGATCTGCTTATGATAATTGGAGGATTGAAAAAAAGTTGGCTTCAGGAGAGATTACTCCTCTGACTGCAATGGGAGTTACAAGACCGCAAATTCCGCCTGCAATTTTAGGAAGAAGGGAACATCAATCCCCTCCTAGGCTTCACCATGGTTTAGGTAATCTGCCTACTCACAGAGAACATTTAGCAATATCTGCAGATGTAAGAAGTGCTCTTGCGCAAGAGTCTGTCAGGAGATGGCCACAAGATGAAGAAGCTCGAAAAATAGCACAAAATGTTTTAAGTTTATTTCCTGAGGGGTATCTCAGAGGTAGTCGTCCTTCTGCCTTCAGAAGGCCGGGAGATCTATCTCAAGCAGTTGTAGAGGTAACGGATCTGCTAATCAATTATTCCGAAGGTAAAATTATCTCTCCAAAGGCTAGAGAGTTAGGTCA
Organism: uncultured Gammaproteobacteria bacterium; assembly: GCA_964387865.1. Taxonomy (GTDB): domain Bacteria; phylum Patescibacteriota; class Microgenomatia; order Daviesbacterales; family UBA10151; genus CAYLXC01. The sequence continues at coordinate 18,738 of CAYLXC010000001.1, read as the reverse complement.
ACCATCTGCTGAACAAGAAAGTCATATAATTGCCGGAATTAGGATTATTTTGCTGCATGAACTTTTTCAAGAGCTTACTAAACCGGCTGTAACAGAGGGTGATTTCCTTCAAAGAATTCAGAAAAATATAAGTTCAAACATCAATCAACTCGGAGAGCTTATAGGTAATAATGGCTTTGATTTGATTGCAAAAGCTATAGATTCCCTTCCAGATGTTGAGGCGGCGCTCCTTCGTTCAAGATTATCTATCTCTGAAGATATTAATCTTGGATTCCCAAGAGCGGATTTGGCACACGAAAAAAGATTTGCGGAGATGCTTAATTGGGCAGTATACGATCCGGGGAATAGGGTGAGGGTAGAAGTTGAGGGGAGAAAACTTTGGGTACTTGGAGATGACGCAGTTAATCTAATACTTGAAAAACTGCAAGATAGGGTAGAAACAGGAGATATTGACTTAGAAGGAGTTATTGCTCCAATTCAATCATTAGCTTATGGAGAAAGACTTCTTGAAGAGGTATTTACTGCAACTCATGATGACGGAAAAAGTTTCCTGATTTCTATAATGAGTGATTCAGGACTATTTGATGATTTAAGAAGAAAGTTTGAACATATGATCGGGTATGGAGAAGAGGATTATGAAGAATCAGACAGTTTAGACTATGGAGAATATTTGCTTGAACATGAAGTTTCCTAAGGAGGGAAAATGGAAAATGACTCAAGAAGCCTTATCCCCTTTCTACAAAATAGTGCTCTCACAGGTCATGAAGAGTTAGAGAATGGATTAACCATAGATCAAGCAAGAGACCTTCAAAACATTTTACGTGCATACTTAAAAAGAAATAAAGTTAAAGCCAGTTATTTAAACTTAAAGGCTGCGGTACCAGTAATAAAGCAATGCATAGAAGATGGCCTAGAGCAGGAAGTACAAAGGAGGGAAATTGAGCCACAGGATGATATGAATTCCGCTTTCCGAGCAGGTTTTACAGGAAGGGAAAAAGTTATGAAAGAAGCTGGAAGGATGGTAAAGCTGGCTTATGAGGACGAACTTGAACATTCTCACTTAGCCTTGGAACCTGATTTGGTTCGTGTTGCTAATGCTGAGCTGAAGACCCCCGTATTTCGTTTAGACATGCCTCATGTTGAAAGGGTGGCTTCTGAAGGAAAAGTAAGAGAGGGTGTATTTAGCTCACTGGTAAGATTGGCAAGAATAAAAACAGAAGAGTTAATTCCGGGTTCAAAAAATGTAAATTTAACAAGAGATAAACAAGCAGGCCTTGTAAGAAATATGCTTTACAGCTTTATGACAAATGGAGAAATAAATCCCCTGATCGAAGTTGAAGATATTATCCGAGAAAGAGAAGTATTCTTAGCCCGGCTTAATGACTTTATAATTTTGGCGGATTTTTGTGATATGTCCGGGATAGATTACCAAAGTTCGCGCGAATATCTAGGTGATCTTGCCAAGCAAATACAAAAAGCTCTTGGCGAAGTCCCTTCTGGCATTAGAAGCATAAGAAGTCTAAATGTTGCTTACAAAGAATTAGGAGAAGTTTTTGCAATAGGAAATCCTTTTAGTAGGCTGGAACAGTTATCTGATAAGCCTCATGATTTAGGAAGAAGTATTTGGGATGAATCCCGAACCAGAAAAATTGAAGTGGGAGATACAATATATCGTGTGCCTTTGTCTGATACTTTAGCTCTTTATGCTTATATGATCCAAAATGAAGACCCTATAAAGAGCAACGTGCTTACTCAAAAAACAGCCCCATTCGTACAAAAAACCCTTGAAGATTTAGAAATTCCAATAGAAGAAGTTGAGGAAGTTAAGCAAATTGATAAAGCTATTGATGAGATTAGGGGCAGAAGAGTTGAAATTGGTGAAGTGAGAGATAACCGTGATCTACCCCGTTTTGTTACCATGGATGCTGAAAGACTTGGTGAATATGCTCAAATACAAACAAATTACATGAGACGGGAATTGGAGGTATTCTCAATTGTAAGAAAATACCTGGATGAGGAGAGGCAGATTGGGATTGATATGTTAAGAATGCATGCTGAGGGTGAACCATTAAGTGAAGATGAAATTCCAAATTTGTTCAGGATTCATGCGGCTCCTGTTTTGGCTTTTTCTGCAATTAGATTATTTCAAAACTTAATAGCTAGCAGAATAAGGGCTTCCGAAGTTGTTTTTGCTTTTTCCAATCCTCATGAGAGATATCTGGACGGTAGTCCCATGGCTTTAGTTAAATATTTTGAAAGGGCAAAAGATACAACTTTAATCGATTTACTTGAACAAAGAAGCATGAAATGGGTTGAAGATGGCAGGACGAATATTCAGATTGACGCCTATAGGAGTCAGGAAAGAGAAAAAGCCTTAGATGAAGCTATTCATCTTAGAACCATAGTTGATCGTGAACAAGCAATTTATTTCGCCCTAAGCATGATGGAAAAAGATTCATATTCTCGCGCCAGGATTCTTATAAATAGAGGATTAGGAAGTGATTCTAAACTTAGTATGGAGAGAAGGAGGAAGAAAATAGATAAGTTTAGAGCTGAACCATATGCGGCAACCAGAATACTTTATTTAGCCATTGCAAGAATGCTGCCGTCTCAATTTTGGCCAAATTCCTCCTTGGATTTTGATAATTTTCTAAGAGGGACGAACTTAACTTACCGGGATAGATCCTTTTGGTCTCAGATTGAATTTAACAATAAACTGGAAAAAGAAAGATATAAGAAATTGAGGGATGTTTACATGAAGGCTTTGGACTCAATGGGGCTGACTTATGATCGGGAAAAATTAACAAAATTATTAGAACCTCAATCAGTTAGAAGTATGGTGGAGTATGCGCTAGTTCACTCAAACTTTTTTGGGATTGAGAGGGATTTTTCTAATTGGTGTGAGTGGTTAAAGAAGAAATTAGAAATGCAAGTTGCAGCTCGCCCTAAAATTTTAAGTGAAAGGTTTACTAATTTTAATCCTCGGTATAATACCCGTTTGTCATCCTTGGAAGAAAGAAGAAAAACGTTAATCCAGGAAATTGAGATTGAAAGAAGAGATCAATTTAAAAGGCTTGTATCCCAGGGATTGGCACTGCCGGAGGAATATTTTGTTAATTTAGCTTCAAATTCAGACTTGACAAATCCAGAAAATTAACCTATACTATAGGATTGTAAAATGAACATAGAAACTAAACCTTCAGTATTGGAAGAATTAGAATTAAGAGGGCAGATAATCGGGGCCAAGATTTCCAGAGCCACTGATGTTTTTGATAACGTGGACAAGCCTGAATTCGCACTTGGATTTCCGTATGAAGATAAAGGTAGATTGAGATTAGATATTAGCTTAGATGATCCCGCTCAATTTATAGAAAATGTTTTGAGAGTAGGAAATATTAAGAGGGTGATAAGAGATGTGTCTATGCCAAGATATCGAAAAGATTTGGGAATAATCCAATTAGAAATTTCCAGGGTACAAGAGGAGGAAGAAAAATTTAGAAAAGCGGCAGTTTCCTCGGATCAGCCCGAGGGAGAGGGTATGGCTTTAGATTTTCCAACTGAGGATCAGTTGGCTGAACTGCAATTGGTAGAAAAGCTTACATATCGTGAGATACGTTTAGCTTCTATTGATGGTGACGATCTGACAATAAGTGGACTTAATGCAAGAATTTACGGTGCAAGAATTACGGTTCGACAAGAATCGCTCACAACCTCATCGGTAAGGAGATTGAGAACTGCATTGCCTCAGTATGGTCTTGAATTACCAACGGGTTTAGTAAATCCCAAAACCGGGGAAGAGATCTTCAAACTTGTTTGGAAGAATCCGAGTTTGGTAAATACCCAAAGTGAGCTAGATACTGCTCAAGGTCAGGTAGGGTCCGACTCTGAAGTGAATAATCTAATAAGTGAATCTCCGTCCGGTTCGGTAGCCTGGCCATTGAAGGGTTCAACTCCAGAAGACTCGACTCCTGCTGAAGTAGCTGGAGAAGATCAAGTCGCTTCTGATGAAGAGGTTGCAGAAGAAACTGCTGCTCCGATTGAAATCGGAATTCCTGCTCTTTCTGAAAGAGCTGAAGCAAGAAGACTGGAACAGGAAAGAAAGTTGGAGGGATTTAAAAGCACTATTTGGTCGATATTTGTTGAAATTAGAGGAAAAAATATTCCGCAACATATGGGTGTTTCAAATTTCAATAATTTTGCCAAATCAGTAATGAACAGGAAAGTTAGGCCTGAGGAAGTAACTGCATGGGCTGAAAGAGGTTATCTGAGCGTATCTAAAAATTCAAATCCGGTAGACAGAGTATTTGGCTGGCCGGATATGGCAAGGGTAATTTACTTCAAGAGAATTGGCATTAATTTTGGTCCTGATTTGAATTTATTTCTTGAGGCATCAAATGATGCTTCATATGAAGAATGGAAAGCTGAGCAAGAAGCAAGCGTAGAAGCTGGAAGTGGTGGGAAAGGGAGAAGATAAATATGGAAAGAGAATCTTTATCTGAATTACAAAATCAAAGAATTGGTTTGGAAACCAAACTAACTCGTGCGCAAACATTTCTTAACAATAGCGGAAGATTAGATTTTAGGATCAAAGATCGTCTTATTTTAGACCCTCAAGATCCAAATTATGCTGAAAAGACCATTAAGCTGGGAGTTTCAAGAAGAAGATTACGTGAGAGTGTCATCCCATCATTTCAAACGGAACTTTCTGCAGTTGATGGAAAGATTAATTCTTTTGTAATTAATGAAACACTTGTAAGCAGAAGATATCAGTTACAACAAATGCAAGAACTTGTTTTAAGTGGTGATTTAACTCAAAGCCATCTTCAGCCCATAATTGATGAGATTGCAGAGTTAGAGGTTAGAAGAGGGATAACCTATGTAGATGAAGAAGTTATTAGATTAGGACCTCCACAAGCTGAAGCTGAAATTTTGGCAAAGGCTTCTGCCCAAGTGGCTGAAATAAGAGAGAGGGTGAAGGAGGGAAATCTTAATCCTGCACTACTTGGAGAGGTTTATCTGGCTTACGAGTTTTTGGGTGGAACTATTGATGAAGTTTTCCCAACTATTCCTGTTGCTCCTAGAGAACCTGAAACCACACCAGAAGTTGAGGGACAGCCACGTATACCACTTATTCTTGATCCTAAAGAGAGAACTGTAAAAATTGGTCAAAATAATCCAGTTAGGTTGGGTGAGCTTGAATTTGTCCTGATACAATATATCTATGATCCTAAACAGTCAAATAAGGAAATTCCATCCATAGAATTGCAGCAGATTATAAATGAGGCCGGATCAAGAAATCAAAAAGTGGTTGGTAGTACCGCCGCTGGTATCGAGAGTAAATTTGGACGGAAACTTTTTGGAAGGTCCGTAGGCAGAAATGCCAGGTGGGCTGCTCTGGAGGAATTTGAAGTATCATTTGTAACTTCTGAACCAGCAGAACCTGCTGAACATGCTGAAGCTGCAGATCAGGAAGGGGATATTCCAACTGTTGTGGCAGATATCCAAAGATTGGCTGAGAGAGGTGTTTTAACTGATAGTGTCAGTCTTGGTAGAGCCCAGGATATTGCAAGGAAATTTGGAGAAAACTTTTGGATCTATGAAACAACTGAGCCAATTCCCGCTCCAGTAGTTTCGAATCAATCCAGATTTAGAAAGTTAACTGCTGAAGATTTGGCTACATTGGACTCAAGAGCTGATAAAAGTAGGGGAAGTGCTGAATATGGAGAAACAATGGGTCAACAAGTAGACTCGACAGTTGCAGTGCAGACAATCGAGCCTAGAGCGCGAACAGAGAAAGATTTGGGTGTTTGGTATCCCAAAATGTTAAGTCAAGGTCCAACAAACACAAGAGAGTTTGGAAGATTCTTAGGCAGAATTAATTTTTCTATAGTTAGTGGGGGTAGCGATCTGAAAATCTATGATTCCAATGGAAAATATGTTTGGTCTATCTCCACAGCCAGAGCAGGAGGCAGAAGTTTAGCCACAGGGACTTATCGTACTGCATTGAGAAAAATCGAGAGGCGCTGGAGGGAAATTACGGATAGGAATATTCAATGACGGAACAAGAAATAGACGGACAATTAAATATGGAGCGTGAAAGGGTTGAGGCTAAAATTGCCGGTGTGAAAGGTATGTTCAATAGGCTTGAATCAGCAGACTTTACAAAACACAGCAGATTTAGGCTGGATCAAGACATTTCTGATCAGGAACAAGCAGCCCAATTCCTTAGAAATTATCGCAGGGTTGGCCTTTTAAAAGAGAGACTTCTGGAAAGAGCTTTACCTCGGCTCGGGAGCGATCTGGAAAAATTTGGGCAAGTTGAGCCTGAACAAAGACAATTGCCGCATGTCGTTGTTGATGAGGTAAAAAGGGAGCTTCAGCTCGGTGAAAAATCTTTTAGCTTTACAGGGGTTGTTGAGGCTACTTGGGCAGGATTACTTTATTATCTTAGAAATTCTAATCAAGACATTGAAGGTGAATTGATTACTCAAGCAGCCATAAATGCAGGATCTCAGGCGGACCACCCTGCTAGAGATATAACTATTTTTTTAAGGCGCAAAATGGAGAAAGATGCAAAGAATCCTGAACTTTTTACGCGTGGGGGAAGTACATACTCACCAAAGTATCGCCTAAATGCCACAGTGGAATTCGTGGGGGAGAAGGGAAAAGATAAGGAGGGTAAACCAGGAGATGAAGTTATTGGGGAAGGAAAACTGAGTGAATTTGATGTAAGACTCTCTGATGGATTAGTTGTAAAAACAGAAGGTAGTTGGGAAATGCAGGCTTTAAGAAAATTAGATGAATTGGGGGGAACACGGATGCCAATAGCAGAACTTTCAGTCTTAGTGTTCCCTAATGATGCGGAAGAAAGGGGAATCAATAGAATAATGGGGATAATTGCGAAATTAAATAGACTTCTGTCAAACTCTTCCAAACAAGTTATCTGGGAAAAGACTGATGTATGGTTACAGGATAAATCACTGGACATCTCAAAACAAGGTGAGGAAGGTGTACAAACTGAGGAGGTTTATGCTAAACACAGATTGGTATTTTTAGAAAATAATCAAGTGGAGTTAGATGGCAGGATTATTAGATTTGGTCCAAAAGAACTTAATATTCTAAAGGCCTTGGCAAGGCACGTAAATGAGGAGGTAATAAGTAAGAATCTTTCACAGGAAGCACTTAACAATCCCGACCCAAGAAGTTCAAATTTAAGTTCAATTATCAGAGATATTAAAGGGAAACTAAATCAGGAAGATATTTTTGATTCTTTGAAGGCATCAAAATCTTCCTGGATCAAACTTCAAAATGTGGAAGTAGTTTGGCCAGAGGACGAGAATAAGGAAGTAAATGGTGATTCAGATGATGGTGATGAAATTGAAAGCAGCGGAACTTCCGCGGATGCTCTCGGGCAACCTGTAGGGATTGGTTCGCATACCTCAGTTGATGAATGGGAATTTGTTCCGTATGAACCTACTACTGAAGAGGTCAGATCTGAAGAAGAAACAAGAGTACTGGAAGTAGTTGCTGAAACCCTCATAGGACATAACCGGTTGTGGTTTGATCAATTACAGAGGGATTTGGTAACTATCAAGAGGCTAGACAAAATATCCGAAGGACACTTCAGACCTCATATATATAATGCTATTGAGTTAAATAACATTTTCGATACTGCATTACAAAAACTTAATCGGGAGGAATCAAGACCATTACTTCGTCAAAGATGGATTAAAAGAGATGAACATTTATTGAATATTGTTAGTGAATTGATGCAAAAGTGGAATATTGAAGGAACAGGACAACTCTTAAGAAGGATACGAAGAGAGGTTGAAACTGCTGAGAGGGAATATTATAATGAGAACCATGATTCTGAATATTATCGTCTTAAACATATGCAGGATTAAACTATCATGAGATCACAAGAAAGAGAAGCAGAAAAGCAAGGCAGGAGAACTTTCACTCTAAGAGAGAGGGCGACTTTGAGAATGGCAGAGTCTGTTATGAGTAATTATACTGATTCTCGACTGGCCTTGCTGGATTTAATTGATAATTGTGTGGATAATCGCATAGCAGGTAGACCGCTCACAATAAGAGTATTTGTAACTAAGGATTCTATCTCCATTTCTAATTCCGGTGGTCAAGGTTTGGATCAAGAGGGTTTGGAAAATTTTCTTGTATGGGGACATTCAGATAAAACGAGATTACAAATTGGCCAATATGGTGTAGGTGGAAAGGCTGCAATGGGCTTTTTGGGTAAAAGTTTGGAGGTTAGTTGCAGTTCAGTTGGATCCAGAGATGAGTATAAATTTTATGATCCTGATTGGGAAACAAAAAGTGAAGAATCAGAAAAAATTCATGAGGGAGAGATTAGAACTGTGTCTACAGAAGAAGGTTACTTTCGAGTCAAAATAAGTAAACTAAAGAGGCAAGTTCGGGGTGATTTAATTGGTGCACAGCTTGGAGATATTTATAGACCATTACTAAGTACTGGGGAAGTTATAATAAAAGTTAACAATAAAGAAGTAGTACCGTTGGAAATTAAATATGTAGAAGACGATCCTAATCTTTCTCCGGATCAAAAAGTTTTGGGTACTCCTTTTGGTGACAGAATTAGAATAAGAGTTGGGGTTTTGGAGGGAGGACAGAGGGTTAAACCCGGGATAAGGTGTTATTACAGGGGAAGATTAGTTGAGGCAGAACAATTTTTTGATCATCCTAAACCTGCACAATTACCTCAAGCCTCAAGATTAATAGGAGAAGCCCATCTTGACTTCCTAAACGTAACAACAAATAAGTCGAACTTTATCAAAGACGATAAATGGAATGATGTTGGTATAGTTATCCACAGATTTCTCGAACCTTGGGTAAGAAAATTAGAGGGTCTTAAAGCGGATAGATCATACGAGGTTGAGGAATATGAGGAATTGATAGCAAAGCAAGTAAAGCGTGCATTAGAACATATTTTGTCTCAACATCCAATCTTTACGAGAGACGATATAAAGGGTGAGGCTGCGTTTAGGCTTCCACCCACAGCCTCCGGAGGACAGCGTCCGACTCAAGGTCCGGGGAGAAATCCAACTCCTAGGGAGGGTGCAACCCCTCCGAATATAAGAGCTGATGTAGGGCCAAATATCAAAAGATGGGGAATGTTATTTGATTGGAAAACGGTTCCTATGGGTGTTCCTGATAAGCGATCAGATATTGTAAACACTCAGGGTAAAGATGAACTTTGTATTAACACTGATTTTCCAATGTATCAAACTGCAAAGCAGGCTGGAAGAGATGCATTGTGGCTTTATCAGGCAGAAACAGCAGTACTTGAAATTTGTAGACGCGCTGATAAAGATAAAACTCTTGATGTTTTTGTAGAAGATGTAAATTCCTTGGTGAGTTTTTTGGGTGAATTTTATGGCAATGAATCATTAAGAACTCGTGGAAGGATTTCCAGCAGAGGATCCTTGAGATTCAATTAAAAATACCTTCCCCCCTTTGGATTATTGGGAAAGTTGGACTTTAGATTCTGTGATTTTTGCAAAACCAGATACAAATAAGGTATTCTGGAAATATGATAAGAAAGGTTAAAGAAGGGTATAGGGTGGTGGCTGAATCAGGCCGCAACATGGGAACATACCCAACTAAGGAGCAGGCTGAAAAAAGGCTTAGGCAGATAAGGACCTGCTCGCACTTCACTGTGAAATATTATAGTTCGTGCTCGCAGAACCTTGCCTTTTTGCTTCGTCGAGTAAGACTCAACTTCGCAAAAACGTTGAAATGTTTAAGCATATAAGGAAAAGAAGATAGTCTTCAGCTTTCAGCTATCAGTCATCAGACAAAAAAAGAATACTTGTCATTATTTCTCTAAGATGATATACAAGGTTAGATGTTTACTAACCAGAAGCTTTTGGGAGTAGTTTTGATATTATTAATAATTGGGGCTGGAACTTATTTTGCCGTTACTAAATTCAAGCAGGAGGTTACAAATGTAACATCATCTCCCTCTCCTTCCCCCTCTCCTTTAGAATTTGTACTTAATCTTTCAACCCCCACTCCTCAGCCTACTCAGGAACCTATTGCAAAAGCTGTACCTCAAGTTACACCCAAGCCAACGCCAAAGCCTTCAGAGTTACCTTTATCCAAAAATAAAAGACTTCCGCAATTTCCGGGAATTCTGTCAACAGAAGTTTTACAAAATAAAAAGGTAGTAATCCAAATGTCAAAAGGTGTAATTGAGATTGAGATTTATCCTGACGTTCCACAAACAGCATCAAATTTTTTAATTTTGGCATCAAATGGTTTTTATGACGGGTTAACTTTTCATAGAGTTGAGAGCGGATTTGTGGTGCAAGGAGGTGACCCACTTGGTAATGGGACTGGGAACCCTGGATATACTTTTGCAGATGAGTTAGTGGGAAAGGATTATATGAAAGGTATTGTTGCAATGGCTAATGCCGGGCCAAATACTAATGGAAGCCAGTTTTTTATTATGCTTTCGGATCATCCGGAGCTTCCTAAAAATTATACTATTTTTGGAAAAGTTATATCTGGCATGGATGTTGTAGAGAAAATAGTTGTGGGAGATGTTATGCAAAAGGTGACGATTGAGAATATGAAGTAATCTCAATCGTCATCCCGTATCAAGTACGGGATCCAATTATGTAGATTCCCGCTTTCGCGGGAATGACAGTGGTATACAACATCTTGTGTATTGACACATTCAGATCCCAATATGTTATGCTTATTTTGTCTGGATTTTTAAATGAAGTGTCCTTTCTGCGAGAGCAATTTAAGTAAAGTAGTTGATAAGCGTAGTGTTGATGGCCGTGGGGAAATTAGGAGAAGAAGGGAATGTTTAAAATGCGGCCACCGCTTTACAACTTATGAAGCTGTAGCTCAGCTTGAGTTGATGGTAGTTAAAAAAGATGGAAGAAGGGAAGCATTTTCAGAACAAAAATTGCATTTGGGGTTACTTAAGGCTTTAGAAAAAAGGCCTGGAATAGATAAAGTTCCTAAAATTGTTGATAGAATTGAGGCAAAAATCAGAGTTAAAAGATTAAAAGAAATTCAATCTCAAATGCTTGGTAGGTGGGTTTTATCAGAGCTTAAAAAATTAGATCCTATTGCATATCTTAGGTTTGCATCAGTTTATAGAAGTTTTGGGGATCCAAAAGATTTTGCAAAGGAGATACGAACACTATAGAGGGAGTAAGCGGACACATTGAGGAGATCCTTCGACTCGCTTCGCTCGCTCAGGATGACAAAATGCGTTTATGAATTGTACGCATTTTGTCAAATAATATGAAAAATATGAAGCAAGAATCTCAAAACTCCATATCCCAAGTTGTTGCTGTACCTAGAAGGAACGGAAGAAAGTCAAATGGCGAGGTAAGAAGAAATGGACACGATAGTAACTCCAGGACTTTTGAAACTAGATTTGTTCCAAGATACAAGAAAATGCCCTCTATTCCCAGAGGATTACCAAAACCTCTATTTTCCGATTCTTCAAATAAGATTTTGCAGGAAAGATATCTTTTAAAGGGTGGGAATTTGGAAATTGTTGAAAGTGTTTCCGAGAGATTTTGGCATATTGCCTATGATATTGCCTCTGGAGATTTTGACTTCAAGGCAAAAGAGAGAGAAGTTTTCAATTTGGCCTTGGATTTTTATAAAATGATGGTAACTCAGAAGTTTTTGCCTAATTCCCCAACAATTATGAATGCTGGAAAGCAAAACGGCTTGCAATACTCTGCATGTTTTGTGCTTCCTGTTGGGGATTCATTGCCTGAGATTTTTGACAGCGTAAAATATGCAGCTTTGATTCATCAAACAGGAGGTGGAACTGGTTTTGCTTTTTCCAGACTTAGACCTGCGGGATCAATTGTTAACACAACAGGTGGTGTAGCATCCGGCCCTGTGTCATTTTTAAGAGTATTTAATGCTGCAACAGAGTCTATAAAACAGGGAGGGACTAGACGCGGTGCAAATATGGGCATTTTACGAATTGATCACCCGGATATTATGGAATTTATAAGAAGTAAGGCAGAGCTTGATGATTTAAATAAACCTGTGTATGAAGGTGTTGCTCCGCTTTTACCTGATGATAGTGCTCGAGCATATTTTAAAACCTTACTTTTGGATAAACAAATTGCCAATTTTAATATTTCTTGTGCAGTTACCAATAAGTTTATGAAAGCACTAGATAAAGGGGAAGATTATGAGCTAATTTCTCCCCAAAGTGGGAAGGTTGTTGGGAAATTAAATGCTAGGGAGGTTTTTGATGAGATAATTGAAAGGGCCTGGCATACCGGGGATCCTGGACTTATTTTTATTGACAGGATAAATAATTCTCCAGCAAATCCTGTTCCAAAACTTGAAACAATAGAGAGTACAAATCCATGCGGAGAGCAGCCGCTGGCACCTTGGGATGCTTGTAATTTAGGATCAATTAATTTGGGAAAGTTTGTCCGCCAGCTGGCGGATGGAAGCTTTGATGTGGATTGGGACGTTCTTAGGGAAGTTATACATATGGCAGTACACTTTTTGGATAATGTTGTCCAGACAAATCCGTATACCTTAAAACAAATTTATGATGAGGTTCATAATAATAGAAGGATAGGTTTGGGAGTTATGGGTTGGGCAGACATGTTATTTAGGCTTAAGATTCCATATGATTCTCAAGAGGCTTTGGATTTAGGTGAGAAAGTGATGAAATTTATAAATGAAGAGGGACATTTAGAGTCTGAGAATTTGGCAAAACTTCGTGGTCCATTCCCAAATTGGGTAAATTCAATCTATGCTGATAAAAGTCCAATCAGAAACTCAACTGTAACAACAATTGCCCCAACAGGCACAATTTCTATAATTGGAGATTGTTCCTCAGGAATAGAGCCTGTTTTTGCATTAGCTTATATTCATAGGGCCAAAAAAGGAGGGGATCAGATGAGATATTTAACAATTGCAAATAAAACATTTAGTGATATTTCCAAAAAGGAGGGTTTTTATTCTGATGATTTGGCTCAAAAAGTAATGGATCATGGATTTGTTAGTGGGGTAGATGATGTGCCTCCCACTTGGCAAAAAGTTTTTGTAACAGCGCCTGAGATTGAGCCTGTATGGCATGTTAAAATGCAGTCAGCTTTTCAAAAATATACTGACAATGGAGTTTCCAAAACTATAAATTTGCCAAACTGGGCAACAAGAGATGATGTAAGGATAGCCTATATGATGGCTTGGGAAACAGGATGTAATGGAATCACAATTTATAGAGATGGGTCAAAAACAACGCAAGTTTTGAATGTAGCATCTAGTTTAAAACCTAAAAATTTGGATTCTGCTGCAAGTGCCGAGTCAGACTCGACACCGGTTGCCCAAAGGCCGATGATTCTTCGTGGTAGAACATATAAAATTACAACACCGGTAGGTGAGGCATTTATTACTATAAATAGAGATGAACAAGATCAACCGTTTGAGGTTTTTGTAACAGTCGGGCGGGCCGGGATGCACACTATGGCTGATGCTGAGGCTATGGGAAGACTGGTATCACTTTCCTTAAGGCTTGCAAGGGGAGCAAGAGAAACGGATCCAAAAGCTGTTGCCCAAAAAATTGTAGGGCAGCTCAAAGGGATAGGAGGAGCCTCATCTGTTGGATTTGGTAAAAACAGGGTATTGAGTTTGGCAGATGCAATTGCCAAGGTTTTGGCAGAAGATATGGCTTTGCCATCTGAAAATCAGGGTGGGGAAGTTGTGCCGCTCAATTTGACATTTAATGGAGAAGATAAGGTGGATATTGGAAATGGGAATCAAGATATCTCACTTCGCGCCGCCGGCATAGCCTCTGGCGACGCACGGCAAAATTCCACATCCCAATTCTCACCTCTCACTTCTCAAGTAGATTTATGTCCGGAATGCGGCTCAGCCACATTTGTTATGGAAGAAGGCTGCAAAAAGTGTCACAGTTGCGGGTATAGTATGTGTTGACTTTATTTGTTATACTACACTGAAATGGTAGAGACTGATTACTTTGGTCAACTTGTAAAGGATTTTGAAAGGACTATTCAGGAGAGGGGTTCTTGTTGGGCAGAAGTCTTTGTTAATGAACTTGCCACTAGAGTTAAGGTTTCATATTTACCGGATGATGAAATAGTTTTAAAAGGGATGCCTCATGAGTTACCTCCTTATATTGTCATTTCCCCTAATGGAGTATTTTTAGATCCTGAGCTGAACAGTCCAGTTACAGATAGTCAGGGAATTAGATATTTCCAGGCGTTTAGAGGTGTGTTTGACCCAAGAGCGATTGGTGGAGTTCGAACTGAAGAAGTACAGCCTTCCCCAGGAGATTGGTGGACTTTAAAATACGATAGACAGCAACTTACCCCACTAGAATTAGATGGAACCAGTAAGCTCTTAGAGGATCCAAGATATGAGTATCTACGGGAAGCAAAATTCTTAGCAGAGGGTGACCATCTTAGCGAATTAGCAGTGTGGGATATTTCACATAACCCCACAAGATTTACCTTAAGATTTCATTACGAACCTGTAACTCCCGAAGTTACAGCCTAATCTTTGATTTAGGTTTGCACCCCAGGGGTGCAGGCTCAAATTTCTTCATGCAGTTGATGTTTAATAAGTTCCAATTTTTCACCATACTCGGCCTGATCCAAAACAAATTGCTTATAGGATGCGGGAGATTTAAAAAAACTTAATACATTTTCTTTTACACATACTCCTTTACTTTTTGAATTAATATATTCCTCATATGAAGACCACTCATATAGATCAAGATTCTTAACAATATATGAAACTAAGGGATTTAAATGGATATATCGAGAAAGATGTAATAGCTGTTCATCTGATTCAACCAATACTGCTTTGAATTCTCCTTGAAGCAGAGGTCCTACTCTTTTGTACTTAGTATTAAAATATTTAGTGTAACTGTTGCATAACTTACTTAAAAACTCAGTTATTCCACCTTCTTTTAGTTGTTTTAGTAAAAAGTGAAAATGATTTGGCATAAGACAGTAGCAAATAATATCAACTATTTTTTTATTATAGTCTGGTTTAAAGAAAGGATTATTAAAGGAGTTGGAAAATCTGGGTTTCGGTCCTTCTAATTGGTAATAGCGCATTGTCTGTATAAAGCGACTCTGATCCCTACGGTTTACAAAAATTGGGCGTTTTTCAATTCCACGGTTATAAATATGATAATATTGCCCGTTAACAAATGGGAAAATTCTTGATGGCATTTTATGTTATCTTGCGCCTAGGATACTCCAAAAATCCGCAGGTGTCAATACAAATCCACCCCAAGGGTGTCCGTTCCAACCAGCTTGGATTTTGTTAGAATTGGCTTATGAATGATGAGAAGGGGTTGGTTATTTTATATACTGGTGAGGGAAAGGGGAAGACTACGGCGGCGCTTGGAATAGTGCTTAGGGCTGTTGGATATAAAAAAAAGTGCTTGATTGTGCAGTTCGGTAAGGCTTGGTTTACCGGGGAGCTGGTGGGAATTAAAAAATTATCTCCTTTGGTTAAAATAATCCAGGGAGGCAAGGGTTTTTTAAATATTTTGGGGAATAAAGTTCCTTTAAAAAAGCATAAGCTGGCTGCGAAGGAAGCTTTTGAAATACTGTATAATGAAGTGGTATCTGATAAATGGGATGTGGTTGTTGCTGATGAGATAGTTGGTTCTGCCTCAGCGGGTGTTTTGCCAGAGGAAAAAGTGGTAAGATTAATTAGGGATAAGCCAGAGAGATTAGATTTGATTCTAACAGGACATAACGGATCCAAAAGACTAATTAAAATGGCAGATTTGGCAACAGAAATGAGAGAAATAAAGCATCCTTTTCAGAAAGGAATACTTGCAAAAAAGGGTATTGACTTTTAGCACTCAAGATGTTATTCTGCTAATATATAGAATACTATGGCAGATCCTATAAGACCGTTTGTACAAGCGCCAGTAACTCTTAAGCCTACCATGCCGGTGGGCCCATTAAGGGATACTGTTATATTCCCTGGAAACTCTGTTCCTATAATTTCAGGAAGGCCAAAATCAAAGGCAGCTTTGGATATTGCCTGGAATAGTGATAAGCTGATTGTTTTTGTGACTCAAAAAAATAGCAAAATTGAAGATCCTACAGAAAAAGATCTTTATAAAGTGGGGACAGTTTGTTTGATACGCAGGGTTGTTAAAAATCCAGAAGGTGAATATACATTGCAAGCGGAAGGTATTTCCAGAGTTTTTTTGAAAAGATTTACCCAGACAAGCCCCTATTTGGAAGCAGAAATTGAAGAAATCCCCGAACTTTATGAAAGGTCAGAACAAACTGAGGCTTTGGTAAGAACTGTAAGGGAACAGGTTAAAAGGTTTTTAGAGCTGGGGGGAAATCCTTTTTTTGATCAAACTAATTTTGCTAACTGGTCATTATTTACTTACAGTGAAGATCCAAATCAGATGGTTAATTCTGTTGTTCAGGCAATTGATTTTAAAACTATAGATAAACAACAGATATTGGAAATGGTCTCTGCAGCAGAAAGACTTCAAAGGTTATCTGAGCTTTTGGCAAAGGAAATAAGAATTATGGAAATTTCCCAAAAAATTTCATCTCAGACTCAAGAGAGAGTTTCCAAGATGACCAAAGAAGCTATTTTGAGAGAACAGATGAAAAGTATAGAGGAAGAATTAGGTGGGGGAGATAGTGAGCATCAGGAAATCCATGAATTTGAGCTAAAAATAAAAAAAAGCGGTATGAATAAAGAGGTTTTTGAAAGAGCAAGAAAAGAACTTTCGAGGCTTGCCAAGATGTCCTCTTATAACCCTGAGGCAGGATATATTAGAAATTATCTGGAGTGGTTAACAGATCTTCCCTGGAAACTTGAAAGAAACGGAAAAGTTGATTTGAAAAAGGCGGAGGAAATATTGGAAGAAGATCACTGGGGGCTGAAAAAGGTTAAAGAAAGAGTGGTTGAATTTTTAGCTGTACATAAGCTTGCTGGGAAAATGAAAGGACCGATACTTTGTTTTGTCGGACCACCTGGTGTTGGTAAAACATCAATTGGTAAATCAATTGCAAGGGCCCTGAATAGGAAGTTTGTCAAAATTTCCCTTGGTGGAATTCGTGATGAGGCAGAAATTAGAGGCCACAGAAGAACTTATGTTGGATCTATGCCCGGAAGAATTATTCAGGGAATAAAGC
>CAYLXC010000001.1:0-1449 GCA_964387865.1 uncultured Gammaproteobacteria bacterium | reverse complement strand
CACAGAAGAACTTATGTTGGATCTATGCCCGGAAGAATTATTCAGGGAATAAAGCAGGCTCATACTAAAAATCCAGTTTTTATGCTGGATGAGATTGATAAAATTGGATCAGATTACAGGGGGGATCCTTCGTCTGCACTTTTGGAGGCATTAGACCCTGAGCAGAATGAAGGGTTTTCTGATCATTATCTGGAAGTTGCGTATGATCTTTCTAATGTAATGTTTATAACAACTGCAAATATTTTGGACACAATCCCTCCTGCATTAAAAGACAGGCTGGAGGTTATACGCTATCCCGGGTACACTGAGGATGAGAAATTTCACATTGCAAAAAATTTCCTGATTCCTAAACAAATTACAAATCACGGATTGAAGCGTGAACAAATTGAATTTTCCGATGATGGAATAAAATCAATAATCAGGGAATATACAAGGGAAGCAGGGGTTAGAAATTTGGAAAGGGAACTTTCCGCAGTAATAAGAAAGGTTGCAAGAAAAGTTGCAGAAGGAAATGGCGGGAAAGAAAAATTGATTATAAAGAGTGAAGATATCCACAAATTCTTGGGGCCAATTAAATTCTTACCTATTTTGGCAGAAAAAGAGGATGAGGTTGGAATGACAACAGGACTTTCTGTTACTGAAGCTGGTGGAGAAGTATTATTTATAGAGGTAACATTAATGCCTGGAAAAGGAGGTTTAATGTTGACTGGACAGCTTGGGGATGTAATGAAAGAATCAGGACAGGCTGCCATGTCATATGTTAGAGCTCATTGGGCGCATCTTGGTTTGCCTGAAAGATTTTTCCAAAAAGTGGATGTGCATGTTCATGTGCCAGAGGGAGCAATACCAAAAGATGGACCATCAGCCGGGATAGCCTTGACATCGGCTATAGTTTCTGCTTTCACTAAAATTCCTGTTAAGAAAGATGTTGCTATGACAGGTGAAGTTACACTCCGTGGTAGAGTATTAGAGATTGGCGGATTAAAAGAAAAAGTTCTGGCTGCTCATAGAGCCGGAGTAAAGACTGTGATAGCACCTAAAGATAATGAAAAAGATATGGAAGATATTCCGGATTATGTTATAAAGGATTTAAAGTTTGTGTTTGTTAAACATATGGATGAAGTATTAAGTGTGGCTCTATTAAGACCTTCACAAGTATCCCAGCCAAAAAGAGTACCTATAACCCCGGCATATATGGCATAATCTCCTGCTTGACCCTTCGACAAGCTCAGGGTAAACTATACTTGTTCTGCCTCCATATTTTCATGGAATTTATTGTAAATAACACTAATCTCATAATTTGGGCTGCTTGTGGAGCAGCTCTTTTGTATGGTATTTGGCTGATTGCAGATATTTTGAAATATGATAGCGGGGATGAGAAGATGCAGGAGATAGCATCTGCTATTCAAGTTGGCGCAGCAGCATATCTTAAGAGACAATACATGGTTG